>DASTPT010000123.1:0-26450 GCA_035762085.1 Actinomycetota bacterium | reverse complement strand
GTGCCCGGGGTGGGATTCGAACCCACACGTCCCTCGCGGGACAAGCGCTTTTAAGGCGCCGTCGTCTGCCAGTTCCGACACCCGGGCCAAACGAGCCTACCCCGAACCCGGGACCTCACTTCGTGTCGATCGTGACCCGCTCGAGGTACACGGCCTCCGAGGGCTGCTGGCCGGTCAGGTCCCCCGCGGCCGCGGCCTCCGGGTCGGAGATGGGCACCTGCTGGATCCGCTCGGCGACGTCCAGGCCCTCGATGACCGTGCCGAAGATCGTCCACGCCGCCTGGTCGTCGAGCGCGTGGCCGTCCACGCCCGTGATGATGAAGAACTGGCTGCCGCCGGTGTCGGGACCCGCGTTCGCCATCGCGAACGTGCCCGCCGCGTAGGACTCCTCGCCGGTCAGCTCGTCGGGGATCGTGTAGCCGGGGCCGCCGCCGCCCGTGCCCGTCGGGTCGCCCCCCTGCAGGACGTCGATGCTCTCGTCGATCCGGTGGATCCGCTGGCCGTCGAAGAAGCCTTCCTGCGCGAGGAACACGAACGAGTTCACGGTCTTCGGCGCCAGGTCGTCGAGCAGCTCGATCACGATGTCGCCGCACGAGGTCTGCAGCGTGGCGACGTAGGTCTGGCTCTTCTTGATGACCTTCGCCGGCGCCGCGAACTGCGGCTTCGGATCCATCGCGCCCCCCGGGGCCTCGGCGCCGCACGCGACCTCCTCGGGCCCGGCCGTCGGCTCGACCGTCCCCGTCTGCTCCCCCGGCTCCCCGGTCGGGCCGGTGGGGCCGGTGGGGCCGGTCGCCGAGGGAGAGGCGCTCGGCGTCGCACTCGCGGCGGACTCCTCGTCGCCCCCCCACAGGAACGCCCACGCGGCGAAGCCGATCCCGAGCACGGCGATGACGGCGGCGACCGCGATCGCCGCGTTCCGGCGGCGTTGCTGCGCACGGCGCTCGGCCTGGCGTCGCGCGTGCTGCTTCGCGAGCTGGCGGTTGCGGCTCCTCGACACGGCCGAGGAAGGTTACCGGACGGCGAGCAGCTCCAGCGCGAGGCCATCGAGGATGTCGGTCTCGGACACGAGTGCCCGCCCGAAGCCGAACCGCCTCATCACGCGGACCAGGACGAGCGCGCCGGCGACGATCACGTCCCCCCGGCCGGGCGCCATCACCGGGAGGGCGGCGCGCTCGCCGTTCGTCATCCCGGCGAGGTCGCCGAGGACCCGCTCGGCCTCGGCGAGCGAGAGCCACGTGCGGTGGATCCGCTCCGGATCGTAGAACGGCAGACCGCGCGAGATCGCCTGGAGCGTGGTCGCCGTCCCAGCCACTGCGATGAACGTTCGGGCATCTTCGGCGGAGAGCCTCGCCGTCACGCCGTCGAGGACGATCTCGACCGCCGCCGCCATCGCCTCGAGCTCGGGCGCCGTCGGCGGGTCGGTCGTGAGGAAGCGCTCGGTCAGCCGCACGCTCCCCATCTGCGTCGAGAGCGCGCGCGCCGGCTCGGCGTCCCCGATTGCGAACTCGGTCGAGCCGCCGCCGATGTCCAGCACCAGGTACGGAGGCTCGGCTCCCTCGACGTCGAGCCCCACGGTCGCACCGAGGAACGACAGGGCGGCCTCGTGGTCGCCGTCGATCACCTCGAGCGCCGTGCCCGCGTGCTCGAGCACCGCGCGCTCGTACTCCTCGCGGTTCGCGGCGTCGCGGACGGCGCTCGTCGCGCCGACGCGGATCCGCTCCGCGTGGAGCGCTCGCGCCCGGCGGCCGTAGACCGACAGCTGGTCGACGGTGCGTCGCAACGCATCCGGAGCGATCCGGCCGGTCTCGTCCACGCCTTCGCCGATCCGCGTGATCACCATGTCACGCGCGATCTCGCGGAACCCGCCGCGGCCGTCGGGCTCGGCGACGAGCAGCCTGATCGAGTTCGTCCCCTGGTCGATCGCGGCGACCCGCCCCTCGCGCTCCTCGTGGATGGGCTCGATCCGGGCGGCGACCCACGCCCCGGCCGGGTCCTCCCCACCGGCGACGTGGTTCGCGTAGTGCGCGTGCAGGCACTTCAGGCCGACCCGCGTGCCGCCCACGCCGCCCCACCCGGCGGCCTCGGGCAGGGCGCGCGAACGCTCGGCCGCGTAGGCGCCGTGGGCGGCCTCGAGGGCGGCCGCGAACACATAGTCCGCCTCGAGCCGCTCGTTCAGCCGCGCGATCGCGCCCTCGGACTCGACGCGCGAGATCGCCTTCACCGCGACCGGGCACGTCAGCCAGAACAGCGTCGGGAAGGGGCGTCCGTCCGCGTCCACCGGGTGGTTGCGGATCACGAGCGGATGCCCGTCCGGACAGCGCGCGACGACCGTGAACGGTGTCGTCGGCTCGCGTCCGAGCTGCTGTCGGACGAGGGTGAGATCGCTGCCCCGGAGCTCGCCCACGGGGGGCGCTACTTGCGCTTGTGCTCGACGGAGCGCTTGAAGTCGACCTGGCGCTCCTCGCTCTGGCGCATGAACTTCTTGAGCCGGGCCTCGAAATCCGGGTCCGAGCCCCGGCGCTGCCGCTGCGGCGGTGGGTCCTGCAGGGCCTTGATCGAGAGGTCGATCTTGCCGTCCTCCTTGATGGCGATGACCTTCGCCTGGACGACGTCGGTCTCCCGCAGGTGCTCGTGCACGTCCTTCACGTAGTTGCGGTCGATCTCCGAGATGTGGACCAGCCCCACCTTGCCGCCCTCGAGCGTCAGGAACGCTCCGTACGGCGTGATCCGCGAGACGGTCCCCTCGATGACCGCGCCAACCTCCAGGTCTGCCAGTGCAACCCCTTTCCTCTGCTCACGGGCCCCGCAGGCTGCCGAGCCCCAAGGCGGCCACTATCCCATCGGGTTGTTCGACCCGTCAATACGCAGGGTGCGGGAGGGCTGCGCGTCGCCGACGCGCATGGGTTCGGAGCCCGTCGGGGTCCTCGGACCGCGGCGGAGATGTCCTGGCGGCGGTCAGCGGTCCTCGCGCACGATCCGAACGACGACCTCGGCCGCGGGCTTCCGATCCGACCGTCCGGACACGACGCGACGGACGAGGAGACCGAGCACCGCCGTCCCGAGGACCACCCCGAGCACCGACTTCACCGAGCGGACCGAGGCGGGCAGCCGCTCCTCGAGCTCCTGGAGGTCCAGGTCGAGCCGCTGGCGGACCTCGTCGATCTCGGTCACCTTCCGAGCTGCTGCTTCGCCCATCGGGCGTCCTCCTTCAGCATCTCCTGCGTCCGCGCCGTCCCGCTCGGGGCGGTCCGCATCGCGCGCCGGCCCACGAGGACGAGCACCCCCGCGATCGCGACGAACACGACCGCCACGATCAGGTTCGCGGCCCACCTCGGGAGCACCAGGTCGAGCGCCGCCGACGCCGAGGTCCCCAGGAAGACGAGCGCGAACACGCCGAACACGCCGGCGGCGACCATCATGCCGATGCCCTTGGCCCGGACCGCCGCCGCCTCGCTCATCTCCACCCTGGCGAGCTCGACGTGCTTGCGCACCAGCGTCCGGACCCCGTCCACCGCCGAGGCGATCACCGTGCCGAGCGGGCGCACCCCCCGTGGCGGCGGCGTGGACGGACCCGCCCCGGCGGTACCGTTCGAGGCGCCGGAGCCGCCGCCCCCGTTCCCTCCGATCCCGTTGCCCACCGCTCGTCCTCCTTCCGCGCCGATCGCGCTCCAGACTCGGGATGCAGGACGTTCCCGTCAAATCGCCCCGGTCGCCTCGCAGACCTTCCCTTCCCCGGTCGACGGTCCCTCACGCCATCCCCGTCGTTCCGGCGCGTTCGTTCCCGACCGTCCTGGCGCGTCGGGGTTCCGGATGGAGAGAGGTCGACCCTTCAGCAGTCGCTGGAGGAGGGCACGTCCGGGGTGACGAGGGCGATCTCGCCGGGGCGGACCATGCCCAGGCACTCGCGGGCGAGGCGCTCGAGCTCGGCGGGATCCTTGAGGCGGGCGATCTCGCGCTGCAGCGCGTCGTTCTGCTGTTCGAGCTGCGTGGCCTGGGCCTCGAGCTCGGCGATCTGCCCCCGCTGCGCGAGGAACTGCCGGGCGGGCACGAGCGTGAGGAGCGCGAGGATCGCGACGACGACGAGGAGCGCCGCGGCTCGCGCCGTTAGGCGTGGGCGGTCACGACGGAGCGTCCGGGTGCCGGCGCTCACCCGCCGGCCCTCCGGATCATGGTGGAGCCGGCGTAACGGGCGGTATCGCCGAGCTCCTCCTCGATCCGGAGCAGGCGGTTGTACTTCGCGGTGCGCTCGGCGCGGGCCGGCGCGCCGCTCTTGATCTGGCCGACGTTCGTCGCGACGACGAGGTCCGCGATCGTGCTGTCCTCGGTCTCCCCCGAGCGGTGGCTGAACATCGAGCCGTAGCCGTTCAGCGTCGCGAGGTCGATCGTGTCGAGCGTCTCGGTGAGCGTCCCGATCTGGTTGACCTTGATGAGGATCGCGTTCGCGACGTGCTCGCGCAGGCCGCGCTCCAGCCGCTCGGGGTTGGTCACGAACAGGTCGTCGCCGACCAGCTGGCAGCGGTCGCCGAGCTCGGCGGTCATCGCCGCCCAGCCCTCCCAGTCGTCCTGCCCGAGGCCGTCCTCGATCGAGACGATCGGGAACGCGTCGAGCAGACCACGCCAGAACCGGATCATGTCCTGCGCCGAGCGATCCTGGCCCTCGACGCGGTACGCGCCGTCGCGGAAGACCTCGGACGCGGCGGGGTCCATCGCGAGCGCGACCTCGTCGCCCGGCTCGAGCCCCGCGGCCTCGATCGCGCGAACCATGAGCTCGAGCGCCTGCGCGGCGGTGCCGATCTGCGGCGCGAACCCGCCCTCGTCACCGACGGCGGTCGCCAAACCCTGCGCCTTCAGCTCGGATCGGAGCGCGTGGTAGACCTCCGAGCCCCAGCGCACGGCCTCGGAGAGCGAGGCCGCCCCGACCGGGGCGAGCATGAACTCCTGGAGCTCGAGCTCGTTGTCGGCGTGCGCGCCGCCGTTGATGACGTTCATGCACGGCACCGGGAGCACATGCGCGTTCGGCCCGCCGATCGCGCGGTACAGGGGGAGGTCGAGCGAGTCGGCCGCCGCGTGCGCCACCGCGAGGGAGACGCCGAGCAGCGCGTTCGCGCCGAGGTTCGACTTGTCGGGCGATCCGTCCAGGTCGAGCAGGAGCGCGTCGACCGCGCGCTGGTCGAGCGCCTCCTCCCCCACGACGGCCGGCGCGATCGTCGAGACGACGTTGTCGATCGCCTTCAGGACGCCCTTGCCGCCGAACCGCTTCGGGTCGCCGTCGCGGAGCTCGAGCGCCTCGTGCTCGCCCGTGGAGGCGCCGCTCGGCACCGCGGCGCGCCCGAACGCGCCGTCCTCGAGGTACACGTCGACCTCGATCGTCGGGTTGCCGCGGGAGTCGAGGATCTCGCGCGCGTGGACCGCTTCGATCGCAGGCATCGCGGTGATTCTAGTGCCCGTGAGGCCCGCGGCCCGGATATCCGGGCGCTCAGACAGCGCTCGCGCGGACGAACCCGGACCACCGCGCAAGCTCGTCGAACCCGAGCCGCCCGTAGAGCGCCATCGGCCAGTCGTCGGCGTCCGCGTTGAGGAACACGACGTCGGCGCCGGCCATCCTCGCCTGCTCGACCGCGCGCATCACGACCGCCGAGCCGAGGCCGCGGTTCCGGTACTCGGGCACGGTCCCGACGTCCTCGACCTGCGCGACGCCGTCGCGGACGTACAGCTCGCACCGGCTGGCCGCGACGTCGCCGACGTACGCGACGAAGAAGCGCGCCCCGACGTCGGCGAGCACGCGCCGGTGCTCGGCGAGCTGCTCGATCACCGCCTCCGAGGTGGCGTACGGCTCCGGCCGGAGGGCCTGGCGGACGACCGGGATGTAGGTGTCGACGTCCACCTCGTCGACCGGCGCGGCGGGCGACCGGGTCGGCTCGCGACGCTGGACCATCGTGACCAGGCGGTCCCACTCGTACCCCAGTGCGGCGAGCCCCGGCGCGATCCGGCGGGCCGCCTCCTCGTCCTCGACCAGCAGGTTGCGGTGGGAGAGCCCCTCGCCGCCGAGCACGCGGTCGCACTCGGCCGCGACGGCGGCGGCGCGCACGCCCTCGAGCATGGCGTCCGCCCACAGCAGGTTGCTATCCCAGCGGAGCGGGAACCGGTCGTCGAGGAACGCCGTCCCCCAGGCGAACGGCACCGTGCGCCGCGTGGTCCGTCGCAGCAGATCGCGCTCGAACGCCGAGATCGTCGCCCGAGTCACCTCCACGGCTCCGCACGGTAGCAGGCGGGTCGCTACCCTTCGGCCGATGGAGCGCGCGGCGGACCGGCGATGGGCGGCGTGGCTCGCGCTGGCGCTCGGGCTGGCGTTCGCGGTGCTCGCGGTGCTGGTCGCGCTCGACCCGCCCGACCCTCCGCTGCTGGGCGGGATCGACCGGGCGTGGCGCGACATCGCGCTCGACGCGCCCGGATGGGCCGAGACCGTCAGCGATCGGCTGAAGACGCTCGGCGCCGGTCTCGTGATGGTGCCGCTCCGGATCGTCGTGGCGGTGTGGCTCCTCGCGCGTCGGCGGTACGCGGCGCTCGGCGCCTGGCTCCTCGCGTGGGCGGTCGCCGACCTCGCCGCGTTCGTGCTGAAGCCGTGGATCGGGCGCGTGCGGCCGGACGGCAGCTCGGCGACCTCGTTCCCCTCGGCGCACGCGAAGACGGCCGCGCAGGTCGCCGTCGGGCTTGCGCTCCTGGTGACGGCGTCCGTCCGGCGGCAGGCCCTCGCGTGGGCGCTCGCGGTCGCGTGGATCGTGGCGATGGCGGTCTCGAGGACCGTGCTCGACGAGCACTGGCTCTCGGACGTGGTCGCCGGGTCGACGCTCGGCGCGGCGTGCGCGCTCGGCGCGGTATGGGTCGTCGCTGCGGTGGAACGGAAGAGCTAGCGGGCCTCGCGGAAGAGGGCGCGGATCTCGGCCTCCGACGCCGTGTTCGGGTCCAGGCCGCGCTCGCGGGCGAGCCGCGTGAAGCGCTCGTACCGGTCGGTGAACGAGCGGGTGGTGCGGCGGAGAGCGCTCTCGGCGTCCACGCCCAGAGCGCGCGCGACGGCGACCGCCGCGAACAGGACGTCGCCGACCTCCTGCTCGGCGTTGTCGGCGTCGGTGTGCGACTCGAGCTCGGCGACCTCCTCGCGCAGGGCGCCGAGCGCGCCCTCGACCGAGCGCCACGCGAAGCCGCGGCCGGCGGCGCGCCGCTGGACCTTCGCGGCTCGCGCGAGGGCGGGGAGGGTGGCGGGGATCTCGTCCTCGAGCGGCCGCTCCTCGCCCTTCTCCTCGGCCTTGATCCGCTCCCAGTTCAGCAGGACCTCGTCGGCGCCCGAGACCTCCACCGTGCCGAACACGTGAGGGTGGCGCCGGATCAGCTTGCGGACGATGCCCTCGGCGACGTCGTCGACGTCCCACGCGCCGTCGTCGGCCGCGATCTGCGCGTGGAACGCCACCTGCAGCAGGACGTCGCCGAGCTCCTCGCGCAGCAGTCCCCGGTCGTCCGCGTCGATCGCGTCGAGGACCTCGTGCGTCTCCTCGAGGAGGTGCCGGGCGAGCGATGCGTGCGTCTGCTCGTGGTCCCACGGGCACCCGCCTGGCCCGCGCAGACGTGCCATCACGCGGACGAGGTCGAGCAGCATCTCGCCGTGCTGCGACGACGGGACGGGACCCTCGGGGACGTGGGCCAGCGGGTCGGACGGCTCGGTCACGGCGAGGCGGGCGACGGCGACGCGGTGGGCTGGAACCCGCCGCCGGTGCTGGTGCTCCGCACGGCCACGACCTCGCCGGACGCCCGGTCCAGCCGGCCGTACCGAGGGTTCACGCGGATCTCTGCCGTCTGCAGCCGCTCCCGCATCCACGACTGGAACGCCTCGGCGGCGGCCTGGGACGCGATCTGCTCGCGGACCTGCTCGAGCGGCGCGACCTCCCGCGAGAGCAGCTCGATCACGTGCCACCCGAACTGCGTCTGCACGGGCGCCGAGATCTGTCGGGGCTGGAGCTCGAGCGCCGCGGCGGCGAACGTCGGGTCGTACTGCTGGACGAACGCCGCCTCGACCGTGGGGCCGAGGCTCCCGCCGTTCGCCGCGGACGCCGTGTCCTGCGAGCGCTCGGCCGCGAGGTCGGCGAAGTTCTCCGGCGTGGCCTCGCGGGCGACGTCCTCGGCCTCGGCGCGCGTCGGGAGCAGGATGTGCGCGACCTCAACCGTCGTGTACTGCGAGCGGTTCTGGTCGTAGAGCTCCTGGACCTGCTCGTCGGTCACCTCTTCCTCGCCGACGGCCGTCTGGACGCTGTTGAACAGCAGCAGACGGGCCGCGAACGCCTCGAACCCGGCGCGCGTCAGGTCGCTCTGCGCGAGCTGCTCGTTCAGGGCCTCCGGCCCGCCGACCGACTGCTCGATCTGCCCGATCACGTCCGCCACCGTGTCGGGGTCGGCCGCGAGGTCGTTCTCGTCGGCGTACCCCTTCACCAGCTCCTCCTGGATCAGGTTCGTGAGCGTGAGCCGGGCGCACGCAGCGTCCTGCGTCTCGTCCTCCGCGGGCTGCCCGCACGCCGATCCCGAGATCGAGGTGAGGAAGTCGAACAGCTCCTGGTCCTCGGCGAGCTGTTCGTTCGTGATCGTGGCCTCGTCGACCTCCGCCGCGGGCTGCTCGGCGGCGTCGCACGCGGCGAGCGCCAGCCCGGCGACGACCGCAAGGGCGAGCGCGCGCAGGCGCGAGGAGGGGAGGGTCACGCGGGCGATGCTAGCAAGGATGCGGGGTCGCCACCGGTGGCGAGCACGAGCGCGCGCTCCACCCAGCCCGGGAGCTCCGCCGCCGGCACGCGGTCAGGCTGCAGGTTCAGCGTCGAGGTCGTGCGATGGTAGGCGGCGCCCGGGACCCGGGCTCCGAGGTCCACCTCGAGCGAGCCCGGCAGGCTCACCGGCTTGATCCGTACCTGTGCCTTGTAGGTCGAGATCTCCTCGACGCCCAGGCGGGCGCAGGTCACACGGAGCGAGGCGACGTCGAACAGCGTCTCGACCTCGGACGGCAACTGGCCGTAGCGGTCGACCGTCTCAGCGCGCACGCGCTCCAGGATCCGATGGTCCGCCGCGGTCGAGATCCGCCGGTACAGGTCCAGGCGGAGCGCCTCCTGCGCCACCCACCCCGGCGGGATGAAGGCGCGCACCGGCAGGTCGACGCGCAGGTCCTTCTCCTCGGGCACCTCCTGCCCCCGCATCTCGGCGACCGATTCCTGGAGCAACCGGCAGTACGTGTCGAACCCGACCGCGGCGATGTGGCCGTGCTGCTCGGCGCCGAGCAGGTTCCCGGCGCCACGGATCTCGAGGTCGCGCAGGGCGATCTGGAACCCGCTGCCGAGCGACTGGTGCTTGCTGATCGTGGCGAGGCGCTCGTGCGCCTCCTCGGTCAGCTCGCGCTGCGGCGGGAAGAAGAAGTACGCGAACGCTCGCTCGCTCGAACGTCCCACGCGCCCACGCAGCTGGTACATCTGCGACAGCCCGAGCAGGTGGGCGGTGTCGACGATCAGCGTGTTCGCGTTCGGCACGTCCAGGCCGGACTCGATGATCACGGTGCTGACGAGGATGTCCGCGTCGCGGTCCCAGAACCGCACCATCTGGCGCTCGAGCTGCTCCTCGTCCATCTGGCCGTGGGCGACGACGATCCGCGCCTCGGGGACCTGCTCCTTCAACCACGCGACCTGTCGGTCGATCGTCGCGACGCGGTTGTGGACCCAGAAGACCTGGCCCTCGCGCAGCAGCTCACGCCGGACGGCGCCGAGCGCCAGACCCTCCTCGTACTGCCCGACGTACGTGAGCACCGGCTGGCGGTCCTCGGGCGGGGTGTCGACCGTGGACATGTCGCGGATCCCGGTGAGCGCCATCTCGAGCGTGCGAGGGATCGGTGTCGCCGTCATCGTGAGCACGTCGACGTGCGTGCGGAGCCTCTTCAGCCGCTCCTTGTGCGCGACGCCGAAGCGCTGCTCCTCGTCGACGATCACCAGGCCGAGGTCCTTGAACCGCACGTCGCGCGAGAGCAGGCGGTGCGTGCCGATCACGACGTCGACCGCGCCCCTCTCGACGTCCTCGAGGATCCGCTGCTGCTCGGCGCGCGGCACGAAGCGCGAGAGCATCGCGACCCTCACGGGGAACGGCGAGTAGCGCTCGCCGAACGTGATGAAGTGCTGCTCGGCCAGGAGCGTCGTCGGCACCAGCACCGCGACCTGCTTGCCCTCCATCACGGCCTTGAACGCGGCGCGTACCGCGATCTCGGTCTTGCCGAACCCCACGTCGCCGCAGATCAGGCGGTCCATCGGCCGCGGGACCTGCATGTCGGCCTTGACCTCCTCGATCGCGGTGATCTGGTCGCCGGTCTCCTCGTGCGGGAAGGCGTCCTCGAGCTCCATCTGCCACGGCGTGTCCGGCCCGAAGGCGTGTCCCTCCACCGACATCCGGACCGAGTACAGGCGCACGAGCTCGCCAGCCATGTCCCGCACCGCGCGCTTCACGCGGCTCTTCGCGCGGGCCCAGTCGTTCGTGCCCAGGCGCGAGAGTCGCGGCTGGTCGCCGCCCAGGTACTTCGCGAGCATGCCCACCTGATCGGTCGGGACCGAGAGCCGGTCGCGCTGCGCGTATTCGACGACCATGTAATCGCGCTCGGCGCCGGCGATCGCGCGGCGCTGGATCCCGACGTACCGGCCGACGCCGTGCACGCGGTGGACGGCGAGATCGCCCGGCTCGAGCTCGTCGGCGATCGACTCGGTGCGACGCCTCGTCAGCCTCGGCGCCGTGCGCGTGTGCCGCCGCGAGCCGAACAGGTCCTCCTCGGTCGCGACGGCGAGCTTCCCGGCGTCGAACACGAAGCCGGTCGCGAGCGGCGTCTCGACCGCATCCGCGGTCGCCGCGAGGCGGTCCCCCACCGTCTCCTTCGCGCGCTCGAGCGACCCGTGCCCGCGCGCCGAGAGCACCACCCGGTACCCGCGGTCGGCGAGCTCGCCCAACCGCTTCGAGAGCTCGGGCGCGTTGCCCTGCGCGGTCCCCCAGTGCCGCAGGCCGAGGTCGATCCCCTCGGTGAACTCGGTGAGGTGGAGCCGGACGCGGCCGCCGAGCGCCTCCTCGAGCGGCACGATCGCCGGCGGCCCGGGCCAGCCGCTGGCCTCCGCCAGCGCCTCGGCCTCCCGGTGCGCCTGCGCCGCGCGGTCGAACGACCGGCGCGCCTGCGTGACGACCGCCCAGCCGCCGCCCGGCAGGACCTCGGCGGGCAGGGGCAGATGGTCGAACACGAGCGGCGCGAGCGCCTCCATCCCCTCGAAGTGCAGGCCGTCGGCCAGGCGCTGCAGCCCGTCGCGGAACCGGTCCAGGTACCGGGGAGCGGCGGCCTCGGCCCGTGCCTTCAGATCGTCGTCTGCGACGAGCTCCCGGACGGCGGGGACGAGCACGCGCGTCACGCGCTGCGTCGAGAGCTGTGAGGACGGCACGAACTCCCGCAGCGACTCGATCTGGTCGCCCCAGTACTCCAGACGCACGGGACGACGCGCGGTACCGGGGAAGACGTCGACGACGCCGCCGCGGACGGCGAACTCGCCCCGGTGCTCGACGACGTCGGCGCGCACGTAGCCGAGCTCGACCAGCCGGTCGGCGAGCGCGTCCGGCGGGAGGTCGCGGCCGGCGACCAGGTCGAGCGGCGTCGCGAGCCCGAGCGTCGGCACGAGCCCCTGCATCGCCGCGAGCGCCGGCGCGACGAGGACGAATGGCCCCGTCGCCTCGCGCGCCCGCCGCACGGCGTCGGCCCGCCGCGCCGAGATCTCGGGCGCCGGGCTCATGCCCTCGTAGGGCAGCGCCTCCCACGCCGGGAGCAGCGCCACGCCGGCGGGCCCCAGGTAGGCCTCGACGCCGGCCGCGAGCGCCTCGGCCTCGCGCGGGCCGGGCGTCACGGCCAGGACCGGCGCGTCGAGCCCGCGGGCGAGCGCGGCGACGAGGAAGTCCTCGCCGGCCTCGGCCCGCGCGAGGACCGGCCGGGCGCGCTCGAGCAGGAGCCGTTCGAACGGCTCCGAGCCGATCAGCGCGTCGAGCGCCCGCTCCAGACCCACGGCACCTCCCTCGATCCGTCCCGGCACAGCGCGAAGAGGCCTCGTCGCAGCGCGACGGGCCCGTCGGGGCAGTGTAGCGGCAGGATGCGCCCCCAGATCGCACCTCATCGGCTGGCATACATCGACGCGTCTCTACCGCCTCACGAGACAGATCGACCCAATGGCTGCATGCGAGCCGACGTTCGTTCGGAACTTGGGCGGTTCAGGCGGCGCTCTGTTGACTCTCGAGCTTCGGGAGCGCACCGTGGCCTGGGATGGAGCCGTCGCTCGACGCCATCGACCGCCGAGTGCTGCACGCCCTCCAGGAGGACGGGCGGATCAGCAACGCGGAGCTCGCGAAGCGGGTCGGCCTGTCCAGGGCGGCCACCCACGCGCGCGTGCGGAAACTCGAGCGCGGCGGCGTGATCGGCCGCTACACCGCGATCGTCGACCCCGAGGCGGTCGGCTTCGAGCTCCTGTGCCTGATCGGTGTCGCGATGGCGCTCCACTCGCAGGAGAACATCGCTCGGGCGCGCGCGGCGATCGCCGAGATGCCCGAGGTGCTCGAGTGCTACCACGTGACCGGCGACTTCGACTACATCCTCAAGGTCGCCGTCCGGAGCCGCGCCGATCTTCAGCGGTTCATCCTCGAACGCCTGACGCCGGTTCCGGGGATCGCCCGCGTCAACACGAGCCTCGTGCTCGGGATCGAGAAGTCCACGACCGCGCTTCCGCTGGAACCGCCCGCATGAAGGGAGACGAACCACGATGATCGAGGATCGCGCCACGACGGGGACCACGCCCGGGGTGGCCGCCTGGGAGACGATCGGGGCGCACATCGCCGAGCGCGAGGGGGAGCGCCGCGACGTCATGCGCCACATGAGGTTCGACACGATCGCGGTGCACGGCGTGTACGACGCGCAGGCGGCGCTCGCGAACCAGGGCAGCATCAACGAGCCGCTGTTCCTGTCCCCCGCCCAGCACTTCGCCGAGTCCGACCAGATGGAGACCGCGCTCGCGTACCGGATGCCGGCGTGGACGTACACGCGGATCGCGAACCCGACCGTGCACTACCTGGAGGAGACGCTCGCGCTGCTCGAGACCTACGGCTCGGACGTCCGAGCGAGCGCGTGCGCGACCGCCTCGGGCATGGCGGCCGTCTTCATGGCGACCGAGCCCTTCGTGGCGCTCGATCCGTCCCTCCCACCGCCGAACATCGTGGCGACCGCCAAGTGCTACGGCGGCACGTTCATGCTGTTCTCGGAGCGGTACGGGCGCGAGCGCGGCATCGAGGTCCGCTGGGTGTGCGAGCCGATCGACCTGGACGAGTGGGCCGCCAACATCGACGAGGGCACCCGGTTGGTGTACGGCGAGATGCCCTCGAACCCGGCGGTGGCCGTCTTCGACATCCCGGCCGTCGCTGCACTTGCACATGGTGCGGGCGTGCCGCTGGTCGTCGACAGCACCGTGGCCACGCCGGCGCTGCTCCGCCCGCTGGCGATGGGCGCCGACATCGTGGTGCAGTCGCTCAGCAAGAGCCTGGCGGGCAGCGGCATGGCGATCGGCGGGGCGGTCGTCGCGCGCCACGACATCCCGAGCCGCGTCGGCCCGGACGAGATGCTCCACGACTTCGCGACCCACGTGAAGCTGCTGCCGTTCCGCGACCACGGGCCCGCGATGTCGCCGTTCAACGCGCTCGTGACGCTCTCGGACGCCCGCACGATCCGCTCGCGGATCGACCAGTGGAGCCGCGGCGCGATGGCCGTGGCCGCGTGGCTCGCCGACCACCCGAAGGTCGAGGGCGTCCAGTACCCGGGCCTGCCGTCCTTCGCAGGCCACCAGATCGCGCGCCGGGACATGTGGCTCGTCGACGGCGACGCGCACGGTGCGCCCGTCAACCGCTTCGGGCCGCTGATGGCGTTCGACGTCCGCGGCGGACCCCTGGCGGCGCGCCGGGTCTTCGATGGGTTGAGCCTGATCTGGCGCGCGACGGACCTGGGCAGGATCAAGAGCGTGGCGACGATCCCCGCGATCAGCACCCACCAACAGCAGGGCGAGGACGGGCGCAGGCTCGCGTGCGTGCCCTCGCACGAGATCCGGCTCTCGATCGGCGGAGAGCACCCGGACGACCTGATCCTCGACCTGGATCGGGCGCTCGCGAGGATCTGACCCGGAACGACACGACGCCGCCCACCTCACGTTCGAGGTGGCGGCGTCGGTTCGACGTCAGCTGACGGATCGGCTAGTTGGTCTTCCAGCCGGCGCCGGCCGCGAGGACCAGGGCGACGAGCCAGCCGAGCGAGTACGCGATACGGCGGATACGCACGGTCGGCCTCCTTTCTGCTGACGAGGAACCTGACGTCCCTCATGTTCGGCGAGAACGCGCCTACGGCACATCGGCCGGTCGGGCAAAAAGGGGCGCGCACCCGGGGGATACGCCTACGCGCGCGCGGGGGATGCCGTTCGGACATCCGGGCTGGTCAGAGGCGTTGGACCGGCGATCCGGTCAGGCGCGTGGGCCGGTGCGGTTGAAGCGGTCCTGCGTGGCGGGCAGCCCATCTCGCACGAGCGACAGCACCGCATCGGCGGCGTCGTCCACGAAGATCGCGACCTCGGCCTCCATCCGCTTCGGGAAGGGCTGGAGGACGAAGTCCACCGGGTCCTGTCGCCCGGGCGGGCGCCCGATGCCCATGCGGACGCGATGGAACTCGGGCGTGCGGAACCCCGCGACGAGCGAGTCGAGCCCGTGGTTGCCGGCGGTCGAGCCCCCGACCTTCACGCGCATGGCCCCGAACGCCAGGTCGAGGTCGTCGTGGACCGCGATCACGTTCCCGGGCTCGAGACGGTGCTTCCTGGCGAGCGACGCGTACACCGGGCCGGACTCGTTGTAGAAGCGCTGCGACATCGCGAGCACGAGGCGCTCGTCGTCCTCGCGGATCTCGGCGGACTCGACCGGTAGGAACCGAACCTTGCGGAAGCGCTCGCCGGCGCGTCTCGCGAGTTCGGCGACGACCATCCGGCCCAGGTTGTGCCGGGTGCGCTCGTACCGCTCCCCGGGGTTGCCGAGACCGGCGACCAGCCAGGTCATGCCGCCGGCGGGGGGCTACTCGCCCTCGCCGCCCTCCTCGGCGGGCGCCTCGCCCTCGGCGGCGCCCTCAGGGGCCTCGCCCTCGGCGGCGGCCTCGGCCTCCTCGCCCTCGAGCTCCTCGGCGACCTCCTCGACCTCGCGCGCCTGCGGCGGGACGACCGCGATGACGGTCTCGTCCTCCGCCGACAGGAACGTGACGCCCGACGGCTCGACGAGATCGCCGACCTTGATCGAGTCGCCGACCTCGAGCTCGGTAACGTCGGCGTCGATCGCCTCGGGCACGTCGCCGGGGAGACACTCGGCCTGGATCTCCCACATGTGGTGCTCGAGGACGCCGCCGGCCTTGACCCCCACGGACTCCCCGATCACGCGGACCGGGATCGCGATCGTGATCTTCTCGGTGCGGCTGACGGCGAGGAAGTCCACGTGGATGAAGCGGCCGCGGATGTGATCACGCTGCACGTCGCGCGCGAGCGCGAGCTGCGGCTTGCCGTCCAGGACCACGTCGAGGAGCACGTTGGCCCCGCCGGCGTGCATGACGTGGAAGAGCTCCTTGGCGTCGACGGACACGGCGGTGGACTCCATGCCCTGCCCGTAGACGACGGCGGGCACGCGCCCCGCCGCGCGGAGCTTGCGGGCGACGCCCTTGCCGGTTCCCTCGCGTCGTTCGGCGACCAGCTTCAGTTCCATGGTTGGACCTCTCGTGGGATCTGGGGTGCCCTCGCAGGCCGGGGAATGGTACCAAGCGCGCCCGCCATCCGGCCCTGGACCTGCGGGAACGCGCTCCGGCCGATACCGAACGCCGACCTCCCGCGTCTTGGAGATGTGGGACCTATGGTGAGCACCGAGGTGGCGAGGGGCACCGCGGCCGAGGGACGCCTGACCGAGCTCTACATCCGGCACGGGCCGGCCGCCCAGCGCCTCGCTTTCCTGCTCACCGGCGACCGAGCGCAGGCCGAGGACCTGGTCCAGGAGGCCTTCGTACGCGTCGTCGGCCGGTTCGGCCACCTACGCGTCCCCGATGCGTTCGGCACGTACCTGCGGCGCACGATCGTGAACCTGCATACGTCGCAGCTCCGGCGGAAGCGTCTGGAGCTCGCCTGGTTGGAACGCGAACGTCACTCCGCCGCACCGCCGCCGATCACGACCGAGATCGGAGCCCACGAGGAACTATGGCGCGCGGTGCTCGCGCTCCCACCGAGGCAGCGCGCCGCGGTCGTGCTGCGCTTCTACGAGGACCTGTCGGAGCGCGAGACCGCCGACGTCCTGCGCTGCTCGCCCGCCGCCGCGAAGGCGCTCGTGGCCCGCGCTATGGAGACCCTCCGAGCCGAGATCCGGAAGGACGAGCCATGAACGACCTCGAGCGGGATCTGCGGACGCTGCTGGACGACAAGGCCTCGGCCGCGGGCGTGCCGGAGCCGGATGCGCGGCTCCTGCGTCGCGCACGGCGACGCCAGATGGGCACGGTGCTCGCCGGCGCCCTCGGCGTGGCCGTGATCCTCGGTGGGGTGGTCGTCGCGGTGTGGGCGTTCAGGCCTTCGCGCGGTGCGGCGCCGGCGGACCCCCTCGAACCGAGGGTCCAGACGACGGTGAACGGGGTCACCGTCACGCACCCCGAGAGCTGGACGGTCCTCGATCCGGTCGAGGCGGGCATCGCCCCCGAGACGGAGACGACCACCCGGCTGATCGTGCTGATGTCGAACGCCGAGGAGATCACCCCCGAGGCGATCTCGTGCCCCGGGCGGTCGAGCGACGCGGGCGGCGGGCTCGTCATGACGATCCAGGAGGTGCCGCTCGCGCTCGCCGGCGAGGGCGCACGGCCATGGCCGGTCGAGCTCGTCTCGCTTATCGAGCCCAGCCAGGACGAGGTGGGACCGTCGGGGTGCCACCCCGGGTGGACGTTCCTGCGAGGGCGCTGGACCGCGAACGGGCGTGGGTTCGAAGCACGCGTGGGCTTCGGCCCGGACGCGCGCGACGACGAGCGCGACGCCCTCGAAGCGGCGTTCGGCAGCCTGCGGTTCGCGCCGCAGGAGGGTCCCGCGGGGGCGTCCGTGATCGCCACCGGAACGGCGGGCGGGGAGGACTGGGAGCTCATCGCCGAGGTCAGCGAGGGCTTCTTCGTGTTGCGGCTCGAGTACGAGGGGGGAGGTATCTCGATGCCGTTCTCCGACGAGCCGCCCATCCCGGAGGGACCGGAGTTCTCGGTCTGGAGGATCGGCACCGGTGAAGAGCGTGAGGTCGTCGTCGTCGGCGCGGCTACGTCGCCCATCACCCGGATCGAGGCGGTCCCCGTAGAGGGACCACCGGTCTCGACCGGGGTCGTCGACGTCCCGGACGAGATCGGCGGGAACCGCGACGCGTTCATCCTCGCGTATCGCTCGAGCGCGTTCCCGGATCCGGGAGCGGCCATCATCGCGTACGACGCGGCTGGCGACGTCGTCGCGACCGAGACCCTTGCGCCCGAGGCGCCGATCTCCCTGGGCGAGGGCGTGGAGGTCGCCTCCGGCGACGACTGGACCCTCTGGATCAACGACGGCTCCGGGTTCCAGTTCGAGCTGACGGCCGTGCAGGCGCCGGACTCGCTCGGACAGCCCGCGGGCGAGCTCGGCAACCTCGGCGCATGGGACGCGGAGATCGGGAGCGGAGACGTGTTCGTGCTCTCCGGCGGCCGTGCGGTCGCGTACGGATTCGTCCTGACCGCCGCCGAGCGCGTCTCGATCGAGCTCGAGGACGGATCGACCGTCCAGACGGACACGATCGCGCCGCCCTCGGGTTTCGCGTACGAGCTGAAGGCATTCGCGGTCGAGATCGATGGAGAGCGGGGCGACGGGAGGATCTCGCTCCTCGACCGCGCCGGTCGCGAGATCGGCTCCGCCCGGCTCAGCTGGGCTCCCGGCCGGGGCAACGACTTCCGCTTCGAACCGCCGCTCGAGAGGTGAGCACCGAGCACGGGCGCGCACCTGAGGACGCGGGAGCCATCGAAGCCGCCATCTGCTGTGCGCCCGAGATCCGCTATGAGACGACGCCGCTGCGCGTCTACGGTTCGTGATGGGTGCGCGGACGGATATCGTCGGCGGCGGCGTGAGCGATGAGGGCCTCCCTGACGAGGGTCCGATCGAGCAGCTGTTCCTGCGGAGCGCTCCCGCGGCGCTGCGGCTCGCGTTCCTGCTCACCGGCGACGCGCATCTCGCGGAGGACGTCACACAAGAAGCGTTCATCCGGGTCGCTGGTCGGTTCGGGCACCTCCGCTCCGCGAGCTCGTTCGACGCGTACCTGCGGCGAACCGTCGTGAACCTGTGCACGTCGCAGTTCCGGCGCCGGAAGGTGGAGCGGGCGTATCTCGAGCGCGAGGCCCGGCGATCGGCCGTGAACGTCGACCCTCCCAACGTTGGCGAGCACGAGGAGCTTCGCTCGGCGCTCCGAGCACTGCCACCGCGCCAGCGAGCCGCGGTGGTACTTCGCTACTACGAAGACCTATCCGAGCGGCAGACCGGTGAGGCACTCGGCATCTCGGCCGCGGCGGTGCGGTCGTTGGTCCTACGCGCGATGACGACGCTGCGCGAGCGCGTCCGGAGGGACGAGTCATGAACGACCTCGAACGCGACATCCGGAGGGTGCTCGAACGCGACGCCGAGCGATCGCCTCTAGTGACCCGAGCCCCCTCCGGCCTCCGAGCGCATGTCCGCAGACGCCAGGTCGCATCCGCAGCGATCGGACTCGCCGCAGTGTTGCTCCTCGTGACGATCGTCGCCGGAGCCCTGGTGCTGCTACCGCGGGATCATGGACGCCCGGTCGGGGAGCTCGGACGCTTCGAGCGGTCGAACGTGCTCGGCATCTCGATCGAGCATCCAGCCGGTTGGGCCCTCGTCCGGGTGGCGGGCCTCCCTCTATCGTACGAGGGCGGCCGTCGGGTCGCGCCCGTCTTCCAGCTCACCAACTTCGATCCCGTCCCCCAGGATGGCAGCGACCTGTCGTGGATCTGCCCGTTCAATTCTGGGAGTTTGTCCGAAGGCGGCGTCGTGCTCTACGTGCAAGAGGTCCTCTCGGACCCCTCGACCGGGCCGGCCGAGCATTGGCCGGTCGAGCCGACCGACAAGACCGAGCCATGGTGGGTGAATACATGCGGCGGCCAGTCCGCGGCACGGTTCCAGGTTCACGGCCGCACGTACGAAGCGTTCCTCACCGGAGAGGGTGCGGACGCCTATCCGGGCCTGATCGACGCCTTCCACTCGATGACGTTTTCCGTGGAGTCACCTGAGTACATGGAACTTCGGGACGCGCAGCAGGACCTCACGGTCGACACCGCCTGGGTACTCGCCTCTGGCGAACAGGCGGGCGTGCCTTGGAGCCTGCTCGGCGCCCGGGTCCGAGACGATGTGTGCCTCGCCGCCGAAATCGATGGTCGCGCGAGCGATCTCGCATGCGGAACAGAAGTTGGCGCACCTGCAGGCGGTCTCGGGAAGCCGGTGCTGTTCGATGCTCGGGGCGCCAGCCTGGCGTTCGGGATGGCCGCCTTCGACGTGGATCGCGTTGAAGCCCGGAATCAGGCGCTATTCGAAACCCTCCCCGCGGTCGTCACGCCGTACCCAGAAGGATGGAACCTCGACATCGCGCGTGCCTACGTGGCGCCAGGCCCTCCTCTCGCCACGCTGGTCGCAGCGTTCCGCGCGGGAGACGAAGTCCCTGTCGATGGCGTATCGTTGATCTCCAAGCGGAACGTGCTCGCCACCGTCGCGGAAGGGACATGGACACCGCTCGATCAGCCCACCCGCGTGTGGGAGATCGTGATCGTACAAGGGCGTGGGACACCCGGCCTGGTGTGCATCGACAACTCGGCGACTGGCTCACACTGCACCAGCGGGACAAACGTGGACAACGTCACCAGGGGACTCGGTCCTCTGGCGCCGTTCGGGACGACGACGTTCCAGAACGATGTCGGCACGAGCACCTACGGATGGGGAGCGTTCAGGGGTCCGGTGCGAGACATCCGGATCGAGCTCGACGATGGCACCACGGTCGAGCCTCTCCGCTACGAGCCACCGTCCGACTTCCCTGAGCTCGGCCAGGTCTACGTCTTTACGTTCGACGGTGAGATCCGAGGAAGAGTGCTAGGGCTCGGCAGCGATGGAACGGTGATCGAGACACAACGGATCGACCGCTGACGGACGCCGCCGCTCGATCGCGTCGTAACAGGTGGTCTCCACGTCTACCCATGGAACATGAGACCGTCGGAGAGGGCGCGCTGACTGAGCGGGAACGGAGACATCGTCGACGCCTCCCGACCTGACTACAGCTGGTTCGCGCCGCCGAAGATCTCGGACACGCTCGTGTCCTCGAACACCGCACGGAGCGCGCTCGCGATCAGCGGAGCGATCGAGAGTACGCGGAGCTTGCTGAACTGCTTCTCCTCCGGGATCGGCAGCGAGTTCGTGACGACGACCTCCTGGATCGGCGCCTCCTCGAGCAGCTGCACCGCCTTGCCCGAGAGCACGGGGTGCGTCGCCCCCACGAAGATCGGCCCCGCCCCCATCGCCGCGAGCGCCACCGACCCCTTCGAGACGGTGCCCGCCGTGTCGATCATGTCGTCGACGAGGATGCACGGACGGCCCTCGACCTCGCCGACGACCGCCATCTCCTCGATCTTGTGCGCCTCGCGCCGGGACCGCCGCTTGTACAGGAACGCCAGGTCGGCGTGGAGGGCCTCGCGGAGCTTCTCGGCCGTCTTGATACGGCCGGCGTCGGGCGCGACGACGACGAGGTCGTCCCCGTGCAGGCCGAGCTCGTCGCGCAGGTAGCCCGAGAGGATCGGCAGCGCGGTGAGGTGATCGAACGGGAAGTCGAAGTACCCCTGGATCTGCCCGCTGTGCAGGTCCACCGAGACCACGCGGTCGGCTCCCGCGACGGTGATGAGGTCGGCCACGAGCTTCGCGCTGATCGGCTCGCGCGCGAGCGCCTTCTTGTCCTGACGCGAATAGCCGTAGTACGGCACGACCGCCGTGATGCGCTTCGCGGACGCGCGCTTCATCGCGTCCAGCATCACGAGCTGCTCCATGATGGAGAGGTTCACCGGGTCCGAGTGGCTCTGAACGACGAAGACGTCGGCACCGCGCACGCTCTCCTCGGCGCGGAAGTAGATCTCGCCCGAGGCGAACCGGGACATCTTGGCCCCCGAGACCTTGATGCCGAGGTTCGCAGCGATCTCGTCGGCCAGCGCGGGGTGCGTGGTCCCCGAGAACAGCATCATCTTCTTCTTCGTGACGATCTCCACCGGCGATCCGCCCCCTAGCCCTTGCGCTTCCCCCTCGCCGCGGCCTTCCGCTTGGCCTCGGCGTCCTTGCGTTCGCGATACCCCTCGACGATCCGCTGCTCCGAGCGCTCGACCGCGAGCGCCCCGGGCGGGACGTCCTTCGTGATCACCGAGCCCGCCCCCGTCACGGCGCCCTTCCCGACGCGCACGGGCGCGATCAGCATCGTATCCGAGCCGATCCGGACGTCGTCCTCGATCACGGTCCGATGCTTCGCGTACCCGTCGTAGTTCGCGGTCACGGTCGCGGCGCCCACGTTCACATCCTCGCCGACGGTCGCGTCGCCCACGTACGACAGGTGCGGGACCTTCGAGCCCTCGCCGACGGTCGAGCCCTTGATCTCGACGAACGAGCCGGCCTTCGCCCGCGGTCCGAGCACCGTGCCCGGGCGGATGTGCGTGTACGGACCGACGGTCGCGTCGCGGCCGATCCTCGCGCCCTTCACGACGGACTCCTCGATCGTGGCGCCGTCCCCGACCCGCGAGTCCGCGATCCGCGTCGAGGGTCCGAGCGAACACCCCGCGCCGATCCGCGTGTCGCCCTCGAGGAACGTGAGCGGCCGGACCACCGTGTCGGCCCCGATCCGCACGCCGACATCGATGTAGGTGACCGCCGGATCCACGATCGTCACGCCGTTCGCCATGTGCGACTCGTTGATCCGCGACCGCACGAGGGCGCCGAGCGCCGCCAGGTCGGCGCGCGCGTTCGAGCCCATCAGCCCACCGGTGTCCACCTTCACGGCCGAAACCCGCTCGCCCTTGTCCATCAGGATCGGGAAGACCTCGTTCAGGTAGTGCTCGTGCTGGTGGTTCGCGCGCCCGACGAGCGGGAGCGCCGCGTAGAGGTCCTTCCGGCGGAACGCGAACACCAGGGCCGAGACCTCGCGGACCTTCCGGAGCTCGGGCGGCGCCTCGGAGCCCTCGACGATGTCGACGAGCCGGGTGCCCTCGCGGACGATCCGCGCGTAGCCGCGGGGCTGGTCCACGTCGGCGGAGAGGATCGACGCGGCCGAGCCGGTCCGTCGATGGACCCGCAGGAGCGCTCGGACGTCCGCCGGCGTGACGGGGTCGTAGTCGCCGCCGACCACCAGGACCTCGTCCGCGCGACCGACCGCCTGCTCGGCCGCCATCACCGCGTGACCGGTCCCGAGCGGCTCCCCCTGGTCGACGAACACGACCGGGACGCGCAGCCCCCACGTCCCGACCTCCTCGCGGACCCTGTCGGACCCGTTCGAGACGACCACCACCAGCTTGTCGGGACGGGCCGCGAGCGCGTTCTGGACGGCATGCCACAGCAACGGGCGGCCGCACAGGGGGTGGAGCACCTTCGGCATCGACGACTTCAGTCGCTTGCCCTTGCCGGCCGCGAGCACGACCGCGGTCAGCGATCGGCGGGTCTTCGACTGGGGCACGCGGGTCCTTCCGCTCACGAGGCACCCTGTTTGTACCCAGGACCGCCGTAGGTGACAAGGCTGCCGCTCAGGGCGCCTCCAGGAGCTCCGCCACGTCGGGTCGCGCGAGGAAGGACGCCCGGAGGTCCTCCGGGGTCGCCTCGGCGATCCCGAGGACGATGGCCCGGCCCGCCTCGCGATGGCCGCCGGCATCGCTCGGTCGCCCGAGCTCGTCGAACGCTCGAGCGGCAACGCGGTGCCCCCGCCACTCGGCGCGGCGCTCACCGACGGCTGACGCCTCCGCGACCACCGCCGCCCCCAGCTCGGCGGCGTCGTCCCACCGTCCGCGCAGGAGCGCGGCGAGCGCGCGGGCGTGAGATCCCCACGGCCGCCAGATGCTCGCGGTCCGCGGGAGCCCGTCCTCGACGCGCGCGGCCACGCGGTCGAGGCCCTCCGCATCGCCCGCCCACTCGTGTGCGAGGACCTCGGTCCGCGCGGTCCACGCGACGTCGAGCATCGCATCGCTCAGCTCCTCGGCCCGAGCGAACACCCGTGCCGCGCGCTCGCGGTCTCCATCGGTCGTGGCGGCGAACGCGGCGAACGCCAACACGAGCGGCCGCTGGAAGTTCCCCCCGAGCGCTTCGCACTGGGCAACGGTCGTCGGCACGCTGGCTCGGAGGCGGTCGAACGCCCAGGTCTCCACGACGACGTCGTGCATCACGTTCCGCCCGATGATCTCGCCGCGCGGCGCGCCGAGCTCGCGGAGGATGGCCATGCCCTCGGCCGCGTCTCGGATCGCGGCGCCGAGCCGGCCTGCCGACAACGCAAGCTCGGCGCGGTCGTACAGCGCGAACGCCAGATCGCGTCGGTTGCCGATCTCGGTCGAGATCGCGATCGACTCCTCGACCGCCGACGTCCCCTCGTCGTGGCGACCGATGAATCCCAGCAGCCACGCCACCATGTAACCGTTGTGCGCGACCATCGGCTTCTGCCCGAGCTGGCGGAGCAGCCGGTCGGCCTCGAAGCCGTGCTCGAGACCGGACTCGAACGGGCCGAGGAAGAAGTAGGTCTCGCACAGGCCGTGATGGGCGAGCGCCTGGCCCTCGACGTCACCCCGCTCGATCGCCACGTGGAGCGCCTCCTCGTGATACCGGAGCGCCTCGCGGAACGCGCCGCGGCCGAACTGCGTCGTCCCGGCGGTGTAGAGGAGGCGCGCCTCCAGCTCGTGCGCCCCCACCTGGCGCGCGGCCTCGAACGCGACCGGCAACAACGCCTGCGCCTCGTCGTACCGGTCGAGCAGCCACAGGGCGTCGGCCAGCCCCGCAAGCGCGGCCGCCTCCGCCTCGACGTCCCCGACGGCACGGGCCGCGGCGAGCGACGCCTCATGGTCGGCGCGCGCCTCCTCCGGACGGCCGAGCTGGTCGTACGCACGTCCCCGCGCGAGCGCGACCTGTGACCGCAACGCGTGCTCGCCGCTCCGCTCGACGGCGGCCGCGGCGCGGTCGAACCACTCGATCGCGACGTCGGCCGCGAACACCCGGAGGTGCCGGGTGCCGGCGGCGAGGGCGTGCCGCGCCGTGCGCGCGTCGTCGCCAGCGAGCTCGCTGTGGTGCGTGAGGATCTCGGCGAACTCGTCGACCCGACCGCGGGTGGCGGTCTCGATCCACGACGCCACGCGCTCGTGCGCGTCGGCCAGACGCGCACGGGGCAGGCTCGCGTACGCCACGTCGCGCGTGAGGATGTGGTTGAAGATCAGCTCGCGCTCGCCACGGATCGACGACGTTCCCCGCTCGAAGACCAGCTCCTTGCGCAGCAGCCCCTCAAGCGCGTCCCCTGCCGATCCGAGCGCACGGACCGCGCCCTCCCAGAACACGCGGCCGACGACCGACGCGTCCTGGATCGCTCGCTTCTCGGCCGGACCGAGCAGGTCGATCCGCGAGGCGATCACGCCCTGCACCGTGTCGGGCAGCGCCGATGGCAAGGGGCGCACGAGCATCCACCGGCCGTCCCGCCGCTCGAGCGTGCCGTCCTCGGTCATCATCCGCAGCAGCTCGCCGGCGAAGAACGGATTGCCCTCGGATCGGCGCAGGACCGGACCGACCACCTCGGCCGGCGTCTCGCCGCCGAGCAGGTGCTCGATCAGCTCGGTGCTCTCGCCGGCCGAGAGCGGGGTCAGCGAGATCGTCGTCGCGTTCGTGAGGCCGCCGCTCCAGTAGGACCGGCGCTCGAACAGCTCCGGTCGTGCGGTGCACACGACGAGCGCCGGCCCCTGCGCGCGGCCGAGGACCGTCTCGATCAGGTCGAGCAGGCTGGGGTCCGCCCAGTGCACGTCCTCAATCAGCGCGACGAGCGGGCCCTCGTCGGCGAGCGCCTCGAGGTAGCGCTGCCACGCCGCCTCGATGATCCTGGTCGCGGCCGAGCGCTCGGCGCCGGCGAGCGGGTCCGAGGGGACGACAACGCCGATCGAGGAAAGCAACACCTCGGTCTGCCCAGGCTCGAGCCGCGGTGCCAGCCGCTCGCGTGCCTTCGCGAGGGTCTCCTCCGGCGGATCGTTGTCGACGATCCGCGCGTCCGCCTTGAGGATCTCGGCGAGCGGCCAGTAGGTGAGGCCGTCCCCGTACGGGAGGCAACGTCCACGGACGATACGAGCGCCGCCCCGGCCCTCGGCGAGCGCGCGGGTGAGCTCATACGCGAGTCGGCTCTTGCCGATCCCGGGCGGCCCGACGATCGTGGCGAGGTTCGGCCGGCGCTCGCGGACTGCCCGATCGAACAGGAGGCGCAGCAGGTCCAGTTCGTGCTCCCGCCCGACGAACGGCGCGCCGCCGGCGGCGCCCCGCTCGGCCGGGGAGAGCTCCTCGTGGATCTCGAACGCCCGGAGCGGCGTCGCGATGCCCTTCACGCCGACCTCGCCCAGCGCCCGGAACCGGAACGCGTGCCGAGTGACGCGCCACGTGCGCTCGCCGACCACGATCCGCCCGGGCTCCGCGAGCGCCTGCAGCCGCGAGGCCACGTTCACCGCCTCGCCGGTCACGAGCCCCTCGTCGATCCCGCCGCCGTGCGCGAACACCTCACCGGTGTTGATCCCGATCCGCATCGCGAGCGTCTCGCCGGCGCGGTGGGCCACGTCGCGGTTCAGCTCGTCGAGCCGGCGTTGCATCGCGAGGGCCGCGCGAACGGCGCGCTCGGGATCGTCCTCGTGAGCGACCGGCACACCGAAGAACGCGACGACCGCGTCGCCGATGAACTTCTCGACGGTGCCACCGAACCGGTCGATCTCCTCGGCCATCGCGTCGAAGTACGGGCCGAGGACGCGGCGGAGGTCCTCGGGGTCCAGGCGCGCCGCGAGTTCGGTCGAGGCCGCCAGGTCGGCGAACAGCGACGTGACGACCTTCCGCTCCTCGACCACGGCGTCGGGGTCGGGCGCCTCGACCACCGGGGCTCCCGGCGATCCCTGCTCATCGAGCGCGGCGCCGCAGGCGCCGCAGAAGCGGAAGCCGGGCGGGTTCGGCGTGGCGCAGGCCGGGCACGTGCGCTCCAGCGCCTCGCCGCACGAACCGCAGAAGCGGAACCCGGCGGGATTGGTGCTCCCGCAC
>DASTPT010000122.1:0-26151 GCA_035762085.1 Actinomycetota bacterium | reverse complement strand
AGCACCGGCACGTCGGCCTGCGGGAAGAGGTGGACGAGCGGACACCACGCGCCGTGGTCGATGGGCCGGTCGGCGCGCGCGACCGGGAGATGCGGGGCGAGCAGCGCCTCGACGCGGTCGGCGAGGGCCGGCGCTCCCGGGGCGGGGTACCCGATCCGGTACATGAACTCCGGGAAACCCCAGAAGTCGTACAGCAGCTCGGTGTGGTCCCGCGTCCGTCCGATCGTGACGGGGGCATCCTCCCAGTGCGCGCTCACGGTGAGGATCGCCTTCGGGGCCGGGAGCGAGCGCGCCCACGCGCGCCAGGGCTCGGAGCGGTCCTTCATCACGACGTTCAGCGGGTTCCCGTGGCCGATGAATCCGACCGGCATCCGCTCCGACGTGCCCACGACCTGGCCGAACACCCCGCGCGCCCTCGCTATTCCTATCCGCGCCTCAGGACGCGCGCGAGCCCGCCAGCTCCTCGTGGCTGGAGAGCAGGATCCCGAGGTAGGAGAGCAGGATCCGTGCCGCCGCAGCGTTCGTCGCGACCGGGACACCGTAGATGTCGCACACCTTGAGCAGCGCCTGGATGTCCGGCTCGTGGGGGTGCGCGGTGAGGGGGTCGCGCAGGAACACGACGGCGTCGACCTCACCGTGCGCGATCCGAGCGGCGATCTGCACGTCGCCGCCGTGGGGACCGCTCGCCACGCGCTCGACGTCCAGGCGGAGCTCCTCCGCCAGCCGGCCGCCGGTCGTGCCGGTCGCGAGCAGCCGGAGCCGCCCGAGCAGCGAGCGGTGCTCGCGCGCGACGTCCATGATGTCGTCCTTCTTCCCGTCGTGCGCGATGAGCGCGACGACGAAGCCGTCGCCTCGCGGGTCGATGTCGGGGATCGCGTGCATGCAACGACCGTAGCAACCCAGGTCGCGAGCGACGGCTCTCACGTGTGAACAGTGGGTTAAGGACGGCCGCGGAGGGCCGCGAGAGGTTCGGGCAGGCGCCGGTCGGGTGCGGAGGCCCTGATCGACCCGATGACCCGCAAGCGACCGGACCGCTACCCTCGGACCGATGGATGAACACGCCGACGGCGACGCAGACGCGTCGGTCCCGCTGCCATCGGAGCGCCTCCGAGACGCACCGGCGCCGGCGAAAGGCGCCATCCTCCGCCGACTGATCTTCCTCGCGGTCATGCTCGTCTCCCTCTACTTCGTGTGGCCCAGCCTCGTGCGGGTCTTCTCCTCCTCGCCGAGGCTCCTGTCCCTCAACCCGGCCTGGTTCGTGGTGATGCTCATCGCCGAGCTCGCGAGCTTCGCCTGCGCGTGGAGCCTGCAGCGCATCGCGCTGCGCACGGGGAAGTGGTTCGGCGTGGCGACCGCCCAGGTCGTCGGCAACGCGTTCGGCCGGATCGTCCCCGGGGGGGCGGCCGCCGGCGGGGCGCTCCAGTATCGGCTCTTGGTGCGCTCGGGTCTCGATGCACGGCAGGTCGGAACGGGTCTCACGTCCGCATCTCTCATCAGCTCCGCCACGCTCTTCGGGCTCCCGGTCCTTTCGATCCCGGCGATCGTGTTCATCGCGCCGGCACCGCGAGGCCTCACGCAAGGCGCGTGGATCGGGGCGGTCCTGTTCGTCGTGACGGTCATGGCCGGCGCCGTGGTTCTCACGACCGAGCGCCCGCTCGAGTTGATCGGTCGTGCGGTTCAGTGGGTGCTGAACCACACGCGCCGTCGTCGCCCACCCGTGAACGATCTGCCGGTGACCCTGGTCAACGAGCGGAACGCGATCCGCGAGCAGCTCGGCTCACGCTGGTGGCTCGCCGTCATCACCTCGATGGGCAACTGGCTCTTCGATTACCTCGCCCTGCTCGCGGCACTCGTCGCCGTAGGCTCGCGGCCCCGGCCGTCGCTCGTCCTGCTCGCCTACGTCGGCGCCGCGGTCCTCGGGATGATCCCGATCACGCCGGGTGGGCTCGGATTCGTCGAGGCCGGACTCACCGCGCTCCTCACGCTGGCGGGCGTCCCGGGTCCCGAGGCGGTGCTCGCGACGCTCGCCTACCGACTCGTCGCGTACTGGCTTCCGCTGATGGTCGGACCGGTCGCCTACCTCTACTACCGTCGTCGCTACGTGGCGCGATGGTCTTGACGGAACCTCGGACGTAGGACCGAGGCGACCCGCGCCCGCGTGGAAGGCGAGGGTCGCCCTCAGCAGCTGGGCGTGCCTCGTGTCGAGCGCTCGCGAGGCTCAGGCGACGGGGGGCGGCGCGCTCCTCCCGGTTCCTCTCCCCATGCCAGCCTCCACCGTGCCGCGCTGCTCCCAGGTGTTGCCGTAGTGGCTGAGGTCGAGGAGCACGGCGAGCGCGATCCACAGCCACTCCAGCCCCTCGACACCCTGCGGTGGCGCACCCACGAGCAACCACATGAGCGTCGTGAACGGCAGGAAGATCAGCCCCAGCAACGGGAAGAGGAACGTGTCGAACACGGCGTCGAAGTACGCCGGTCTCGCGATCCAAGCGAACACGACGATGAGGCGCGGCGCGAACGCCGCGAGCAAGACGAGCAGGCACCCCATGGATCCCCCTTCGCGACCGTCGTGGGTCGGGCCGATCGTCCCATGCCGAGCCCTCGAGTGCGAGCATCCGCAGGATCGTTCGGACCAGGACCATGAACGCCTTATCCCGCCGCTCGATCTGGGTCGGCCTCGAACCGAGAACCGGAGCCACCTGCGACAGGCGCCCTGGCGGTCTCCGTCCGCTTGCCCACGGAACGCGTGGCTACGAGAACCACTCGTCGAACGCGCGACGCCGGCGGACCCGGAGGTGGTCCTGCCGCCCACGGACGAACCACGCGAGCTCCTCGCCCTGGTCCACCGGGGCGGCCGCGCTGCGGCACGCGATCGAGGTCTCGCCCTGGTCCCACGCGGCGCGGCCAACGGGCTGGCACCGGTCCCACCCGACCTCGGTCCCGCCGGCGTCGCGTGGGTAGGTCGTCGGCAGGCCCGCGGCGCGGGCACCCGCGTCCGTCACGACGTCGACGGCTCGGTGCTCCCGGATCTCGGTCTCGACGAGGATCGGGCGGCGGTCGGGGAGCAGGTCGAGCACGGAGTACGGGAGCCCGTCGAACCGTCGCAGCACGTTCGCGCGGGCCACGGGCACGGTCGAGCACAGGTAGACCACGGGGAACGAGCCCGGGGGGTTCCAACGGCCGCCGCGCTCACCGGCGTACGAGCCGTCCAGGGGCTGCCGCCAATCCGGGTCTGCGACCCGCACGTACGGGCCGCCGCGGGGGAGGTGCCGGAACCGCACGACCCTAGGCGCTCCAGGCCCAGTCGAAGGACCGCCGCGTGCGCTCGAGCAGCTCGTCGTGCCGGTCGTCCGCGATCGTGTCGAGCATCGAGCGCCCACCGTCCGCGGGGCTCGGGGCGCGGACGATGCCGGCGATGCGCTCGGGCAGCAGGTTGCGCTCGAGCAGGTCCGCGATGCCGAGGATCGTCACCAGCTTGGGGCGGCGCGCGGGCGGGATCCCCTGGTCGAGCCACTGCTGGACCGCCTGGCGCCGCACCCCGAACAGGCCCGCGACGTCGGTGACGGACAGGTCCCACGCCGCCATGAGGTGCGGGAGACCGGAGCCGGCGCCGGCGAGGTCCGCAAGGACCAGGCGCGTGAAGCGCTCGAGGTCCGCGGGGGGCGGGAGCTCGGCGGGGGCGACGTGGGCGGCGGTGACGCGCATGCCGGCGATGATGCCGCTCGCCACCGACACGAGCGCCCGGAAGGGGCCCTCCGGATGGAACGGCGCGACGATCGCGAGCCGCTCGAGGACGGCGGCGGCCGCGCGGGGGGCCTCGTAGGGCTCGAGCAGGTCGGCGACGAGCGTCCGCCACGCCTGGGCGTAGTCGCGACAGGCCGCGTGGTCGCCGCGGAGCGCGCGTGGAAGGGTCCGTTCGATCCGCGCCACCGCATCCGGCGCCAGCCGCACGAGCGTCCTCGCTCCCACGGTCCGATGATACCGCAAGCGAACCGCAAGCGCAAGGCAGACGCAAGCTCAAGTGGCGAGCGCGAACAGGCGCCACTCGCCGGGGACGCCCTTCAGGGCATGACCTCCACGGTCCTCGAAGCGCAGCCCGCTCCCGGCGACGAGATCCTTCACCGTCGAGGACACGAGGACCTCGCCCGGGCGTGCGAGCGCCGCCACCCGCGATCCGATGTGCACCGCGATGCCGCCGATGTCCTGGCCGCGGACCTCCACCTCGCCAGCATGGAGGCCGCCGCGGATCTCCAGGCCGAGCGGTGCGAGCGTCTGCTCGAGCGCCAGGACCGCGCGGATCGCCCGCGCCGGGCCGTCGAAGGTGGCGAGGAGCCCGTCGCCCGTCGTCTTCACCAGGCGGCCGCGCGCGGCGTCGATCTCGCGGCGCGCGACGGAGTCGTGCGTCTCGAGCAGCTCGCGCCAACGCCGGTCGCCGAGCTCGGCGGCCAGACGCGTCGAGTCCACGATGTCCGTGAACGCCACCGTCGCCAGCACCCGATCCGCGCCGAGGTTCGCGCGCGTCCCCGTGAGGAACTCCTCGATCGCGTCCATCGTCGGCATCGCGTCCGGGGAGGCCCACGGCCAGTGTCCGCCGCCGGGGAGCTCGAGGTACCGGGCGCCCGGGATGTGCTCGGCCAGGTACCGGCCGTGCTCGGGCACGACGATGCGGTTCCCCGAGCTCTGGACGACGAGCGTCGGCACGGCGATCGTCGGGAGCGCGCGGCGCACATCCGTGTCGAAGACCAACTGCTGCTTCATCGCGGCGCGACGGGGACTCCCGCTCGCACGCTCGATGACGGCCCACCAGCGGGTCGCCGGCTCGTCCCCGGCGAGGTCCGGCGCGATGATCGGCAGCGCCGCGCCCGTGCCCCACCCCTCGCGGATGCCCTCGAGGAACGCCCGCTGCACGCTGTCGGGCATCCCCGCCGGATAGTCGGCTTCCCGCGCGAGCCGCGCGAAGGCGTTGATCGTCACGAGCGCGTGGGTGCGCTCGGGATGCGAGGCCGCGAACAGCATCCCGAGCTGTCCGCCGTGACCGTGCCCGACGATCGCCGCGCGCTCCGAGCCGACCGCATCCATGACGGCGCGGACGTCGTCCATCCACTCCTCGGGCGGCGACGCGCGTTCGACGGGATCGGACAGGCCCATGCCACGCGTGTCGAACAGGATCAGGCGCGAGAAGGACGCGAGCCGACGGAGGAAGCGCTCGACCGTCGGGTGCTGCCAGATCAGCTCGAGGTTGCTCGCCCAGTCGAACGCGAAGACCACGTCCAGGTCGCCCTCGCCGAGGACGCGATAGGCGATCTGCAGTTCGCCGCTGTCGGCATATGCGATCTCCTCCGAGCGCACGGCGCGAGTGTATGCGGGAGGAGCCGCAGGCGAGTTCGCCGGCGCTCGCGCGATGGCCATCGTTCGGCGGGGCGTCGGTAGCCTGGATGCGTGACATGTCCGGGTCGCCGCTCCGTCTCGGGTGAGCCGTCGCCACGACGGGCGGGCCGGCGGCTCATCGGGTCGCTCCTGACCGTCGGCGTGCTCGTCGGCGCGTGTACGTCGGAGCCCGAGGCCGTCCTCGAGCGCACGACCCCGCCGCCCGCGCCCGCCGGCCCCACCTCGCCGACGATCGGCACGCCGTCGCGGTCGCCGGGGCTCGCGGACGCGCGCATCGGGCTCCGGCGCGTGGCGGTGCTCGAGCAGCCGGTCGCGATGGCGGTGCGGCCGGGAGATCCCGCGCTGTACGTGGCGGAGAAGGTCGGGCGCGTCGTCGCGCTCGGGGAGGGCGGCGACGCGAGACCCGTGCTGGATCTCCGCGGCCGGGTCTCGCTCGGGTCCGAGCAGGGGCTCCTCGGTCTCGCGTTCTCGCCCGACGGGGACTTCCTGTACGTCGACCTGACCGATCCCCAGGGCGACACGCGCGTCCTGGAGTTCGCGGTGACCGACACGGGCGTGGACCCGGGCAGCGAGCGCCAGATCCTGTTCGTCGATCAGCCGTTCTCGAACCACAACGGCGGCCAGCTCGCGTTCGGTCCCGACGGGTACCTGTACGTGGCGCTCGGCGACGGCGGGAGCGCCGGGGACCCGGACGACAACGCCGAGTCGCTCTCGACGTTGCTCGGCAAGATCCTCCGGATCCAGCCGCGGGGCTCGGGAGACGGGCGGTACGCGATCCCGCCCGACAACCCGTTCGTCGGCCGGGCGAACGCGCGCCCGGAGATCTGGGCCTACGGCCTGCGGAACCCGTGGCGCTTCTCGTTCGACCGGGAGTCGGGCGATCTGTGGATCGGCGACGTGGGGCAGGGCACGTGGGAGGAGATCGACGTCGAGCCCGCGGGCTCGGGCGGCGGCCTGGACTACGGCTGGGATCGCCTCGAGGGCTCGCATCCGTACGAGGGCGGACCGGCGGACGACGCGGTGCGCCCCGTGTTCGAGTACCCGCACGACGGCGGCGTCTGCGCCGTGACCGGCGGCTACGTCTACCGGGGCGAGGAGATCCCGGCGATGCGGGGCGCGTACGTGTTCGGCGACTTCTGCCGCGGGCGTCTGGAGGCCTTCGTGTTCCGGGACGGGGCGGCGCGCGGGCACCGCGCGCTCGGGCCGGTGGTCGAGAACCTCGCGTCGTTCGGCGAGGACGCCGAGGGCGAGCTGTACGCGCTGTCGCTCTCGGGACCCGTGTACCGCCTCGTCGCGGGGTAGTCGGACCTGCGGCCGCGACGGCGCGCGGCCATAGACTCGGCGGGTGGACCGATGCTCCTCGTGCGGAGCCCAGGCGCCCGCCGGCGCTCGCTTCTGCCCGTTCTGCGGGAACCCGCTCGAGGCCCGACCGCCGGCGGTCGAGGAGCGCCGGGTCGTCACGATCCTCTTCGTCGATCTGGTCGGATTCACCGAGCGCTCCGACCACGCGGACCCGGAGGACGTCCGCCGTACGCTCGTCCCGTTCCACCGTCGGGTGAAGGAGGACCTCGAGCGGTTCGGCGGCACCCTCGACAAGTTCATCGGCGACGCCGTGATGGGCGTGTTCGGCGCGCCGGTCGCGCACGAGGACGATCCGGTCCGCGCCGTCCGGGCGGCGCTGCGGATCCTCGGGTCGGTGGAGGAGCTGCGTCGGGACGACCCGCAGCTGGCCGTGCGGGTCGCCGTCAACACCGGAGAGGCGGTCGTGTCGTTCGGCGCCGGTCCGCAGGTCGGTGAGGCGGTCGCGGGCGACGTCGTGAACACCGCGTCGAGGATGCAGTCCCTCGCGCCACGCGACTCTGTGGTCGTCGGCGAGACGACGCTCCGCGCCCTGGGCGACGCGTTCGAGGTCGAGGCGCTCGCGCCCAGCGCCGTGAAGGGCAAGAGCGAGCCGCTCCGGGTCTGGCGCGTCGTGGCCGGGCGGCGCGCGCCCCAGCCCGAGCGTTCCCCGTTCGTCGGCCGGGAGCGCGAGCTCGCGTGGCTCCTGGCGGAGTTCGACCGCGTCGATCGCGAGGGCACCTCCCGGGTCGTCACGGTGGTCGCGGAGGCCGGCGTCGGGAAGACCCGCCTGACGGCCGAGCTCGCGCGCCGGCTCGGCCGTCGGGCGCGTCGGCTCTCCGCCACGTGTGCCCCGTACGGCGAGGGCGTGACGTTCGCGCCGGTCGAGCAGACGATCCGCGCGCTCGCGGGGATCGAGCCGACGGACGACGCGGCGACCGGCGTGGCCCGGGTCGAGGCGCTCGCCTCCGGCGTGGAGGACGAGCGCGAGGATCGTCGCTGGCTGTCCGAGTCGCTCGAGGCCGTGCTCGCGCTCGAGCCGGCGCGCGACGGATCGGTGATCGCGCCGGACGAGCTGGCCCGGGCGTGGGCCACCGTCCTCGCCGCCGCGGCGGCGGAGCGCCCCCTCCTGCTGGCGCTCGAGGACCTCCACCTCGCCGCGCCGGCGCTCCTCGACGTGCTGCGCGGAACGGTCGAGCTGCTCGCGGGCCGGCCCGTGCTGATCGTGGCTACGGCGCGACCGGACCCGAGCAGCGGGCCGGACGCGTGGGGAACCGCGGCGGTGCTCTCCCTCGACGCGCTCGCGGACGACGAGACGCGGCGGCTCCTCGGCGCCTCGGGGCTCGAGGCGGCCCTGTCGGACGAGGTGACCGCGGCGGTGATCGAGCGCGCCGGCGGGAACCCGCTGTACGCGATCGAGATCGCCCGGATGGTCGCCGAGGGGGAGCGGCCGGAGCTCGCCGAGCTCGTCGTCCCCGGGTCCGTGCAGGCGGTCATCGCCGCGCGCCTGGACGCGATGCCGGTCGGGTGGCGCTCGCTGGCGCCGGACGCGGCCGTCCTCGGCGACGAGGTGTGGACCGACGCGCTCGCGGCCGTCGGCGAGCGCCCGCCGGAGGATGTCGGTCACGGCGTCGCGGAGCTGGTCGGCCGCGGGCTGTTGGAGGGTCGCGCCTCGACCCTTCCCGGTCTCGACGCGTACGGGTTCACGCACGCGCTGGTCCGCGAGGTGGCGTACGCGCGACTCCCACGCGCGACGCGGGCGCGCCGGCACCTGGCGGCCGGCGCGTGGCTCGAGCGGACGGTCGGCGAACGCGCCGACGAATGGGCCGAATCCCTCGCCCGCCACTACGCGATGGCGGCCGAGCTCGGCGGGGCCGCGCGAGAGACGGCCGTCGCGGACGCCGCGCGGGGGCCCGCGGTGCGATGGCTCACGATCGCCGGCGACCGAGCCGCGCGTGTGGATCCGGCGGCAGCCTTCGCGCTGTTCGAGCGCGCGCTCGCGCTGGCGCCGTCGGAAGACGACCGGGAGCAGGTGCTGTGGCGCTCGGCGAACGCCGCTCGCCGCGCCGGCCTGCTGCCCGCCGAGGACGTTCTCGACCGGTACCTCGAGGGACTCGAGATCGCGCGACGACGAGCCGACCAGGCCGCGATCGGCGAGTGGCTCACACGCGTGGGGACCCAGGTCGGCGCCGCGGGGCAGACCGAGCGGGCTCGCGCCGTCCTGGCCGAGGCGGTCGAGGTGCTCGAGCGCCTCCCGCCGGGACGAGCGCTCGCGCGCGCGTACGCGTACCGCGCCCAGGAGGAACTGTTCGCCGGTGACACCGGGGGCGCGGTCGTGTTCGCCGACCGTGCCCTCGCGCTGCTCGAGGACGATCGCGACGAGATCGCGGTCATGTCGCTGCATCTCCGGGGTGATGCACGGTGCTCGACGGGCGACCTCGCCGGTGGGCTGGCCGATCTGGAGGACGCGCTCCGGCGGTCCGAGGACGGCGGGTCCGTGGGCGACGTGGTGACGTCCCGCAACTACCTCGCCGAGTGGCGGTGGGCGATCGAGGGCACCGCGTCGGGGCTCGCCGAGTGGGAGACGGCGCTCGATCTGGCGGAGCGACGGAACGTTCAGTCCCAGGCGACCTACACGAAGGCGGGGGCGCTCTCGGCCTTGTTCGACCAGGGCGACTGGGACCGCGTGCTCGAGTGGAGCGAGGAGCTCCTCGCGGCGCCCACCGGTCTGGTCGACCCGGCGGTGGCGGTCGCCGCCAACGTGATGCGGTCGCACGTACTCCTCACGCGGGGACGCCGCGAGGATGTCGTCGATCCCGACGAGCTGGTCGAGCTCGCGGAGCGGATCCAGGAACTCCACGCCGTCGCGCCCGCCCTCGTGGCGGCCGCGGCGATCGCGCTCGTCGACGGCGACCTCGAGGCGGTCGGGCGGCGGCTCGAGGCCTTCGAGGCGGCGACCGAGGGGGTCGCGTCCGAGTACCGGGCCGCGCAGCTGGCTCGGGCGGTGCGACTGTCGCTCGCGGTGAACCGGCTCGACCTGGCCGAGCGCCTCGCGGACGCTACCGAACCGAGCGTCCGGCGCGATCGCCTGCTGCACGACGCCGCTCGGGCGATGCTCGCCGAGGCGCGAACCGAGCCGGCCGCGGCGGAGATGTACGCGACCGTCGCGGAGGAACTCGGCGACTTCGGCGACCGGTTCGAGGAGGCGATGGCCCTCCTCGGCCACGCCCGCCTGACGGGCTCGGAGGCCTCGCGAACCCGCGCGCGCGAGATCCTCGAGCGCCTCGGCGTGCCGGCCGAGGGCTGAGGACTGCCCTCACGGAGCGCTCAGGCGCCGTGCGACGCGCTCGCCGACGCCAGGTCCGCGAGCTGATCGCCCCACGAGGTCGCGCGGTCGGCCTGGCCCTCCTCGAGGCGGTGCTGGGTCGTCACGAAGAAGCTCTCGGGCTCGGTCAGGAGCCGGTACCCGTGGCCCTCGAGCCGGGCGGCGATGCCCTTGGCGGCGGAGCCGGTGAGCCACCGCGGCTTGAGGAGCCGGGTGTCGAACGCGGCCGCGGGCCGGCCGTTCCCCGGGGGCAGGTCGTTCAGCCACTCGCGGATGCCGGGTCCCGCGTCGGGCTGTCGGTCCGGGGGGTACCGCTTGTCCTCGACCGCCGACTTGCGCGAGTTCGCGGAGCTCATGCCGTGGGCGTGCGTCGGACCGCCCACGACCAGGAGGTCGGCCTCGGCGAGCGCCCGGGCGTCGAACCGCGAGAGGGGCCCGGACTCGGTCTCGATCCCGTGGCGCGCGAGGGCGGCCGCGACCGCCTCACCCATGTCGGCCGTGTTCCCGAACATCGACTCGTAGATCACCAGCGCCTTCATCGCATCCTCCCCTCGAGCCCGTCCCTTCCGATGCTCCGCGCTCGGGGCCCCGGGCGAGAGGGTCGGACGGACCGCCGGCCGTGGGGCCGTGGTCACGGGACCTGAGAGCATCGGGGCATCACGGCGGCGAGGTCGAGAGACGGAGGAGGATCACGATGACGCGACTGGCGTTCCTCGGGTTGGGTGCGATGGGCGCGCCGATGGCCGCCCGGCTGATCGAGGCGGGGCACGAGGTCGCGGTGTGGAACCGCTCGCGCGAGAAGGCCGAACCGTTCGCCGGCCGAGCGAGGATCGCCGACACGCCCGCGGACGCGGTCCGGGACGCCGAGGGCTCGATCACGATGGTCACGGCGCAGGCGGCGCTCGAGGACGTGCTGTTCGGCCCGGACGGCCTCGGCGGCGCCGTCGGGGCGGGCGCCACCGTGATCGACATGTCCACGATCGGGCCCGATGCCATCGCCGCCGTCGCGGCACGGATGCCGCAGGGCGTGGAGCTGATCGACGCCCCGGTGCTGGGCAGCGTCTCGAACGCCGCGGACGGCAGCCTCAAGGTGTTCGTCGGCGCGAGCGAGGCCTCGTTCTCCCGGTGGCGCGACGTGCTCGCCGCGTTCGGCACGCCGATGCATCTCGGCCCGCGGGGTTCGGGCGCCGCGATGAAGCTGGTCGCGAACTCGACGCTGTCCGGGATGATGTCGCTCGTCGGCGAGGCGCTCGCGTTGGCCGACGCGCTCGGCCTGGAGCGTCAGCGGTCGGTGCCGGTCCTTCTCGGCTCGAGGATCGGTCCGGCGCTCGAGGCGAAGCTCGACAAGATCGAGAGCGGCGTGTACGACCCGAGCTTCCGGCTCTCGCTGATGCTCAAGGACGCGCGTCTGATCCTGGACGCGGCCGAGCGCCGGGGCGTGGACCTTCGCGTCGCGCGGGCCGCCGAGGACTGGTACGAACAGGCGGATGCCAGCGGCCTCGGAGACCTGGACTACTCGGCCGTGGTGGCCGAGATCACCGGTCGCCCCGGCGCCTGAGCGATCTCCCGCTCGACCCGCTCCACGCGCTCGAGCGATGGCAGGGCGCGGAGGCGCTCGAAGGTCTCGCGTCCCTCGGCGAGCAGGTCGGCGGCGTCGTCGGGCCGTCCCTCCTCGACCAGCCACTCGCCGAGCTCGAGCTTCGCCAGAGCGACGTGGAACGGCATCGAGAGGTCGCCGAAGCCAGCGATCGCCGCGGTGAAGCTCACCTCGACCATGTCGGCCTCGCCGCGCATGGCCGCCAGGTGCGCGGCGAACCGAGCGCCCTGAGCCCGCAGATGCGGCGTGATCTCGCCCGGGCGAAGCGCCTCGACCCGTCCGAGGATCTCCTCGAGCTTGGCGTCGTCCCGCAGGGCGGTTGCCGCCTCCATGGCCCGGATGAGCCCCTCCTTGAACTCGGGCGCCCGCTCTCCCAGGCTGTCCTGTGCGCCGATCACCTTCTCCGCCGCCGCCAGCGACTCGGCGGGATGACCGTCGGCGAGCTGCAGCATCGCCTCGAGCCGGTGCGCGGCCATCCACGCCTGCAGGTCCTCCGACGTCGCGGCCGTCTCCGTGGACCCGAGGAGCTCGCGAGCCCGCTCGAGCTCGCCGCGGAGCACGAGCATCGGAACGGCGGACCACACGTTCAACCGGAGCTGCTCGGGCATCTCATCGATCGGGGGCATCGCCTGAAGCGCGGCCTCGACCTCGTCCCATCGGCCGAGGTAGGTGAGCTCCTCCATGGATCCGAGCAGGAACGACTGCTCCCAGAATCGGTCCCCGACCCGCCGCGCGAGCTCGAGTCCCCTGCTCGAGTAGTCGATCACGCTCTCCCACCGGTCGGCCTGACCCTCGAACGCCCCGATGTTGTTCATCGCCCTGAGAGCCGAGATCGAAAGCTCGTGTTCGAGCGCGATCGTCAGTGCATGACGGAGCAGCAGGGTGCCCTCCTCCGTCCGTCCGCGTGTCGCGAGGATCATGCCGCGGGTGTTGAGCGCCTCGGCCAGGACGCTCGGCAGTCGGAGGGCCTCCGCGAGCGAGAGCGCGAGTTCGAGCCGCTCGAGCGCCTCGTCGACGCGTCCCGTGAAGTACAGGAGCCTGCCGATCTGCGCCGCGAGGATGGCGAGGTCCTCGTCCTGCTCCTCGCCGGCGAGCACGTCGAACGCGGCCTGCATCTGCTCCAGCGCGGGTCCGATCTCCCCAGCCATCCAGCGGACCTCGGCGAGCGCGGCGGACACGCGAGCGGCGGCGTGCGACAGCCCGATCGATCGGAACAGCTCGATGGCAGTCTCGAAGTGTTGTCGCGCGGTCTCGAAGTCGCCGGCGCGGCGTGCCATCTGGCCGGCGCGTTCGTGAAGACCGGCGAGCGAGAGGGCGTCGTCCGTCAGGTCGAGCGCCCGCTCGAAGTACCGCTGCGCCTCCGCGGAGGCGGCGAGCGAGGCGGCGTGCTCGCCGGCCTTCGTGAGCAGCGCGGCCGCCTTGGCCCGGATCGTTGGCGCGTCCTCCGCCTCAGGCGCTACGTCGTAGGCCGCGACGTAATGCGCCGAGACGACCTCGGCGACCTCGTCCTCGTCGGCCGAGCTCTCTTCGAGGAACGCGCCCGCGGCGAGGTGCTTGACCTTCCGCTCCCTCTTCGAGAGCGTCTCGTACGCGACCGACCGCAGCACGTCCTGGAGGAACCCGTACTGGCCGCGCTCCGGCGACCGGGGATCGGCCTGCAACGAGAGGATCTCCTTGCGCACCAGCGACGCGAGGATGCGATCGATCTCCTCCGCGCCGAGACCCGAGACCGACGCGAGCCCGCCCTTGAAGAACGACTTGCCGAGCACCGACGCGTCCTGCACCGCCCGCCGCTCCTCCCCCGAGAGCCCGTCGAGCCGAGCCGCGATCAGGGCGTGCAGCGTCTCGGGGACGTCGAGGGTCTCGATCGGACCGGTCGGGCGGTAGACGGGGCCGTCCTGCACCAGGAGGCCTCGGTCGAGGAGCATCCGGACCGTCTCGACCGCGTACAGCGGGACGCCCGCGGCCCGCTGCAGGATGCGCTCGGTCGTGTCGTCGGGGAGGTCCGCGACGAGTCCGGAGAGCAGGTCGCGCATCCGGTCATCGGGCAGGGGGTCGAGGTACAGGGACGTGAAGTTCCGCTCCCCCGCCCCCCAGGTCGGCCGCCGCTCGGTCATCTCTGGGCGCGCGAGCGTCATCACGAAGAGCGGACAGACCCTGGACCACTCGAGCAGGTACTCGATGAAGTCGAGCAGCGCGCTGTCGGCCCACTGCATGTCCTCGAACACCATCACCACCGGGAGTTGCTCGGCCAAGCGCTCGAAGAACAGCCGCCAGCCCGCGAACAGGTCCTCCCTGGCGATCCCCGCTCGATCGTCGAGGCCCAGCAGGTGCGCGAGTCGCGGTTCGATCCACCGCCGCTCGTCGGGATCGGGGACGTACTCCTGGAGCGCAGCCTGGAGCTTCTCGGCCGCCGTGGACGGACCCTCGTCCTCCGAGATCCGGCACCGCATCTTCACCATCTCGGCGAGGGCCCAGTACGTGACGCCGTCGCCGTAGGACAGGCAGCGGCCGCGATGCCAGAACGTGTCGTCGGCCAGGCCGTCGAAGTACTTGAAGAACTCCCATGCGAGCCGGGACTTCCCGATCCCCGCGATGCCGAGCACCGAGACGAGGTGGGCCGTCCGCTCGTCCGCCGAGGCGTGGAACAGCTCCTTCACCATCCGGAGCTCGCGCTCTCGTCCGACGAACGGCGGCTCGAGACCGACGGACTTCAGCGTGCCGCGGACGCCGCCGATCACGCGTACGGCTCGCCACAGCGGCACGAGGCCGGACTTGCCCTTCAGCTCGAACGTGCCGGCGTCCTCGTACACGAACGACGCCTCCGTCGCGCGCCGGGTCGCCTCACCGACGAAGACGGCCCCCGGAGGCGCGGCCGACTGGATCCGGCTGGCGGTGTTGACCAGGTCGCCGGCGACCATGCCCTCGCCGACCGCGGCGAGGTTCACCGCGGCCTCACCGGTCAGGACGCCGGCCCTGACCGCGAGGTCGGGTGCGCGCAGCTCGTCGCTCAGGGCCCCGACCGCCGCGGTCAGGTCGAGCGCTGCTCGGACCGCCCGCTCCGCGTCGTCCTCCGTCGCGACGGGCGTTCCCCAGACCGCCATCACCGCGTCGCCGATGAACTTCTCGACGGTGCCCCCGAACCGAGCGATCACCGTTCGGCAGGTGTCGAAGTAGCGCGAGAGGAGATCGCGCACCTCCTCCGCATCGCGGGACTCCGACAGCGTCGTGAACCCGACGAGGTCCGCGAACAGCACCGTGACGAGCCGCCGCTCGGACACGTGCTCGGTCGGAGGGGTTCCGGCGGCCGCGGGAACGGGCGCGGGCTGGGCCAACGGCGAACCGCACTCCCCGCAGAACTTCGCGGCCGCGGCGTTGCTCGTGCCGCAGGCGGGGCACGCGGGACTGAGGGAGGCGCCGCACTCCATGCAGAACTTGCGGCCGGCGTCGTTCTCGGTGCCGCAGGTGGAACAGGCCGTCACGACCGACGTCCCCGCACCATGCGTCTGACGTTACCGCAGACGGAGGAGGGGACGCCCGCGGGCGTCCCCTCCCAGAAGAGCTACCTCGGGTCCTAGAACGAGGCCGTGCCCCGGCACGCCTCGCCGGTCGCGACGTTGACCGCCTTGCCACGGATCGTGTCCGTGCCCGCCGGGTCCGAGGTCACCACGCGGACCTCGAACGAGCCGCTCGGCGCCTTCGTCGTGCGCGTGCCGCGGAAGATCCGGTCGCCGTTCTTGAAGAGCTTGACCTTCCATGTCTGACCGTTCACGTTCGAGTCGACCTCGTACTCGACCTCGATCCTGCCGTCCTCGGGCGAGAGCTTGAGCTTCCAGTCCGCGCTCCCGCTGCACGACCCACGCTTGATCACGTCGCCGTCCTTGGCCGCCGCGGGCATGGCTCCGGCCACGGACAGGGCGAGCGCGCCGGCGAGGGCCACCGCTGCGATCCGCTTGATCATCCCGACCTCCTCGGTCTCGCCGCCGGCCGATCCGGCGGATGCGACAAGGTTCGTCGCTCCTCGGTCCCGACCACAACGGGACGACCGTCCCGGGACCTTCAGCGGACGGTGACGCGTCCCGAGCAGGACTCGCCGGTCTCCAGGTTCACGCCGGCGGCCTCGATCCGGTCGCGGCCGGGGCGGTCGGCGGTCAGTCGGCGGACGCGGACGCGTCCCTCGTCGTTCGACGCCTTCGTGCCGGCGTACACGCGGACGCCGTCATCCGAGATGAAGAGCTGCCACGCTTGGTCGGGCTCGCCGTCCTCGATGCGGTACCGGATCCGCAGCGTGCGATCGTCCTCGCGCCCGACGGTCAGGCGCCACTCGCTCGGCCCGCCCGAGCACGACCCGCGCGCGTCTCGGGTTGCGAGCGCGGGCGTCGCCCCGAGCGCGAACGCGCCGACGAGCGCGAGGACCGCGACCACCCGCAAGATCCGCATGGGTCCAGCGTGGGCGCGCGGACGTCCCGCGGCAACGGGACTTCGGTCCCGGGACCTAGTACCGGAGCGCGCCCGTCCGCTCGGCCCACAGGGCGGCCTGGGTGCGGTCCTGCACGCCGATCCGCTGGAACAGGTTCGTGAGGTGGCCCTTCACCGTCTTCTCGCTGATGCCCAGGCGCCGGGCGATCTGCTTGTTCGGGTGCCCGGCCACCACGAGCGCGAGCACCTCGCGCTCGCGCGGCGTGAGCTCCACGGCCGGTGGTCGCGTGGCTCGGTCGGCGAGCAGCGCCGCGGCCGCCTTCGGCGCGAGGGGGGCCTCGCCCCGCGAGGCCGCGCGGATCGCCGCGTGGATCTCCTCCGGCTCGGCGTCCTTCAGGAGGTATCCGATCGCGCCGGCGTCGAGCGCCTGGACGATCCGCTCGCGGTCCGAGAACGACGTGAACACGACGATGCGGGTCTCGAGCGGCTGGTCGGCGAGTCGGCGGGTGACCTCGACGCCGTCGAGGTCGGGCATCGACAGATCCAGGAGCAGGACGTCCGGGCGCTCGGTCACGACGAGTGCGACGGCGGCCTCACCCCCATCGGCCGAGCCGACGAGCTCGACGTCGTCGAACGTGCGCAGGAGCTGCTCGAGACCGACCCGCACGACGCGGTGGTCGTCCGCGAGCGCCACGCGGATCGTCACGCCGGTGCCTCCACGCGAACCACGGTACCGCCCCCGTCGGCCGGTGCGATCCGCAGCGTGCCGCCGGCGTCGCGCACGAGCTCCTCGAGGATCTGCAGACCCATGTGCCCCTCGTCCCGGGCGCGCGCGACCTCGGCGGCGGCGACCCCGCGGCCGTCGTCGGCGACCTCGAGCACGGCGATCGTGCCCTCGCGCCGGACCGAGACCCGCACGTGGTTCGCGTGGGCGTGCGCCTCGACGTTGCGGAGCGCCTCCTGGCACGCGCGGTACAGGAGCCCGTCGACCTCGGGGTCGAACCGCTCGTTCGTGACCTCGAGCGCGACCTCTAGCCCCTCCTGCTGGAGCCGCGCGGTCAGGTCCGACAGCGCCGGCCCGAGGCCGGCCTGCTGGAGGTTCGGCGGATAGACGCCGACGACGGCGGAGCGGAGCGTGCGGATGCTGGCTCGGGTGGCGGCGGCGGCCTCGGCGAGCGTCGAGCGCTCGGGCTCGTCCGAGCGCTCGGCCGCGGCGGACAGGCCCATCGCGAGGCCGGCCAGGTCCTGCACCGGCCCGTCGTGCAGGTCCCCGGCGATCCGCCGGCGCTCCCGGTCCGAGGCGTCGACCGCCCGCTGCAGGAACCGCTCGCGGTCCAGCTGCGCGCCGCGGACGCGACGCGCGAGCGCCCACGCGAGTGGGATCTCGATCGCGGCGAACGCGAGGAGCGCCACGACGAGCACCGGGGCGAACGTCGCGAGGAGGTCGGCCTCGCTCGCCTGGATGCTCGAGGACCGCTGGTACGTCTCGAACAGCAGGCGCTCGCCCCCCGGCGTCCGGATCGACGTGTAGACCTCCACGAGGTCGCCGTACCTCCGTTCGAACCGGTTCTCCGGCTTCGAGAGGTCCGAGACCTCGGCGGTGACGCCGCCCGCCTCGATCGCCTCGAGCTCGTCCTCGCCCAGCCGGTAGCGCTCTCCGATCAGCTCGGACTCGTCCGAGTAGACGATCTCGCCGTCCGCCGTCCAGATCTTCACGCGGACGACCGGGTCGTCGACCACCGCTGTCACGACGTTCGCGACGGCCAGGCTGGCGTCGGCGTCGCCGGTGAGGAGGCCGTCGTCCAGCCGGCGCTCGACGACGGAGGCCGCGAACGCCGTGAAGTCCCGCGCCTGCGAGATCGCCTGGTCCGTCGCGAGCCGCCGGAGCACCAGGACGCCGGTCACGCCGACGAGCAGCAGCACGACGAGCCCGAGCAGGGCGAACGTCAGCACCGCCCGAGGCACCGAGCCCAGCCGCCGTTCCACGCGCGGATGGTACGCGCGCCGCGCCCGAGCGCCCGCACCAGGGCACGGCCGCGTCGTGGGAGACTTGCGACCCGTGGGGGACCGAGGACGACCGTGGCGCCTCGTCTCGCTCCTGCTGCGGACCCTCCTGTTCGCCGTGGTCGTGCCGGGGTCGGTGTTCGTGCTCGGGCCGATCCTCGTGCTGCGCTCGAGCGACGCGCGCTGGTCGGCCGCGTCCGACGCGTCGCGGGTCGTGGGCATCGCGCTGATCGTGTTCGGCGCCGCAGTGATGCTGGTGTGCGCGCTCGACTTCGTCGTCCGGGGCTCGGGGACGGCCGCGCCGTACGACCCGCCCCGTCGGCTGGTGAGCGGTCGGCTGTACGCGCACGTAAGGAACCCGATGTACCTGGGCGGCGTGGCGATCCTGCTCGGCGAGGCCGTGGCGTTCCGCTCGCACGCGCTCCTGCTCTACACCGCCGTGGCGTGGGCCTTGTGGCACCTGGCGGTGGTCTTCGTCGAGGAGCCCGGGCTGCGGCGTCGCTTCGGCGCCGACTACGAGGCGTACGTCCGTGAGGTCCCGAGGTGGCTCCCGCGCCTACGCCCCTCGACCGGCTACGCGGGCGGCGGGATCGAGGGCGAGTAGCTCACCCGGAAGAACGAGAGCACCGGGCGCGAGGCCGGCACCGTCGTGGGCCGGCGGTTCGCGTCCGCCAGATCCATCGACAGCCGCACGTCGTCGTCGCCAGGCCGGTTCGGATCGTACAGATGCAGGGTCAGCGTCGAGCCCTCCAGGCGGTAGCCGTACGCGAGGACCTGGTGGTTGTGCTTCAGGTCGAACGGGTCCACCGAGCGGATGCGCACCAGGCCGAGCGCCGCGGGATGACCGGCGTCGATCTCGGCGCGGACCTTCGGCCACTCCTCGTGCACGATCCGCCAGATACGCCCGTGCGGGGCGATCCCGAGACGGCTCCACACCGTCTCCCCGTCGGACAGGAGCGGGTTCATCAGCAGCAGGTACCGAGCGGGACCGTTCGGTAGCTGGAAGCTGTCGAAGAGCCGGTCCACCAGGTACTCGAACAGCGGGCCCTCGCTCGGCGCCGTCGTCGCGGGCGGAACGGCCACCCCGGCCTCGAAGTGGTCGCGGGCCGCGAACACCATCCCGCCGCACAGCCCGTTCGACGCGTCGCCGATGCCCAGGCTGACCACGCCCGGGATCCCGATCCGGCGGAGCGGGACCTTGGGGAACGAGTTCGCGAACCGGAACCCGGACGTGCTCGGCAGGAACCCCGGAACCATGCGGACCGTCATCTCGACCCTCCCGCGCCGGACGGGTCGGGTCAGGCTACCCCGCGGATCACGCGGGGACGATCTCGCCCCGCATGCCGGGGTGGAACGTGCAGCGGAACTCGGTCGCCTGGCTCGGGACCGTGAACGTCGCCGAGACGACGCCGCCCGGCTCGACCGTGCCGGTCGAGACGCCGAGGTCGTCGACCGTGAAGTTGTGCCCGGCGTCGCCCTCGTTGCGGGTCTCGACCGTGACCTCCGTCCCGGCCTCCAGGCGCAGCTCGGCGGGGTCGAACTCGTCGTCGGTCATCACGACGCGGACGGCGTCCGGGCCGCCCGGCCCCTGATGCACGTCGCCGGACGGCTCGTGGGCACACGCCCCGAGCGCGAGCGCCGCGACGAGCGTGCCCAGGACGAGCCCGAGGCGGATCCTGTGGGAACGGCTGGTGGGTGCGGTGTGGGTATCCATGTCGGGCAGGCTAGGCGCTCGGGCGTCTGGCTCCCATCCCGACAGCCACCGGATCCGCTCTCTGGTTTCCCCCCCGATGATGTCGGGCGACAGGTCTACCAGCGCTCGCGGTGGACGACGTCGTCGAGGGGTCGTCGGTCGGGCCGGACCATCGGACGCAGCGGCCGGTCCCGCGGGTAGCCGAGCGCGATGAGCACGGCGCACTCCCGGTCCTCGGGGAGGCCGAGGACCTCGCGCGCGAGCGGCTGGTCGCCGACCGAGGCGTGGCCGCTCCCGATCCCCAGGTCCGCCGCCGCGAGCATCATCGACATCGTCACCTGGCCGAGGTCGTACTGGAACGTCTCGCGATCGTCCGCATCCTGGGACGTGGGCATGCACAGCGCGATCGTCGCGGCCGACGAGCCGACGTGCGCCGCGTAGCGCCACGTCCGGGACAGGTCGCGCAGGCGCTCCCGCTCGGTCACGACGACGAAATCCCACGCCTGCTGGTTCATCGACGACGGGCTCCGTCGCCCGGCCTCGAGGATGCGGTCCATGTCCTCCCGCGCGATCGGGCGATCCTCGTACGCCCGGACGTTCCGGCGACCGCGCAGCGTGTCCCAGGTCTCCATGTCCGGAACGATAGTGAGCTCCGCGCGAGCCGTCAGCGCTTCGACAGCGAGAGCTCGAGCGGCGTGCGGAACCGTGGCTTGATCCGCACGTCCCCCAGCCAATCGCGCAGGCGCTCGCGCTCGGCGTCGATCGCCCGGCGCGTCCGGGCGTCGACGCGCTCGAGCAGCTCGACCACGATGGTGCCGTCGTCCGCCTGCCCCCATCCGCCGACGACGCGGCCGTCCACCCAGACCGTCGGGCCGGCGTTCCCGTTGCGATCGAACAGCGCGGTCCCGTGGTCGCCGAGGATCCACGCGCGCTCCTTCCACCCCATGATCGTGGGATCCAGGCTGGGCAGGAGCGCGACCCACCGGCCGGGATCCTTCGCCGGCTCCACGTCCTCGGGCAGCACGTACCCGGTCGCGCCGTCCTCGAGCGCGACCTGGACGGCGCCGACGGCCGCGAGCGTCTTCGTCGTGAGCGCGGCGGTCCAGCCGGTCCACCAACGGATGTCCGTCGACGTGCCGGGTCCGAACGCGCGCAGCCAGCGTCGCAGCAGGTCCGCGGAGGCGTGGGCGTGCTCGACCTTCGGGAGCGGGGAGCCGAGCCACGTCTCGACCCGCGCCCAGCGGTACTGCCCCGAGGTCCAGGAACCCACCGGGCGGGCCCGCACGATCCTCCCCTCCGTGGCCAGCAGGAACAGCACGCGGGTCGAGACACCGACCGTGCCGCCCCACGTCTTGCCCTCGCCGAAGACGAGCTTGGCGCCGAGGTCGGGGACCTCCTTCGTGAGCTCGCGCGCCGTCGCCTGCTCACGGCGGCCGAGCGCCTCGAACGTCTCTGCGGCGACCCGCCTCACCCAGCGCTCGCCCTGTCCCCTCCGTGCGACGCCCTGGTCCTCGAGCATGCCGACCAGACGCCGGCGCTCCCCCGGCGCGAGCGCCTTCGTGCACGCCGCGTCCATGGTGGCCGCCACCTCGAGGGGAACGACGAACAGCGTCCGACGCATCCCGAGCATCCGGACGAGCGCCCGCCGCTCGTAGAGCGCGTCCTCCAGGTGAGCCGGGACGAACCCGCGGACCCGCGCCCGAGCCGAGAGGTATACGGTGGCCGGGTCGCTCGAGTGCAGTCCCACGAGCGCCTCCGCGGCCTCCTCGACGGACGCGGCAGGCCGCGCGAGCGCATGCCGCAGGCCGAGCCGCGCGCGGCGTTCCTCGACGCCGATCGTCCTCACGGACGCTCACCCTACGGCAGGTCGCGGACCCGGGCGCCCTCCTGCGATGAGTCCGCACCGGTGGGGCCGTCTACCGTTCGATGGCGGACGCCGAGCGACCGGCGGTGCTGGTCCTGAGCGGCCCGATCGTGCGGGCCGACATCCCGGGCATCTGCGAGCGCGCGCGGGCCCTGCTGCTCCTGGGCGCCGACCCGCTCGTCTGCGACGTCCGCGACCTCGAGACGCCGGAGGACGGCACGATCGAGGCGCTGGCCCGGTTGCAGCTCACCGCCCGGCGGCTGGGCCGAGGCGTCCGGTTCCGGGGGGCGGGCGCCGCCCTGCGCGAGGCCCTCGAGCTCCTGGGGCTGCGCGACGTCCTGGACGTCGGCCCGCCCTCAGGCGTCCAGACGCGCCGGCAAGCCGAACAGCGGGAACAGGCGCTCGGTGTCCAGGAAGAAGCTGATCCCGGCGATCCGGCCGCGTGAGATCTCGAGGACCTGGAGCGACCACGGCTCGAGCCCGCTCGGAGCCGGCTTGTACTGACCGAAGCCCGGCGACCCGTTCGCGACGACGGGGATCAGCCGCGAGCCGGAGCAGCCGACCCCGGGCCCGAGGCACCAGGCCCGGATATCGTCGTGGGTCCGCAGCCACAGGGCGTACGGCGGCATCGACCAGGTGGCGTCCTCGTGCAGCAGCGCGGTGAGCGAGTCCATGTCGTAGCGCTCGAAGGCGTCGACGTACCGCGCCAGCAGCGCGCGCTGCTCCTCGTCCATCGGACGGAACGTGTCGGTGTCCTCGACATCCACCTTCTCGAGCGTGGCTCGCGCGCGCTGGAGCGCGCTGTTCACCGACGCGACCGAGGTCTGGAGCAACTCGGCCACCTCCGAGGCCTTCCAGCGCAAGACCTCCCGCAGGATCAGCACCGCCCGCTGCCTGGGCGGCAGGTGCTGGAGCGCGGCGACGAAGGCGAGGCGGATCGTCTCGCGCGACTCGGCGAGCTCGGCCGGGTCGGCGACCTCGGGCACGAGCCGCCCGTCGGGGACCGGCAGGATCCAGGTGCCCTCGGGGAGCGGTTCGGGGAGCGGCGTGGTCGCGGGCCTCGCGTCCTCGAGGTCCATCGGACGCGCGCGGCGCTCCTTCCCGGTCAGCATGTCCAGGCACACGTTCGTCGCGATCCGGTACAGCCACGAGCGGACCGAGGAGCGACCCTCGAACCGATCGAGGCTCCGCCAGGCGCGGAGCATCGTCTCCTGCACCGCGTCCTCGGCCTCGAACGCGGACCCGAGCATCCGGTACGCGTAGGCGGTGAGCTCGGCCCGGTACGGCTCGAGCTCGCGCTCCAGGTCCGCCGGCCGCTGGGTCGTCGTCGGCATCCGTCCCTCCCCATGGGTTTCCGCCACCGCATCGTGCGGTGAGCGCCCAGGGTACGACGCGTGGGCGAGGCCGCTCAGCCCTCGTCGAGCGCTTCGAGCTCCCGCCGGATGCGATCGGCCGCGAGGACGGCGCCCTTGCGCTCGTAGCACTCGAGCGCCTGACGGTACGCGGCGCGAGCCTCCTCCACGCGCCCGGCGCCCCGGAGGACCAGGCCGCGGATCGCGGCGGTCTCGCCCCGGAAGTCCAGGTAGTCCGTGTCCTCGACGATGGTGGTCGCCTCGTCGATCAGGCGCAGGGCCTCGTCGTGGTCCCCACGGGCGGAGAGCGCCCACGCCTTGGACCTGCGCCACGCGGCCTGCGAGGAGAAGTCGTCCTCGGCCGAGAGCTCGCGGGCCCGCTCGGCCTGGGCCAGCGCCTCCTCGAACCGTCCGAGGCGACAGAGCGCGGCCCCGTGGAGCGCGGTCAGCGTCGAGTTGAACCCCGTCTCGCCGAGCGAATCGAGGATCTCGACACCGCGACGGAAGCTGCGCTCCGCCTCGTCGAGCAGCCCCAGATGGGTGAAGCCCTCGCCGAGTCCCTGGTACCTGGTCATCTCCAACCCGGGATTCGCGATCTCGCCCCACAGCCGGTCCGCCAGCCGTGCGGCCTCGAGCGCCTCGTCGGCGCGCCCCGCCATCGCGAGCAGCGGGAAGCGAGCGTTCGCGAAGAGCGCGACCGACACGACGCCGCCGGGCGCGAGCCGCTCGATCCGGTCGCGGAGCGCGAGCGCGTCGTCGATCGGTGTGCTCCCGAAGTACGCGGAGACGCCGAGCATGACCGCGAGCTCCCGGCGATGGGTCGCGCGGAGGTGCGACGACCTCGAGGCGATCTCCTCGACGACCTCTCGCGCATGGTCGCAGCGGCCGGCGTAGAACTCGTGCCGTGCCTCGGCGAGGACCGCCTGGACGAGCGCCGGCTCGTCGGCCTCGCCCTGGAGCTCGCGGCGGATGCGCGTGATCGCGGCCATCGTGGACGAGAGGCGCTGACCGGGGTCGGTCTGTCCGAGCGACTCCACCAGCACGAGCTCCGCCCGCAACGCGAGCACCCGGTCACCCTCGTCGATCGCCATCGCCATCGCCTCGCGGGCGCGGTCCGCCGCCGCGAGGTAATCGCCGAGCTGGAACTCGGCCTCGGCCCACAGGAGCGTCGCCTCGACCCGGCGCCGTCCCCGTGCGAGGTCCACCGAGCGTCGAAGCAGCTGTCTCATCGACCGGTAGTCCTCGCGCGCCTCGGCCCGCACCGCGGAGCTCAGCAGCCGCTCGGCGGCGGCGTCCGCGATCGCCCGCGCGCGTTCGTCCTCCGGTCCGAGCTCCGTGCGGAACCGATACGCCTGCTCGAGGTGGTAGCCGAGGATCTCCTCGTACTCGGCGGCGCGTTCGCCCGCCACGTCTTCGAGCCATCGCGCGAAGCGCTCGTGGAGGTCGGCGCGGTGCTCTTTCGGCATCGCGTGGTAGGCGGCGTCGCGGATCAGCAGATGGCGGAAGCGGAAGGCGTCCTCGCCGGCGAACTCGGCGCGATCCGGCCGGATCAGCTCCTTGCGCGCGAGCGCCAGGAGCCGGCTCGGCACGTGTGGCCGGAGGACGTCGGGCGCGAGGGCGGCCACGGCGCCGGTGTGGAAGACCTTCCCCTCGACGGCACCCCGCTCGATCACCGCCCGCTCCTCGGCGTCCAGTCGGTCGAGCCGCGCCGCGAGGAGCAGCTGGATCGTGGGCGGCACGGTGATGTCGGCGAGGTTCTCGACGGCCCGCCACGCGCCATCGTCGAACCGCAGGAGCCCGTCGTCGATCAGCATGCCGAGCATCTCCTCGACGAACAGCGGGTTCCCGTCGGCCCCCTCGAGGATCCTGGCGCGCGCCGCCGCCGGGATCTCGGCGCGGCCCAGCAGGTTGTCGAGCAGCGTCGACGCGGCATCGCCATCGAGCGGCTCAAGCAGGATCGACGTGGCGTTCAGCTTCCCGCCGGCCCAGTTCGGGCGCAGCTCGAGGAGCTCGGGGCGGGCGACGCAGACGAGCAGCAGCGCCGCATCGCGCGTCCAGTCGGCGAGGTGCTCGACGAGGTCGAGGAACGTCGGCTCGGCCCAGTGGACGTCGTCGAAGACCAGGACGAGCGGCCGGTCGCGGGCGAGGTGCTCCACGAGCTTGCGCACGGCCCAGAAGGCGTCCTCCGTCGCGCCCGGCTCGTCCCACGAGAGCACCCCGGCGACGAGCGGGGAGATCCGGTCCGAAGCATCGGCGCCGTCGAGCAGCGACGTCAGCTTGGCTCGAGCGGCGGTGAGGTCGTCCGTCTGGTCGACGCCCGCGGCTTGCAGGATCGCCTCCGCGAGAGGGAAGAACGTGATCCCCTCGCCGTAGGACAGGCACCGCCCGCGCAGGACGGTCGTCCCGGCGGCACCGCCGGCGAGGAACTCGGCGACCAGTCGGGACTTCCCGACGCCGGCAGAGCCGAGCAGCGTGAACAGGTGAGACGTTCGCTCGGTCACCGCGCGATCGAGGGCGTGCGCGAGCAGGTCGAGCTCCTTCGCGCGACCGACCATCGGGGAGTCGAGGTGCCGTGCGTGACCCTGGACGTCCTGGCGGACGGCCGTGAGCCGGTAGGCCGGCGTCGGCTCGGCCTTGCCCTTGAGCTCGAGCGGGTCGACCGCCTCGACCTCCACGGCGTCCCGGACGAGCCGGTAGGTCGGCTCTCCGAGCAGGATCTCACCCGGGCGCGCCGCCTGCTCGAGGCGAGCCGCGACGTTCACGGCGTCCCCGGTGACCAGGCGCTGTCCCGCCGAGACGTCACCGGCCACGACCTCGCCGGTACTGACGCCGATCCGCGCCGAGAGCCCCACCCCGTGGTCGCGCTCGAGGTCCGCGTTCAGCGCCTCGAGCGCGGCGCGCATGCCCTCGGCGGCCCGGACTGCGCGCAGGGCGTCGTCCTCGTGAAGGAGCGGGACGCCGAACACCGCCATGACGGCGTCGCCGATGAACTTCTCGACGGTCCCGCCATGGAGCTTCACCGCCTCGGTGGCGGTGTCGAAGTAGCGGCTGAGCAGCTCGCGCACGGCCTCCGGGTCGCGGTCCTCGGCCAGGCTGGTGAAGCCGACGAGGTCGGTGAACAGGACCGTGACCAGCCGGCGCTCTGCGGTTGCCTCGACCGCCGGGGCGGCCGCG
>DASTPT010000121.1:0-5978 GCA_035762085.1 Actinomycetota bacterium | reverse complement strand
CTACTCCCTCCTGGAGCAGCAGACCTCGTTCCTCCGCCGTGCGGCAACAGCGGCGTCGGCCGGCCACACCGCTCGCGCCCGGAGGCTCGGCTTGGCGCGCGTCCACGTGACGCACCTGAAAGATGGGTTCGTGCCCGAGCTCGATTCGTGCCCGGTGAGTCTGCCGGCGTGAGACCGGCGACGGCCGAGCTCCTGATCGACGCGGAGGAGGACAAGTACCTGAGTCGTTGAGCAATGCGATACGCACTCGTACTCGCCGCCTGGTCCGATCGCGAGCCAGTTCGCGTCGGATGACCGGTTGTTCAGGTTCCAGGTAAACGACCTTCAGGGCGGCGCCTTCCGTTTCGTGTCTTTCGATGCATCGGATGCAAGAGACCCTGTCCTGTGTGACAAGTGTGTGAGCGTCCGAGCCAGGCCCGTCGTCATGCTACTGGAGGGCAGACGCCCACCGCTTGAGGAAGGTCGGCGTCGCCCCGCCCTTGGCGCGGTGTTCCTGAAGCCAAGTCTTGAACTCGACGGTCATCGTGCCCAGCGGTACGTCCGCCGGAACCGTGGTGAGGAACAGTTCACGGTGGTAGCGGGCCATCACGGATGCTGCGCGGACCTCCACGTAGTGATCGTCTGCGTGCGTGCCCTCGTTCCCGGGGCAGCCGGCCATGGGCGACGGAATGACTTCGGCCCCTGCCTCGTGCAGGACCATGAGCGAGTCGCAGAGCGATCCTCCGACGCCGTAGTTGTCGATCACAACTCGGCAGTCCCGGGGCGACCGGGTCGTGAACACGTCGGCGAGGATCTCTCGATACACGGCGTCGAGGAGTGGCTTCGCGCCCCGGTTCTCGCAGCGGGAGGTCGGAACGTCGGCGACGACGAAGTCCAAGCCCTCCGCTCCGAGGGGGACCAGTTCGTCGACGAGTCCCTTCCAGTACGAGGGTGCGTACAAGGTGCCCTTCGTCTTCTTCGACCGCCAGTAGCCCAGGTCGGTATCGCCAACCCTCAGCCGCCAGGTCGCGCCACCCGGAGGCTTCTCACTCCAAGTTTCCGCTCGATGAGAGCTTCACGGATCTTGGCCGCCAAGTCTGGTGAGACCCCTGCCTTCGGAACCCGTCTCGCGACATCGCACAAGGCTAGTCCGAAGGGTGAGCTTCCTTCGAGCAGGGCGGCATCGATCGACCCCGCCCTTTCGGCGCCTGACTGGCCCTGCAAGGTCCTGACCTGGTGTGGGAGGCCTCCAGAACCCCGAAAACCGTGTGGCCAGGGAGTTTCTGCCTGCGGTCGGCGAGTCCATTCGGTAGCCGGTCTCGGCGTCCGCGCCGGCCACTGGGCGCACCGGGAGCCGCACCGCACGGTGAGCCGGCTTTCTAGCCGAGCATCTACACACCAGACACGCCTCGTGCGTCCATGAAACGATGGAAACGCAGCCGAGTCGCGTAAAGCTGGTCCGTGAGGCCGATGAGGACGACGACGCGTCGTTCGAGTCGTTCTTCACCGCCGAGTGCCCTCGGTTGTTCCGGGCTCTCCTGCTGCTCACCGGGAACCTGCACGAGGCGGAAGATCTCACCCAAGGAGCGTTCCTGAAGCTCTTGGAGCGCTGGGACAGCCTCGATCGAGGGGCAGATCTCGAGGGATATCTCTTCCGCACCGCGCTGAATGGCTACCGGAGCCTCTATCGCCGATCAAGGCTCGCAACCAAGCGTGTTCTCGCGCCCGGGCAGGCTGACCTCGATCCCTTCGAGCAGGTTTCCGCACGCGAGCACGCAGTTCGCCTCCTCCTCGGGCTGACCCGGCGTCAGCGGGAGGCGATCGTTCTGACCGGTATCGAGGGATTCGACTACCGGCAGACGGCGGCCCTGCTTGGGATAAGAGAGCCGACCGTCAGAGCGCTCGTGTCACAAGCGAGAGCTCGGTTCGCGGAGGGAATGGATGGCGACGATGAGTGACAGAGAGATCCTTGACAGAGCCAAACGGGCAGCCGAGGCCCTCGTGCCGGACGGTCGATTCGGGGACCTGCTGCGCCGACGCGACCGCAAGCGCCGGAACCAGCGCATCGCGGCGGGGGTCGTCGGGATCGCCGTCTCCGTGGCGGCGATCGTCGCGGTCGGGGTCGCGGCACGCGACAGCGGCCGGCAGCCGGCGACCTCGGGCACGACCCGCCCTTCGGTTGTGCCGCCCGGTCCGACCGCATCTGACTACGTGCTCGATCTCGACACAGGCGCGATGACCCCACTCCCCAGGTCGATCTTCCACTCGCTGGACCCGATGGACATCGACGGGCATTACATATATGGCGGCCGATACGCACTCTCGCCCGATGGCTCGACACTCGCTTTCGTTGGTCTCGGCGATGAGGGCAGCCTTCAGATCTTCATCACGGGCATCGATGGCAGCGGCGTCCGGCAGGTGACGAACGACCCTGTGGCCGCGATCATGCCGGCGTGGTCGCCGGACGGGACCACGATCGCCTACAAGGGGTACGCCAGCGGAGGCGATCCTCGCCTCTTCGTCCTCGACGTCGCCACCGGAGAAGCCACTAAGGTGATCGATGTGTCGGCGAAACCGTGGGAGGGGTGGCCCACGTTCACGCCGGACGGCTCGTCGCTCCTCTACTCGGGCAGCGCGGGGGTTTCGACGGTCCCGGTCGCCGGAGGCAAGAGCACGGTCCTGTTCGGCCGCGGCCGTGGGGGCATGGGCAACGCCGGGGGCGGTTCGATGTCACCCGACGGTTCGCTCGTGACCATGATGGGGAACGAGCCCGACGGGCCAGGAGCGCTCAGGTTCGTGGCCAACGCCAACGGCACCGACCTGCGAGTGATTAGCGGATACTCGTCGACCCCGGCCGGAACCTGGTCTCCGGACGGGACCCGGATCGTCTGCACGGACGGTTCGAAGTACATCCTCGTCGTCGACGTCGCGACGGGGAAAGCCACAGAGGTCGCCGAAGGGAGCGCGGCGATCTGGCTCGATGATCACACGCTCCTCGTCGAGGTCTGACGCACAAGGGGGATCCGGATGAGAACCGAACAGAGGCGTGTCGATCGGGTAGTGCTCATCGGTGTCGCGGCGGCACTGCTGGTGCTCGCGGCTTGCGATGGCGGGGGCGAGGCTCCGGCGGCGGACGAGCCACCCTCCCCCGCCGCGGATGCCGACGCGGAGGAGGTCGCCTCGAGCTTCGTCGAGGCGTACGGCGCCTTCGACGCCGAGGCGGCGATCACGTATCTAGCACCCGACGCTGCCATCCTCGACCTGATCGGGTCGGTGGGGGCCCATAGAGGCGTCGAGGGAACCCCCGAGGAGCTGCCACTGCTCATCTCCCTGCTCAGGGCCGAGGGCTACCGCCAAACGCTCGATTCCTGTGAGGCGCAAGGGGATTCGGCGTCAGGCACCATGGTCCATTGCACGTTCGACTTCCACCTGTTCGGATCCGATCGGCTCGGGCTGGGTCCCTACAGCGGCAGCTACTTCGATCTCACTATTGATGATGGAGAGATCGTTCGAGCTTCGAAGTATTGGGAGATCGCGGAGTTCTCGCCTCAGATGTGGGACCCCTTCGCCGAATGGGTGTCCACGACCTACCCAGCGGACGCCGCGGTGATGTACGAGGACGAGACGTACACCGGGGTGCGGCTCAGCGAGGAATCTATCCCGCTCTGGGAGCGGCACGTCCGTGAGTACGTCAGGGAAGTAAAGCAGGGGACCGCCTAGCGCACGCTCGATGCTGAGTGCCCGGCTCCCCATCGGCGATCGGCCCTGAGGCCGCCCCACTGGTTACTTGATCGCGTTCGCCCTGATGCTGGTCGTGTTCCTGGTCGGGTTCTGGCCGCTCGGGATGACGCCGAGCGGTACCCCCCGCTCGACGCTCGGGATGCTGGCGCTCGTGATCGTGATGTCGGCCGTGATGGCCGTTCGCGCGACGCTCGTGGTGATGGTCGTCGCCCTGCCGTTCGTGCTGTTCGTCGAGTGGTTCAACCGCTGGATCCACGGCGAGGCGAGTTGGACCGTCGTTGTCGAGGTACGCGAGGGCGGAACTCGAGCCCGTCGGGTTCCAGCCGACTTCACGGGGGTCACGTCTGCTACGTTCAACGATGTCCCGAGCCCGACTTCAGCGTCGTCTCCGACACGGTCATCACCGCGGAGGTGCCCTCGGGCGGCGGTACCGGGCCAATCAGGGCCACGAACGCCGCCGGCACGCGGCGGAGCGATCAGGACTTCAAGTTCCCGAGGATCGAGCACCGGACGACCGCGACGCTGAAGCTGAGCGAGCATCTGGTGGCGACGGGCCAGATCCGGATCCCCGATGGGTTCACACGCTGCCGAGTTCACCGAACCGTCAGCATCCCGCGCCACGGCAACGACTCCGATTGGCCGAAGGTGCGGAAGGGCGAGATGAGGCGGGACGGCTCTTACCGGATCAAGCTCCCTGACCGGGAGGGTCGCTACCGCGCGTTCGTCAAACGGATGCACCTGACGATGACATCTGCGAGGCCGGTCACTCCGACCGGAAGACACACGAGCACCGCACCACCGGTGGCGGCGGCGGAGGCGGAGGTGGCACTGCGATCCGTCTACCCGACAGTCTGTATCCCCCCCGCCGCCTGACCTCGACTGCCGGCGACATCCAGTACCGGAACTTCACGGTGCGCGGTGACGACCCGCACGGCTTCGACGGGGACAACGATGGCGTAGGGTGCGAGACGTAGTGAGGGATCGGGCGACCGTCGGACCCGACCGGTGGTGTTCCGCTCTCCGCTAAGTTTCATCCGGTACTCCGTGGGATTGCCGGAATCGAGCCCAGTACGCATGTCCGGCCCCGAGTTCGGCTCACTGGCGACACGCCGAACTCATGAGGCGCTTCACCGAGGGAGGTGCGCATGAGGGAGGTGCGCATGGGAAGGGTCGTGGCTCCGAAGGGGGGAGGTTCGATGTTGCCTCGTGTTGCTCTGCTCTGGTGCCTGATGAGCGTGTTCGTCCTCCCTGGGACGGCCGCTGCATATGTGGACCGAGGGACCGATCCGGACGATCGCGCTCCCGTCCGTTTCGACCCCGACATCCGAGCAACGGTCAGGAGGGTCGAACCCGGTGAGCAGCGACGCAAGCTGGCTGTCGTCGTCCGGGCGTATGAGGACTTCGGGTTCCTGTGGCAGATCGACGTTCGCCTGGATGCCCGAGGCGGGCCTGCGGCCGATACGCGGATGCGGCTCTGGAACGCCGACACGGGGGGGATGGGGTGCGAGGTCTGGAAGCGCGGCCATCGCGGCCAGGCGGTGGAAGGCGCCTTCGCGCTATCCGCAGACCGGGCCCGTTGCAGCGTACCCATTGGCCTGATCGAGCCGAGCAAGAGGATCAGGTGGCGCCTGATCTCCGAAGGGTACGACGAGGAGAGTGAAACCGACCGCGCTCCCGACGTGGGTTGGTACGGCTGACCGGGCGTGGATCCACGCGTCTTCACCCCAATGCCCCGGGAGTCCGGTCGTGGATCCGTTCGGGATCGAGCGCGCCGGCTGCTAACGAGGTGCTAACGGGATCGGCATCATCGGGAGACATTGGCCGGCATCGGATGGCATGCTTCCTCGGTCGAGTCTCCTGTTCACGGTAGGCGATGACACACCACGTCACGAAGCATCATCGACACGGTGGGATTTCGAATCCCACCCCGGGCACGGACGGACGCCCGCAACGCATGAAGGGAGAGCGATGGCCGAGGTCGGCACGCTGGAGGCCCGCCGGGAGCCGGTGACGACCACCTACCACGGCGTGGAGGTCACCGAGGACTACCGCTGGCTCGAGGACGCGGCGTCCGAGGAGACGAAGGCGTGGACACTAGAGCAGCACGAGCGGACGATCGCGTACCTCCGCGCGCTGCCGTCGTACGACGACATCCGGCGCCGCGCCGAGGCGATCCTGCGGGCCGACTCCACGTCGTACGACGACCTGCGCCGGGGCGGGCAGGCGTACTTCGCGCTCGAGAACCGGCCGCCCAGGCA
>DASTPT010000120.1:0-31753 GCA_035762085.1 Actinomycetota bacterium | reverse complement strand
GACGACCTGACCTCGCGGTGCGGGACCCCCGGCGACGTGCCGGCGATCACCGAGCTCATCGCGGCGTGCGAGCTGGACCTCGACGGCGTGGCCGAGATCGACCCCGGCGACGTCGAGATGTCGTTCGGCCGCGCTGGGTACGACCCCGCCCTCGACTGCGTCCTCGTGCACGAAGGGGATGCGCTCGTCGGCTGGGCAGAGGTCCACCAGACGCGCGCGGAGGCCGACGTCCACCCCGGGCACCGCGGACGCGGGATCGGAGTCGCGCTCCTCGGATGGACCGAGCGGCGCGCGCGCGAGACCGGCCAGCCGTCCGTCGACCAGATGGTGACCGACGCGAACGCCGCGGCCGCGGACCTGTTCCTCGGCAGCGGGTACGCGACCGCCGAGACCGCGTGGCTCCTGCAGATCCGCTTCGACGACGGCCCGCCGGCGGTCGCGGCGCCCCCCGAGGGCATCACGATCCGGCCGTTCGAGCGCGGACGCGACGAGCGCGCCGCCTACCAGGTGATCGAGGACGCGTTCGGCGAGTGGATCGACCGCACCCCCCAGTCGTTCGAGGAGTGGGTCAGCCAGTTCCCGTCCCATCCGGCCTTCGCGCCCGAGATGTCGCCGCTCGCCTTCGACGGCGACGAGCTAGTCGGCGCGATCACGTACCTCGACTACCCCGACGCCGACGAGGGCTGGGTGCAGCAGCTCGCGACGAAGGCGACGTATCGCCATCGCGGGATCGCGCGGGCGCTCCTGCACACGGCGTTCGGGTCCGCGTACGCGAGCGGCAAGCGCGCGTGTGGCCTGTCGACGAACTCGCGGACGGGCGCGCTGTCGCTGTACGAGAAGGTCGGGATGCACGTGCGCCGCTCGTACACCCGCTGGTCGAAGGCCCTGTAGTCCCCTGGCGGTGGCCGCGGGATTCGAACCCGCGAGGCGGTTGCCCGCCTACACGCTCTCCAGGCGTGCCCCTTCGTCCGCTCGGGCAGGCCACCGTCGTCGAGTGTAGCGACCCGGTGGTCGCTGGCGGCCTAATCCCTCACGCCGGGGGCGCCGGGACGCATGGGTTGCTCAGGTCGACCCCGAAGCGGGCGGCGGCCTGACCGAGCTTGTCCTCCGCGATGCAGGGGACCTCGATCGCCCCCGAGACGATGTCGGCCTCGATCGCCTCGAGCGCGGGCCGGAACTCGTCCAGGTACCCACCTCTGTACGTGATCCCGACGCCTCCACTCGCCAGGTCGAAGTGCCTGAGGCCCGTGCGCCACGTCCCGCTCGCGTATTCATCGAGGAGCGTGGAGACGGCCACGTCGAACCGCTTCACCACCGAGGTGAGGATGTAGGGGTAGTAGGGATTCTCCGGTGGGTCGTACATGTCCACGCCGGCCCCGATCCCCCAGACGTGGCGCCCGCCCGGCCCGGACTCCTGGCGCGCCGCCTCGAACACGCCGTAGTCGGAGGCGCCGGCCGCCGGGAAGATGACGTCGGCGCCCTTCTCGTACATGCGCGTGGCCTCTCGGAACGCGATCGGTTCGGCGTCGAGGGGTTGACCGCTGAGATCCGACAGGTAAACGGATCGGATCTCGATCTCCGGGTTCACGGCCCGCGCTCCAGCCTCGTACCCGGCCTGGAACGCCCAGATCAGGGGGTGGTCCCAGCCGCCGACGAACCCGATGACACCCGTCTCGCTCTTCATCGCGGCCGCGGCACCCGCCAGGTACGACCCCTGCTCGGAGGCGAACGTCACCGACGCGACGTTGGGGAGGTCGGGCACACCAAACACGCACTCGATCATGAGGTACTGGATCTCCGGATACGCCCGTGCCACGGGATCGAGGTACCCGCAGACCTCCCACAGCGAGATCACGACGTCGGGTCCCCGCTCCGAGGCCGCGAGGAGATCCGCCGGCCTCGCGGCCTCGGCGGCGACCGACCGTTCACCCCGGATCCCCAGATCCGACACCGCACGATCCAGCCCGGCCGCGACGCCGTCGCCCAAGACCCCACTGCCGCGGGAGTCGAGGAACACGACGTCCGGCGGCCGGTTACCGAGCCAAGTCAGGGCGCCGTAGGTGGCCATCCCGGCGAGCAGCACTGCCGCCACGACGAGCCCCGCGAGCCTGCTGCGGGCCCGTCGCTCGAGCCGCCGCTCTTGATCCCGGCGCGAGGACTCCTCCGTCTCCTGCACGCGCCGACGCTCGAGCCCGGCCTCGAGGAACGCGCGCTCACCCGCGGTGAGGCGGAGGGTCGAGCGGCGGCTCCAGGCCTCGTACTCGGCGAGGCGGCCCCCCGTCAGGAGGTAATCCTCGTTCCGGCCCGAGGCCTCCCACTCGCCGACGGCCGCGAGGAACGTGTCGTGTTTGCCCAGGTCCGCCCGGTACTGCTCGATCCACCCGGCCAGGCGCTCCCACTCCCACAGCAGCGCCTCGTGCGCCACCTCGACGATCGCGTGGCCGGATGCGACGTCCCGGTCGAAGGAGAGCAGCCGGTGTCGGCCGAACCGCTCGAGCACCTCGGACAGGGCCACCGGGTCGAGGTCGAGCGCGGTGAGCTCGGACAGGGGGACCCGGCGGCGGGCGTCCTCGGTGCCGTGTCCGAGCCGCACCATACGGAGGAACACCTGCATCGCCGCCCGCCGCTCCTCGGCGTCGAGGTGGCCGTAGAGGCTCTCGGCGCGGCGGGAGACGACGCCGCGGAGGCCACCCAGCGCCCGGTACCCGTCGAGCGTGAGCTCCCCGGCCCCCTGCCGCTCGAACAGCTCGGTGAGCGCGAACTGCAGGAGCGGGAGCGCACCCGGCTGTCCGGCGGTGTCGGCGACCAGCTCGGCCGCGAGCGCCGGCTCGACGCGCGCGCCCACCCGCTCGGCCGGGCCGGTCACGGCCTCGCCGATCTCGCGCGCCGTCATCGGCAGGACGTTCAGCACCCCCGACGTGAAGACCTCCGCGAAGTCGGGCTCGAGCAGCGGCGCTCCGTAGAAATCGGCACGGAGCGTGACCAGCACCGAGAACCCGCCGTCCGGGTCGGCGACCGCCGCGGCCAGGTCCCGGAGGAACCGTTCGCGCTCGACCTCGGCGGGCAGGCTGAACGTTTCCTCGAACTGGTCGATCACCAGGAGCATCGTGTCGTTCCCCCGCTCGGCCCGGGCCGCCTCGAGCTCCCCGAAGGGATGAGATCCCGGAACGATCGAAACGATCGTCCAGCGCTCGGAGCCCGGGAGCGCTCCTGCGCGGAGCCGAGGGATCACGCCCGCGGCCACGACGCTGGACTTGCCGGACCCCGAGGGACCGACGAGCGCCACCAGACGAACGCCGTCCCCCAGCGCTCGCAGCACCTCGTCCTCCAGCGAGGCCCGCCCGAAGAAGTCGTGCGCGTCGTCCTCGCCGAACGGCCGCAGGCCTTTGAAGGGGTTGCGCGCGGGGGACGGGCCGGTCGGCGGCTCGGTCGCGGGCGGTACCAGGTCCGGATCGTGCAGGAGGATCCGTTCCTGGAGCCGCTGCAGGGGTGGCGACGGGTCGAGCCCGAGCTCCTCCCCGAGCTTCGCGCGGAAGGCCTCGTACGTGCGGAGTGCTTCCGCGTGCCGCCCCGTCCGGTACAGGGCGAGCATCATCAGCTCGCGCAGGCGCTCCCGGAGTGGATCCTCGCGGATCGCGGTCTCGAGGACGGACATGGCCTGCGCCGAGCGGCCGGCGGCGAGCTCGACCGCGGCCAGCTCCTCGAGTCCAGCCAGGCGCAGGTCGGTCAGGCGACGGATCTCCGACTGTGCGAACTCATCGTAGGCGAACTCGGAAAGCGCCGGTCCGCGCCAGAGGGCCATCGCGGCGCGCAGCTTCTCCGACCCGACCCCGGCGTCGCCCTCCCGCAGCTCGCGCGTGGCCTCGTTCAGGAGCGCCTCGAACCGCCAGGCGTCGATCGTGCTCGGGTCGGCGTCCAGCCGGTACCCCGGCGACCGCGTGATGATCACCTGGTCTTCGGCCAGCGGTGCGATCGCTTTCCGGAGCTCGGAGACGTAGATCTGGATCGAGTGGTTCGCGGTCCGTGGAGGTCGGTCGCCCCACAGGAGATCGATCAGCCGGTCGGTCGGGACGATCTCGTTCGCGTGGAGCAGGAGGATCGCCAGGAGCGCCCGTTGCTTGTGAGGGCCAAGGTCGGGGGTCGTCCCGCTCGACGAAACCTCCAGCGATCCGAGGATCCGATACTCCACCGACGGTCCCCCACCCTCCGGAGGCGCCGAACCATAGGTCGACAACGTCTCGTGGTCAAGGGTCGCCATGGCGACGGAAGATGCCCGGACGCCCTCTACGCCCCCTCTATCGGGGCGTTCAGAACGGCTTGAGCACCATCAGCGCGATGACGACCGCGACGGCGGCCGCTTCGGCGCGCCTCGCCCAGGTGACCGCCGGGTCGGCGAAGGCCTCGGTGAGGGCAGGGGTCACCTCTCCTTCACGCTTCGAGTCGGCGAACGCCTCCTCGAACACGCGGCCCCTCGGGAGGAACACCGTCGGGACGAGCGCCGCGGTCGCCACGAACAGGACGACCGACGTCGGCAGCCATCGGTTGCCCTCGTCAGGAACGACCATCCCTGCGCGAGCATCGTCATGATGCCGAGCACGAGCACGGCGGCCGAGCCCGGGATCACCATCAGGCGCTCGAAGCGACCGGCCGCCGTCATGAGCGCCTCGACGCGCTCGATCGCCTCCTCGCTCCGAGCCTGCGCGATCGAGACGTTCCGACCCGCGAGCCCCGCCACGAACCAGAAGCCCGTGAGCACGTGGAGCAGCTTCCAGACGTCCTCCACCGGTCCCCCTTCCGCGCGGCCCCCACCGGGCACGGTCGGGGCGCAACGTACGATGCCGCCGTGGGCGGCCGTGCGGTGGTCGTGGGCGGCGGCGCGGTCGGCGTCGCGTGCGCGCACTACCTGGCCGAGGAGGGCTTCGACGTCACGCTCCTCGACCGGGGCGAGGTCGGCCGGGGCTGCTCGTTCGCGAACGCCGGCCTGATCTGCCCCGGTCATTCGGACGCGCTGCCGGGTCCCGGCGTCGTGGCCGAGGGTCTCCGGCACCTCCTGCGGCGCGACAGCCCGTTCACGATCCGGCCGCGGGCGGGTCCGTCGCTCGTCCCGTGGCTCTACCGCTTCTGGCGCTCGACGCCCGCCGAGACGTACCGGCGCTCGACCGAGGCGCTCGTCCGGCTCTCGCGGCTGTCGCTGGAGCTGCACGACGACCTCGCCCGGCGCGGCGCGACGTCGTTCGGGTTCCGCCGCGGGCCGCTCCTCACGGCGTCGCGCTCAGCCGGCTGGCGGGAGGAGGCCGCCGCGACCGTCGAGGAAGTGCGTTCGCTCGGGTTCGAGGCCCGCGTGCTCGAGCGCGACGAGCTGCTCGAGATGGAGCCGGCCCTCGCGCCGGACCACCTCGGCGGGATGGCGCTCGAGGACCAGGGCTCGGGCGACTGCCACGCGTACGTGCGGACGCTCGCCGACGGCCTGACGGCCCGAGGCGTGAGCGTGCGCGAGCGGACGCCGGTCCGCAGGATCCGCATACGAGACGGGAGAGCGGGGGGCGTGCTCGCTGGCGCCGAAGAGGAGGTTCCCGCGGACGTCGTGGTGCTCGCCGCCGGGGCGTGGTCGCCGGCGCTCGTGAGGCCGCTCGGGCTCCGCCTGCCGATCCAGCCGGCGACCGGCTACAGCAGCACGCTGCCGACGTGGCCGGGGGCGCCGAGGCATCCCGTGTTCGTCGGGGACTCGCGCGTCATCGTGCTGCCGCTCGGCGACCGCGTGCGGTTCGCCGGCACGCTCGAGCTCGCGGGGTTCCGGCGCTCGGCCGACCCGGTCCGCTCGAGAGCGGTCCTCGAGACCGGTCGAGGCGCGTTCGCCGAGCCGCCCCCCGACGGGCCGGTCGAGCACTGGTTCGGCTTGCGCCCGCTGATGCCCGACGACCTGCCGGCGATCGGCCGGGCCCCGAGGGTGGACGGCGTCATCGTCGCCGCGGGTCACGGCACGCTCGGGTTCACACAGGGCCCGGCCACCGGCAAGCTCGTCGCCGAGCTCGCGGCCGGGAAACCGACCTCGATCCCGCTCGAGCCCTTCCGCCCGCACCGGTTCCGAGCCTGAGAACGGGCGAACGGCCGACCCGGGGGACGACCGTTCGACTTGCGGAGGCGGCGTGATTCGAACACGCGAGAGCCGGTCAGGGCCCTAACCGCTTTCGAGGCGGTCCCGTTCGTCCGCTCCGGCACGCCTCCGCGGGCGAGTCTAGCAGCGGGAACGTGACGTCCCGGACCCGGCTATGCTCCACCGAACCGGCCCGCACGGACCGCCGAGGACGGCCAGGAGGACGGATGTGGACGCCGAGCGCCTGAAGCAGCTCCCCCTGTTCGCGGACCTGCCCCAGAAGCAGCTCGTCCGCGTCGCGGGCTGGGCCGACGAGATCGACCTGCCGGCGGGCAAGCACCTGATCCAGCAGGGCGCCTTCCCGCACGAGTTCTTCCTCATCACCGAGGGCTCGGCCCAGGTCCTGCACGACGGGAACCACATCGCGGACCTCGGCCCCGGCGACTTCTTCGGAGAGATCGCCCTCGTCGAGCACCAGCGGCGGACGGCCTCCGTGGTGGCGAGCACGCCGATCCGCGTCGTGGTGATGGCCGCGCGCGAGTTCGACGCGATGGACCGAGAGCTCCCCGAGGTCGCCGAGCGGATCCGCCAGGAGATGCTCGGGCGCCGGCGCGAGTTCCCGGAGGCGACCGGCGCCACGGCGGGCGGGCCGGACGAGCCGGCGAACGCCTAGCGTCAGCGGCGGTCGCGGAAGAAGTCCCGGAGCAGGTCGCCGCAGTCCTCGGCGAGCACGCCGGGCGTGACCTCGAGCGCGTGGTTCAGCCTGGGATCGCGGACCAGGTCGCCGAGCGAGCCAGCGAACCCGGCCTTCGGATCCTTGGCGCCGAAGACCAGGCGCCCGATCCTCGAGAGCACCAGCGCGCCCGCGCACATCGCGCACGGCTCGAGCGTCACGTACATCGCGCAGCCCTCGAGGTGCCAGCTGCCGAGGGCGCCGGCGGCCCGGCGGAGCGCCAGGATCTCGGCGTGCGCGGTCGGGTCCTGCTCGCGTTCGCGGGCGTTCCCCGCCCGGCCGAGCACGGTGTCGCCGCGGGCCACGACCGCGCCGACCGGCACGTCCCCGCCCGCGGCCGCGTCGCGCGCGTCCTCGAGCGCCAGCGCCATCATCCGCTCGTCGAGCAGGACGTCCATCGCCGTCAATACGCGTCGAGCTCGCGGAGCCGGTCGTCCGAGATGCCGAAGTGGTGGGCCACCTCGTGCTCGACGGTGTGGATCACGACCTTGCGCAGGCGGGTCTCGTCCCCGCCGGCCTCGCGCTCGATCGTGCGCCGGTACAGCGTGATCGTGTCCGGCAGCACGCCGGCGTACGACCACTCCCGCCGCTCGGTCAGCGGGATGCCGTGGTAGCGGCCGAGCAGGTACGGCTCCCCGCGCGGCGGTCGCTCCTCGACGATGACCTCCACGTTCGAGATCCGCTCGAGCACCCACGCCGGCAGCGCGTCGAGCGCCTCGGCCACCAGCTCCTCGAACCGCGCGCGATCGGTCACGAAGCCAGCGTACGCGACTCCGCTCCGTCCGCCGAGCGCGGCGGGGCTACGGGACCAGCCCGAACACCGTGCCCGGCGCGCCGGAGCCGTTCGGGTTCCGCGGGCTCCCGAGGGCGATCCACGCACCGATCGGCGGCAGCGCATCCAGGTTCGTCAGGTTCTCGATCGTGACGCGGTGGCGCCGCAGCGTGAGCGCGGACGGCACGTACATCGCGTCGGAGGAGGGGTCGGGCCCGAACGTGTCCGAGCCGAGCGCCCCCCGACGCGCGAGCACCCCGGTCTCGATCAGCCACTTCACCGCGTTGCGCGAGAACCCCGGCTGGTGGTCGCCGCGCTTGCCGCTGCCACAGTTGTAGTAGTTCGGCTCCCCGTCCTCGTCCCCCTTCGCCCACCACGCGTCGCAGCCGGTGAGCAGCAGGACCGCGGCGCCCTCCGGTATCTCGCCGTACTGCGTCTCCCACGCCTGGAGGTCCGCCGTGCGCACGACGTGGTCCGGATCGGCGGCCACCTCGTCGCGGACGTCGATCACGACCGCGGGCAGCACCAGGTCGGCCGGCTTCAGCTCGTCCGCGCACGCCGCCTTGGCGTGGAAGTGGCACGGCGCGCTGTAGTGGGTCCCGGTGTGCATCCCCTCCCTCACGACCTCGAGGTAGAACCCGTCCTCAGGCACCGTGAACACCGTCCTGATCGTGAACCGGGGGTCGCCGGGGAACAGCGGTGTCCGGTCCGGGTCGTTCACGTGGCTGAGGTTCGCGACCTTGGTGAACGCGGGCAGCACGATCGGCGACGCGACGTCGCCGACGGCCGCGCGACCGAGGCTCGAGGCCGTCACGGCTCCGGCGGCGAACAGCGCAGACCCGGCCAGCACGGCGACGACCCTTCGCGCACGCAGCGACCTGAACATGGTGGCCTCCCTCCTCCAGCGTCGGACCGGAGCGTCGGAGCGAGGCTACCCCCTACGGCCGCATGGCCGCGAGCGCCGAGATCGCCTCGAGGACCACGCGGTGCGCGAGCATCGCGGTGACCTCGCTCTGGTCGTACGGCGGGCTCACCTCGACGACGTCCATGCCCACCAGGTCCACCGCCATGGCGATCTGACGGACGGCGCGCAGGAGCTCTCGGGGCAGGATGCCGCCGGGCTCCGGGGTCCCGGTGCCGGGCGCGCTCCCGGGGTCCACGACGTCGATGTCCACGCTGAGGTAGACGCAGTCGGGGCCGTCGAGCGCCTGGGCGATCGCGTCGGCGACGACGGCCTCGGCGCCGCGCTCCTCGATCTCGACCATCGTGTGCCACCGCATGCCCTGCTCGCGCATCCAGGCGAAGGTGTCGCGGTCGGGCCAGTAGCCGCGCAGGCCGACCTGGACGAAGTTCGGGCCGGCGACCCAGCCCTCCTCCAGGAGGCGACGCATCGGCTCTCCGTGCGCGTAGAGGTTGCCCCACTGGTCCGCACCGGTGTCGGCGTGGGCGTCGAAGTGCACGACCCCGACCCGCCTCGGCCAGACGTGGCGGGCCACCGCGGCGACGCTCGGAAAGGTGATCGAGTGATCGCCGCCGAGCACGACCGGGATCGGCCCGGCGCTCGCCACGTGGAAGACCTTCTCGTGGATCACGCGGAGGGCGCGCTCGAACCGGGTGGGGGCGATCGGGGCGTCGCCCGCGTCGACCACCGTCAGCGCCGCGTAGGGCTCGATGTCGAGCTGGATCGACCAGGCGTCGGTGTGCGCGTGGGCCGTCGGCGCCATCCGGATCGCTCGGGGTCCGAATCGCGCCCCGGGCCTGGACGAGGTCCCCTCGTCGAACGGGGCCCCCACGATGGCGACGTCGGCGTGCGCCTCCCGGAGCGCGGCGTCGTCGGTCGCCCACGGCAGCTTGTCGAACGAGCCGCGCCAGGCCGTGAAGTAGGGCAGGTCCGCGTCCGAGAACTCGGTGAACTCGTCCTCGCCACGGAGCTCGCTGTCCTCGATCCGGAAGTCGGGCGGGTCGGTGCTCATGGGCGGCTCCTCGCGTCGGGCATGCGCACGCTACCGTTCCGGACTGGCGGTGGACAAGCCGGCGCTCGCCGGCCCGGGACGCGGAACGGGCGGACGGCCGAAGCCGCCCGCCCGTCCGTTGCGCTGACGAAGAGGGTCAGCCCTCGTTCGGGTTGTCCTCGTCGCTGAGCTGCTGGCCCCGGGCGTAACGCCCGTGGAGCTCGGTCTCGGGATGCCGGGGCGTCGGTGCCTGCCCGGTCCCGAAGTCCCCCTCGTGCACCTGCTCGTGCAGCGTGGGGTCCTCCTCCTGGCCGCGGCTGAAGCGATCCTCCACCAGCCGCTCCAGGCTGCCCGGGTCCTCCTCCTGGCCGCGCGCGAAGTTCGGGCGGGCGGTCGAGTGCGGCTCGTCGGTGGCGTCCGGCAGGACGCCCTCGAGCACCTCGCGCCGGTCGACCGGCGTCCGCTGCTCGCGCACCACGACGACCTCCTCGTCGATGACGTCGCCGTCGGTCAGGTCGTCGCGCATGTCGTCGGTCATGGGTGTTCCCTCCTTCCAACACGCATAGGGGCCACGGTCGGCCCCCATACCTTCTAAGGGTTCCCCGTGGGCCACCTGAGGAAACACGGTCGCCAGCGGGCCTCGGGACACGGTTCTGGCCTTTCGGCGGATGGCTCTCCGCCTTTCGGCGGATGTGAGTTGTCCCCCGTATGTCCGAACCTTGAAGGGTCTACGGCGAGTCCCGTAGGAGGGCGATGAAGACCCAGGCGTACGTCGATGAGGTCACGAACCGGACCGGACTCTCCCTGCAGATCGCCTGCACGGCGTGCGGCCACTCTGAGTTCATCCACAGCGACCACAACCTCCACCGCTGCCTGTACGCGGAATGCCCGTGCCCCACGTTCCGGCGCCCGGCCCCGGTCGAGCTCACGGCGACCACCCGAGAGACCGAGGGTCGCAAGCGGAGGGGTCCGAGGACGGACTGGGCGGGGTCCTCGGCGGCCTCCTGAGCCCCGACCGCGCTCCGCCGAGCGCCGTCAGCAGATCCGGGGCAGCTGGTCGCCCGCGAGCATGATCAGCGGGCGCGTCGCGCCGAGCCCGGTCCGCAGCCCGACCTTCGGCGCCCCCTCGACCACCTCGCCGACGAGCGCGGCCCCGACTCCGGCCGCCGTCGAGCGCGCGGCGGCGAGGACCGCATCCGCGTCCTCAGGCGCGACGATCGCGACGCACACGCCCTCGTTCGCGACGTAGAGCGGGTCCAGGCCGAGCATCTCACACGCCGCCCGGACGGGGGCAAGGACCGGGATCGCCGCCTCGTCCGCGAGCATCGAGACGCTCGAGGCCTCGGCGAGCTCGTTCAGGACGCTCGCGATGCCGCCCCGCGTGGCGTCCCGGAGGACGCGGACGTCGCCGGCGTCGAGCATCGCCCGGACGAGATCCGTGAGCGGCTGCGTGTCGCTCGCGAGCGCGCCCTCGAACTCGATCCCGGCCCGCCGGGACATGACGGCGACGCCGTGCGACGCTACAGGCCCGCTCACGAGGAGTCGGTCGCCGGGACGTGCGCGCTCGGGGCCGACCTCCACGCCGTCGGGCACCAGACCCACGCCCGAGGTGATCACGAACAGGCCGTCGGCGCTGCCCCGCTCGACCACCTTCGTGTCGCCCGTCACGAGCGCCACGCCCGCGCGCTCGCACGCGTGCGCCATGGCGGTCACGACGAGGCCGAGGTCCTCGAGCGGCAGCCCCTCCTCGAGGATCAGGGCGGCCGAGAGGAACAGCGGCGTCGCGCCCATCATCGCAAGGTCGTTCACGGTCCCGTTCACCGCGAGCTCGCCGATGTTCGAGCCGGGGAAGAACGCCGGCGTGACGACGAACGCGTCGGTGGTGAACGCGAGTCGCTGCCCGCCGACCTCGACCACCGCGGCGTCGCCCAGCCGGGAGAGCTCGGACCCGCGACCGAGGATCGGTACGAACACGTCGCGGATCAGCTGCTGCGTGAGCTTGCCGCCGCTGCCGTGCCCGAGGAGCACGCTCGCGCCTGGGGGGAGCGGCACGGGGCACCGCAGCACGAACTCGGCCGCGCGTGCCTGCGCCCCGCTCACGCCAGCACCTCCTCGCGACGGCGGCCGGCCAGGAAGTACGCGGCGCACGCCCCCTCGCTCGAGACCATCGGCGCGCCGAGCGGCGACTCGGGCGTGCATAGCGTGCCGAACGCCGGGCAGTCGACCGGGCGCACGCGGCCTCGGAGCACGTCGCCCGCCATGCACAGCTCGGACTCGCTCGCCGGCTCGCCCTCGCGCGGGAAGCGGAGCTCGGCGTCGTGCGCGCGGTAGGCCTCGCGCAGGCGCAGGCCGCTGTTCGGGATCACCCCGATCCCGCGCCAGGCTCGGTCGCAGGGTTCGAACACCTCGTCGACCACGGCGCGCGCGGCCGCGTTGCCGTCGCGGATCACCGCGCGGACGTACTGGTTCTCGACCTCGGCCCGGCCCTCCTCGAGCTGGGCGACCGCCATGCGGATGCCCTCGAGCAGGTCGACGGGCTCGAAGCCCGTGACGACGATCGGGACCCCGAAGTCGCGCGCGATCGGCTCGTAGTCCCGCCACCCCTCGACCGCGCAGACGTGCCCGGGAGCCAGGAACCCCTGCACGCGGTTCCCCGGCGAGACGAGGATCGCCATGATCGCCGGCGGGACGAGGACGTGCGCAACGAGCAGCGCGAAGTTGTCCATCCCGAGCTCCCTCGCCTGATGCACCGCCATCGCGTTCGCCGGCGCCGTCGTCTCGAACCCGACCGCGAAGAAGACCACCGTGCGATCGGGGTTCCGCCGCGCCACCTCGAGCGCGTCGAGCGGCGAGTACACGACCCGCACGTCCCCGCCGGCGGCGCGGGCCATGAACAGGTCCTCGCTCGAGCCCGGCACCCGGAGCATGTCGCCGAACGAACACAGGATCGCCTCCGGCCGCTTCGCGAGCTGGATCGCCTCGTCGATCAGCGCGAGCGGTGTCACGCACACGGGACACCCGGGGCCGTGCACCAACTCGACCTCCGGCGGCAGGAGCTGGTCGATCCCCTGGCGGATCAGGGTGTGCGTCTGGCCGCCGCACACCTCCATCAGGACCCACGGCCGCGTGGCGAGACGCCCGATGTCCTCCAGGAGGGCCCGGGCGATCCGGTCGTCGCGGTACTCGTCGACGAACCTCATCGCCCGGCCCCCGGCGGCGTGGGCCGGTAGTCCTCGGCCGCGACCCCCTCGGGCGTCTGGGGCAGGTCGATGTCCTCGAGGTTGCCCATCTCGGCCAGCAGCTCGTAGGAGCGCCGCGCCTCCTGCTCGTCGACCGCGCTGATCGCGAACCCGACGTGGATCACCACCCACGACCCGACGTCGACCTCGGGCGTGTACGCGAGGCAGGCCTCGCGCGTGATCCCGCCGAAGTCGACGGTGCCCATGCGGATGCCCTCGACCTCGCGGACGTCGACTACCTTGCCCGGAACGCCCAGACACACGGCGACCTACCCCTCGAGCCTCGCGTGCGCGACGAGCACCTGCCCGAGCGCGATGCCGCCGTCGCCGACGGGGATCTCGCGCGGGACGAAGACCTCGAAATCGCACGTCTCCAGGCGGGAGGCGACGTCGGACAGGAGCAGGTCGTTCTGGAACACGCCGCCGCCGAGGCACACGCGGGACAGACCCGTCCCGCCGCGGATCGCGCGGCACACCTCCAGGATCGACGCGGCGAGCGTGCGGTGGAAGCGACCGGCGACCTCACCGGGCGCGCGGCCCTTGCCCAGGTCTTTCACGATCGCGGCCACGATCGGGCGCGTGTCCAGCACGAGTCGGCCGTCCTCGACCTGGACGTCGAAGGGGTACTCCCGCGTCGCGCTCGACAGCGCCGCCTGCTCGAGCAGCATCGCCGCCTGCCCGTCGTGCGACGCCTCCAGGCAGATCCCCGTGAGCGCCGAGACGGCGTCGAACAGACGGCCTCCCGAGGTGGTGAACGGCGACGCGAGCCCCGACCGCACCTGTCCGAGCAGCGTGTCCACGTCGTCCCCGGGGTGGCCGTCCATCAGCGCGAGCGCCTGGTCGAGCACCCCGGCGTCCTCGGCGTGAGCCACGGCCATCCGCCACGGGTGACGGACCGCCGCGTCGCCGCCGGGCTGCCGCACCGGGCGGAGGTGCCCGAGGCGCTCGGCCCGGTCCGCGCTGCACTGGAAGAACTCGCCGCCCCACCCCGCGGCGTCCTCGCCCAGGCCGAAGCCGTCGAACGCGACGCCGATCACCGAGCCGTCGAGGCGGTGCTCGGCCATCGTCGCGGCGACGTGGGCGTGGTGGTGCTGGACCGCGACCGGGTGCAGCCCGGTCTCCTCGGCGAACCGAGTGGAGAGGAAGTCCGGGTGCAGGTCGTGGGCCACGACCTCCGGCTCGATGCCGAACACCCACTTGAAGCGCTGGTAGGCGTCCGCGTACGCCTCCATCGCCTCCTCGGTGTCCAGGTCACCGATGTGTTGGGAGACGAACGCCCGCGTCCCGGCCGCCAGGCAGAAGGCGCCGTGCAGCTCGGCCCCGGCGCCGAGCATCGGCTTGACCGCGACCGGCAGCTCGATCGGCGTGGGCGCGAAGCTCCGGGCGCGGCGCAGCACGACCGGTTCGTTGCGCCAGCACCGGGTCACCGGGTCGTCGTAGCGCGCCACGATCTCACGGTCGTGCAGGACGAACGCATCGGCGACGCCGGCGAGGCGGCGCTGCGCCTCCTCGTCGTCGATGCAGATCGGCTCGTCGGTCAGGTTCCCGCTCGTCATCACGAGCGGCGCGTCGACACGCCGCAGGAGCAGGTGGTGGAGCGGGGTCGATGGCAGCATCGCGCCCTGGTGCCGGTAGCCGGGCGCCACCGAGGGCGCGAGCGTCCCGCGGTCGCGCACGAGCACGATCGGCGCCTTCGACGACGCGAGGGTCTGCTCCTCGGCGAACGACAGCTCGAACCGCTCCCGCGCGGCGTCGAGATCGGGCACCATGACGGCGAACGGCTTGTGCGGGCGGTGCTTGCGCTTCCGCAGCTCGGCCACGACGCGCTCCTCCGTCGCGAGGCACGCCAGGTGGAACCCGCCGAGGCCCTTCAGGGCGACGATCCTGCCCTTCGCGATCAGGGCGGCGGCCTTCTCGATCGGGTCGCCGGAGACCCGCCTGCCCTTCGCGTCGACCAGCCGCAGCTGCGGGCCGCAGGCGGGGCACGCGACGGGCTCGGCGTGGAAGCGACGGTCCGAGGGGTCCCGGTACTCGCGCTCGCAGTCCGGACACATCGGGAACACGCGCATGCTCGTGCGCTCCCGGTCGTACGGGAGGGCCTCGATGATCGTGAAGCGGGGCCCGCAGTCGGTGCAGTTGATGAACGGGTAGCGGTAGCGGCGGTCCTCGGGATCGAAGAGCTCGTCGAGACAGGCGCCGCAGGTGGCGATGTCCGGCGAGATCAGCCGGTCGCCCGCACCCTCGTCCAGGCTCTCGTCCACCTCGAAGGTGGCGAACCCCGCCAGCCGGGCGGGCACCCACCGCACGTCCTCGATCCGCGCGAGCGGCGGCGCCTCGGCCGAGATCGCGGCGCAGAACGCGTCGAGCGCGGGCTCGGAGCCCTCGGCGAGGATCTCGACCACGCCGTTCCGGTTGCGGACCCAGCCCGTCACGCCGTGGTGGTCGGCCAGGCGCCAGACGAACGGCCGGAAGCCCACCCCCTGCACGACGCCGCGGACCTCGACGGACCGAGCCGACACGGAGGGCCTGGACGACGTCTTCGTCTTGGCCATGTCACCCGTCATCGTGGCGATGCGGCGGTCCGGCGGGTCGGGTCGCTCGGCCCTTCCCCGCAAGGGCAACCGGCCCGGCTTCGCCGGCAGGGCTCAGCAGCCCGCCGGGTCGGCGCGGTCCGGCGGTGGCGCCGCGCGGTCGAGCCACGCGCAGACGACGCCGAGAGCCTGCTCGGCGAGATCCGGCAGCGAAGCCCGCACCGGCTCCGAGAGGTCGGCGCCGTCCATCATCACGGACTGGACGCCGAGGAGCGCGATCTCCTCGGGGGCGTCGGCGTGCTGCCCGGCCAGGACCAGGTGGTGGACGATCTCGAGATCCCGGAACGTGACCTGAGCGATGCAGGGGCTCAGCATGTCGCCGTCGAACAGGACGACCGCGCCGGGGGCCCGGCCCACGTCCACGGCGTCGATCACGAGCACGTGGGTGGCCCCGTCGAGCTCCGAGTACTGTCGGTCGAGCGTCGCCGAGGACACCAGCCGAACGCCCGCCGGGACGCGGTCCTGGATCAGCCCGAGGACGCGGGCGCCGGCCTGGGCGTCGCCGCTCCCGCCGGCCACGCCCAGGACCACGATGTCGGTGACGCGTCCGCCCACGGCGACGCCCACGGCGGGCCTGGTCTCGACCATGCCGACGTCACCCTAGTCCAGCGTTCGCCGGGCGAGGACGGACCGGTCGGCCCACGACCCTAGTGCCGTCCGGCTCGCTCCAGCTCCCGGACCTGGTCGACCGGCAGCGCGGCCAGCCTGGGCCGCGGCCGGGCCGCCAGCTCCTTCGCCTTCGCCTCGGCCATGGCGGCCTCGCACGCCGCGACGTCGGCCTCCGTGTAGATCGGGAAGTTCTCCACGATGAACAGGTAGGCGACGCAGACGGCCGCGCCCAGCCCGAGGGCGATCACCGACTCCATCAGGCTCGGCACGTACCAGCCGACGCCGATCGCCTCGACGAGGCCGGTCATCGTCACGTTGAACCGGAAGCCCCACGTGCCGAAGATCGCGAGCAGCGACGCGGCGACCATCGCGTGCTTCGAGGCCCGCAGGTCTCGGCTCGCGAACATCACCGCAGGCAAAAGGATGCCGATCCCGAGCTCGATCAGGGCGAAGTTGCCGTACAACGTGCCGCTCAGCAGCTCGTCGAGCACGCCCCGCACCGTCAGGTCCACGAGCCGGACGGCCAGGTACAGGAACATGACGAACGCCGTGACGGGCAGCATGTCGGTGATGCTGCGCATGTGGACCGGTCGCCCGTACGTCCGGTTCGCGATGACGTTCTCGAGCAGGACGACCGGCGGGCCGATGTAGAAGAAGGTCACGACCGCGTAGACCGGCAGCAGCTGCGACCACCACAGCGGGTCCAGTCGACCCTTCGTGATCACGTACAGCGAGACCAGGGCCGACTGGTGGAAGATCGGCAGGAAGCACGCGAGCAGCAACAGCGGCGCGTGGATCCTGTGGAGCACCCGGTTGAGGAACGGCCACGGCACGCGCTCCTCGAAGATCACGAAGAACTCGACGATCTGCACGACCGTGTACGAGCCGACGCACCAGAACAGCTCGAACATCACCGAGTGGTAGCCCCACTGGTAGACCGGCCGGTACGCGTTGTACCACTGCCCCAGGTCGATGACGAGCGCCGCGCACAGCATCAGGTAGCCGAGCATCGAGACGATGAACGCCCCGCGCTCGACGTCGCGGTACCGCTCGCGGCCGAGGAAGTAGATCATGAACATCGTGAAGTACCCGGCGCCCGCCAGCGAGACGGCGCTGAGCTTCCACCACGTCCAGAACGACCACGGCCACTTGTCGGACAGGTTCGTGACGGCGCCGAGGCCGGCGACGAACCGGTACCCGAGGAGCCCGAGCGTCACGGCGACGATCAGGAGCAGGATCACGCGGAACGGCGTGATCGTGAACCGCCACCTGCGGCGTTCGGGCGAGTACGGGAGCGCGCGCGGCCTCATGACACGACCTCCTCCTCGCTCGGGCCTTGGGCCTCCGCCTCCGCGCGCTCGCGCTGGAGCTTCTGGCGCCTGGCCCACAGCGCCATGATCGTGACGGTGAACCCAGCGGCGAAGGGCGGCAGGATCCGCGTGACCTCCCACGTATACGTGGGGAGCGGGTCGACCGCGACCCCGGTCCGGAAACCGAGCTCCTCGAACGGGACGTCGGACAGGTACATCACCGACGTGCCCGCGGCCTCCGTCTCGCCGTACACCTGGTGCACGTACCGCGCGTCGGTGCGGATCCGGAGCCACGCCTCCTCGAGCAGCTCCCCGCGGCGGCCGAACGTGATCGCGCCCTGCGGGCACGCCTCGGCGCACGCGGTCGGCTCGCCCTCCGCGGTCCGCTCATGGCACAGGTCGCACTTCTGGACGCGGCCGAACGTCTCGTCCCACTCGAACGTGGGCACGCCGAACGGGCACGCGAGCAGGCAGTAGCGGCAGCCGACGCACCGGTCGCCGTCGTACAGGACGGGACCCTCCTCGGTCTTCTTCAGCGCCGCGACGAAGCACGCCGAGGCGCACGCGGGCTCCAGGCAGTGCAGGCACTGGAGCTTCGCGTACCGGCGCTCGGCCCTGCGACGGGGCCCGAGGCGGGACTCCTCCATCGTCTCGACGGTCTCGGCGCGGACGACCGTCCAGTTGCTCGAGGCCAGCTCCGCCTCCGTGCCCGTGGCCGGCTGGTCCTGTCGCCACTCGAGGTCGTTGTCCAGCTTGCAGGCGCGGACGCACTTGCCGCACCCCACGCACTTCGTGATGTCGATCAGCAGCCCCGGATCGTCGGCGTGCTTCTGCGCGAGCGCATCGGGGTCGTCCTCGGGCACCAGCTCGCTCGCTCCCGCGGCGGTGGCGCCGTGCGCCAGGATCGCCGTCGTCCCCGCGGCGACCGTTGCGGTGCGGAGGAACGAGCGCCGCGAGACGCCGCCCCGGTCGTCGTCCGGAGGCACGTCGACATCCGGGGCCTGACGCCGCAGATCCTTCGTCGTCATCGTCTGTCCCCCGGACGTTCGTCTACCGAGAGCGTCGCGCTGCCGAACCGACCCGCCATCGGGCTCTCGTCCCACCCGGGCTTGGGACCTGCCCAGGGTTGCGTAGTGCAGCCACCCTAGAGCGGCAACGGACCGGCCTTAGATGCGCGACGAGGGCCCCTAGGGCGTCGAGCGCCGCTGCCCTAGGTGGCCGAGAGCAGCCGCGCCTCGGTCAGGACCCGAGCCGCGAGCTCGGGCAGCGCCGCGGCCACCGCACCGGACAGTCCGTGACCGGCGGTCACGTCGGCCACCTCGACGCCGAGGAACACGACGCGGGTCGCATCCTCCAGCGCCGCCGCGAGCCCCACCGCCTCGGCCACGCCGAACCCGTGCGAGGACAGCGAGGACCCGACCTCCGTGGGCAGGCCCTCGGGGCCGGCCTCGGCGCGGACGATCGTCCCGGGCGCCCGCCCGCCGCTCGGAGCTCGGACGGCGTCGACCACCACCACGGCCCGCGCGCCCGAGAGCAGGTCCACGACGTGGAGCCCGGCGCCCGTCTCGACCACCTCGGCCCCGAGCGACTCCAGGTCGGCGCGAGCCGCGCGCACCGCGAGCAGGCCGACGGCGTCGTCGCCCGCCTCCGGGTTGCCGACGCCGACGACCCGGACGCGGGTCACACCCGCTGGATGTCGAGGCTCAGGAAGTGCGTCGCGCACGAGATGCACGGATCGTAGTTCCGGACCACCATCTCGCACAGCCGCGTGAGCTCCTCGTCCGGCCGGTCGAGCACGCTCGGCAGGAACAGCCGGAGATCCTCCTCCATGTGCCGCAGGTTCTGGGACGTCGGGGGCACGATCTTCGCGGTGAGGATCGTGCCGTCCTCGGCCACGTCGTACCGGTGATAGAGCGTCCCGCGCGGCGCCTCGGTCGCCCACATCGCTCGGCCGGCCCTCGGCACGACCTCCGCCATCGACGGCTCGGGCGGAACGTAGCCCCGGATGATCCGGATCGCCTCCTCCATCGCGAGCGTCGACTCCGCGACGCGCGCCGCCATCGAGAAGAACGGGTCGCCCTCGGGCACCGTGAGCCCGGCGCGCGCCAGACAGTCCCTCGCGACCGGCGTGAGCAGGTCCGCGTTCAGGTTCACCCGGGCCAGCGGCCCCGTGTGGTAGGCGGTCTGCGTGTCCGTCATCACCGAGTGGAGGGCGTTCGAGTGCTCGACGTGGAGCTCCTGCGTCACGTCCTCGTACTCGGCGAACGTCCACCGCCGGCCGGCCGTGGACGCCATCGAGCCCTCGTTGATCGGGTACTCGCTCGGGTGGACCATCGAGACGAGCTCGACCTCGCGCGGCAGCGCCGGAGCGGGCAGCGACGCGACGAAGTCCGCGATCCCGGGCATCTGCTCGAGCGCCCACTCGAGGCGGGGCAGCAGCGGGTCGAGCTCCCGCCTGCGGGCCGCGCGCGAGAAGCCGCCGACGCGCGGCGAGACCGGGTGGATCTCGCGGCCCCCGACCACCTCCATGATGTCGTTGCCGACCCGCTTGATGTCGAGCACCTTCTTCACGAGCTCGGGGTTGTGCTTGGCCATCTCGATCGCGCTGTGCATCTCGAGGAAGTCGGGCGCCGCCAGCAGGAAGATGTGCAGGATGTGGCTCTCGATCCACTCGCCGCAGTACAGGAGCCGCCGGAGGTCGTGCGTGCCCTCGGGCACCTGGACGCCGAACAGCTCCTCGAGCCCGTGGATCGCGCTCATCTGGTAGGCGACCGGACAGATCCCGCAGATCCGCGGGACGATGTCGGGCACCTCGCTGAAGTGGCGTCCCTGCAGGAACGCCTCGAAGTAGCGGGGCGGCTCGTAGATCTCCAGGCGGAGGTCGAGGATCTCGCCGTCCTTCGCCGTGATGTGGAGCGCGCCCTCGCCCTCGACGCGGGCGATCACCGGGACTTCGACCTGGCGATGGGTCACGGGGTCCTCACCTCCTCATGCTCGTCGCGGCCGTCGCCGAACGCGTCGGCGGCCTCCTTGAAGGGCGGCGCCCAGCCGGTGATGAACCGGAACTTGTGGCTCGTCGCCTCCGGGCTCAGCCCGAGCTCGATGAACCGCTTGCCGAGCGCCTCGGTGTTGTTCGACGGCTGCGCGGGGCCGAAGCACCCGTAGCAACCGCGGCCGAAGCCGGGGCAGAGGGCGCCGCACCCGGTCCGCGTGACCGGGCCGAGGCACGCCTCGCCCTTCGCCACGACCACGCAGACGAAGCCGCGCCGCTTGCACTCCACGCAGACCGGGGAGGTCGAGATCCTCGGCATCGCGCCCTGGAGCAGCGACGTGATCACCGTGAGGAGCTCGCCTCGGTCGATCGGGCAGCCCGAGAGCTCCAGGTCGACCGGCACGTAGTCGGCGATCGGGTGCGAGTTCTCGAGGGAGTCGATGAACTCCGGGGTGGGATATACCGTCCGGACGTACTCCTCGTGCCTGCCGGTCGCGTTGCGGAGCGCCTGGATCCCACCGGCGGTCGCGCACGCGCCGATCGTGATGAGCACCCTCGAGCCCTCGCGGATCTCGCGGATCTGGTCGACCTGCTCGGGCGTGGAGACCGAGCCCTCGACGAGGGTCACGTCGTACGGCGGCGGCCGCATGTCCGAGGAGGCCTCCGCGAAGTTCACGATGTCGATCGCGCCGGCGATCTCGAGCAGCGCGTCCTCGGCGTCCAGCAGCTGGAGCTGGCACCCGTCGCAGGAGGCCATCTTGAAGACCGCGACGCGTGGCTTGCCGTTCTCGCTCACAGCTCCTTCACCTCCATCAGCGGCTCGATCTCGTCCCAGCGGAAGACCGGGCCGTCCTTGCAGACGAACGCCGCGCCCAGCTGGCAGTGGCCGCACAGACCGATCCCGCACTGCATGTGGCGCTCCATCGACGCCCAGATGCGCTCGGCCGGCACGCCGAGCTCGACGAGCCCCCTCCCGGCGAAACGCATCATGATCTCGGGCCCGCACATGAAGGCCGTCGTGCGCGCCGGCTCGATCCGGGCCTTCGGGAACAGCGTCGTGACGACGCCGACGTCGTAGAGCCACGTGCCGACGGCCTCGTCGACCGTCATGTGGAGCTCGACGCCCAGGCGCTCCATCAGCGAGACCCACTCGTCGAGCTGGTCCTTGTACGGCAGCAGGTCCGGCGTCCGCGCGCCGAGCAGCAGGATCAGCCGCCGGTACTTGTCCCGACGGCGCATCGCGGACTCGATCGCCGGGCGGACCGGGCAGACGCCGACGCCGCCGGCGACGACGGCCAGGTCGCCGCCCTCGGCCTCGTGCAGCGGCCAGGGCCTGCCGAACGGCCCGCGGATCCCGATCTCGTCGCCCGGCTTCAGGTCGCGGAACGCGTTCGTCACGCGGCCGACGTGCCGGACGGTGTGGCCCAGGCGGTGCGGGTGCATCGGGTCGGACGAGATCGAGATCGCGACCTCGCCGACGCCGAACAGGTACAGCATGTTGAACTGGCCGGCCTCGAACGCGTAGCCCTCGCCGTCCCCGTCACGCCAGGTCATCCAGTACGTCGCCGACTCCGAGGTCTCGGGGACGACCCGCTGGATCACGGCGATCCGCATCGGCCCGCTCTCGGGCTGGGTGGTCCGCACGTCGCGCATCTCCGTCACGCTCATCGGGCCACCACCTCCACCTCGCCGTCGGTCGCTCGGATCGCGGAGATCTCCTCCGTCACGTCGATCCCGACCGGGCACCACGTGATGCAGCGCCCGCAGCCGACGCACCCGGACGTGCCGAACTGGTCGATCCACGACGCGAACTTGTGCGTCAGCCACTGGCGGTAGCGCGAGGCGCGGCTGTCGCGGACGACCTCGCCGGCGGCCCAGCTGTACTCGGCGCTGAAGCAGCTCGCCCACTCGCGCGTCCGGGCGGCGACGTCGCCGGTCAGCGACACGCTGTCGACGACGTCGTGGCAGAAGCACGTCGGGCAGACGTTCGTGCAGTTCGCACAGGCCAGACAGCGCTCTGCGACGTCCGCCCAGCGGGGGTGCGTGCGGTTCCGGTAGAGCAGGTCCGGCATGTCCGAGGTGTCGAGGGAACGGCCCATGCGCTCGGCGGCCTGCGCCGTGATGCGGTCCACCGCGGCCATCTCGGCCTCGCTCGCGTCGCGCGTCGGTAGTCCGGCGAGGAGCTCCTTGCCCGTCGCCGAACCGACCTCGACCGCGAACCCGTCCTGCAGCTCGGTGAGGGCCAGGTCGAAGCCGATCGTGCAGCGCGGGCCGGTGCCCATCGAGACGCAGAAGCACGTACCGGCTGGCACCGCGCAGTTCACGCCGACGAACACCGCGCGCTCGCGACGGCGTCGGTACGCGGGGTCCAGGTCCATGAAGATGCGGTCCTGCACCTCGATCGCGTGGAGGTCGCACGAGCGCAGCCCCACGAACGCGAGCGGCCGCTCCTCCTCCGGGGCGGGCTCCTGCCGCATCCCGTCCCCGTTGCGCGAGATCGTCGTGAGGTGCTCGCGGGGTGGGAACAGGTACCGCTTGCCCGCGTCGGGACCGTGAGCCCAATCGAACAGCCGGCCGTCGCCGGTCTGCGTCAGCGCGTACGTCGCGGGTCCCTGCTCCTCGCGGATGCCGGCCGGGAGGTCGGCGACGCCCTCGATCTCCTCGAGGACGATCGCGCCGTCGCGGACGGTCGGTCCAACGACCTCGTATCCCTGTTCAGACAGCAGTCGGATGAGCCTGTCGAGCCCGTCGAGGGCCAGATGCCACATGGGGTTCCTCCTGGAGGTTGCCTCCACCGTGCACTCTCGCGGAGGCGGGCCGAACCCCTTACGGGCGGACGGCCGGGGGGTCCCGGGCCGTATGGACCCGTCGGTCCGCGAGCGCGGCGCCGCAAGGGACCGCGTACGCTGTCGCCATGCCGTGCGCGCTGCTCACGGACCTGTACGAGCTCAACATGGCGGCCAGCTACCTGCGCCGCGGCATGGATCAGGAGGCGACCTTCTCGCTGTTCGTCCGCCGCCTGCCACCGAACCGTGGGTTCCTCGTCGCGGGCGGCCTGGAGCCGTGCCTCGGCTTCCTCGAGGACTTCCGGTTCGAGGAGGAGGAGCTCGAGCACCTGGGCTCCCGCCTGGGGTTCGACGACGCGACGCTCGAGGCCTTCCGGGCGCTCCGGTTCGAGGGCGATGTCTGGGCCGTCCCCGAGGGTCGGATCGTCCTGGCCGACGAGCCGCTGCTCGAGATCACCGCACCGATCGCCGTCGCCCAGCTCGTGGAGACCTACCTCCTGAACGTCATCACGTTCCAGACCACGATCGCCTCGAAGGCGGCGCGGTGCGTGATCGCCGCCGGCGGGCGAGACCTCGTCGACTTCGCGTTCCGTCGCACCCAGGGGATCGACGCCGCGATGGCGGTCGCCCGCGCGACCGCCATGGTGGGGTTCGCCGCGACCTCGAACGTCGAGGCCGGCCGGCGGTTCGGCCTGCCGGTCGCCGGCACGATGGCGCACTCGTACATCGAGTCGTTCCCGACCGAGCGCGACGCGTTCGTGGCCTTCGCGACCGACTTCCCGACGAGGACGACCTTCCTCGTGGACACGTACCACACCCTGAACGGCGTCCGCACGGCGATCGAGGTGATCCGCGAGCTCGGCCTCGTCGAGCACCTGGGCATCCGGCTGGACAGCGGGGACCTGGACTCGCTCGCGCGGCAGTCGCGGGCCGTCCTGGACGAGGCCGCGATGCAGCACGTGCGGATCTTCGCGAGCGGCGGCCTGGACGAGATGGACGTCGACCGGCTGGTCCGGGCCGGCGCCCCGATCGACGCGTTCGGGGTGGGGACGCGCGTGGGCGTCTCGGCCGACGCGCCGTTCGTGGACTCCGTCTACAAGCTGGTCGAGTACGACGGCCGGCCGGTGCTGAAGCTCTCGGCGGGCAAGACGACCTCGCCCGGCCGCAAGCAGGTCGTCCGCGGCCCGGGCGGGGACGTGATCGGGCTGCGGAACGAGCCGATCCAGGACGGCCACGAACCGCTCCTCGTCCCCGTCATGGAGGGGGGCCGCCGGACGGGGCCTCCCCGGACGCTCGCGACGGCTCGCCACCTGTTCGAGACCGACCTCGCCCGACTCCCGCGGGACGCGAAGCGCCTGCGGGACCCGGTGCCGCCCATCGCAGGGCGCTCCGAGGCCCTCGTCGAGCTCACGGGGTCAGTCCGCGACGAGATGCTCCGCCGGGCCGGCGTCCGGTAGCGACGCTCGCGTGCGTCAGCGGATCTCGACGCTCGCCGCGCCGGTGTCCAGGCGGATGTCGGCCCGGTGCTCCGCGGCCTCGTAGTCGGCCGAGCGCCACTCGCCGCCCCACCGGGGGAACCGCCGCTCGTCGACCTTCAGGTCCGACAGGCCGCCGCGGGCCTCGATCCGGGCGGCCACACCCTCGGGCACCTGGAGGGTCAGGCTCATCGCGCCGCCGCCCGCTCGCACCGCGTACCGCCCCGTCGCGGGCAGCCGCACCGCCGTCTTGCTCGCCCCCGTGTGGATCTGGAGCTCGGTCAGGCGCACGTCGGTAAGATCGAGGTCCGAGTCGCTCGCGCCCGAGCGGACCTCGAGCGCGATCGGGACGTGTCGCGCGAGCGCCAGGTCCCACTCGAACCCGCGCTCGCGTCCGCCGCCCCACGGGACGCCGGCGCGGCCGCGCAGGCGCGCCTCGACCCGGCCGGCGGAACGCTCGACGTCCGTGTCCACGCCGCCCGCGCACCGGCCCTCGACGAGCGCCAGCCCCTCGCCGGCGCGCACCCGCAGGCTCCCCGCTCCGTGCTCGAGCCGCACGCGTGCCTCGGTGGCGCCGTCGAGCGGCACCGACACCGGCTCCATCTCGCCGCCGCCGCTGCGCACCTGCGAGATCGCCGAGAGCGCCAGCCCGATCCCGATCGCGATGATGATGACCGGCAGCAGGATGTCCTCGTCGGGCAGCGCGTCCAGGTCCTGCAGCAGGAAGACGAGACCGACCCCGATCAGCAGGGCCGGCCACACGTACCCGCCGCCCCACCGCGACCCGAACATCGCGCGCTCGAGCAGGAGCCACAGCCCGATCGCGATGAGCACGACCGGCCAAATGTCGATGTCCTCCCGGATGACGCCCGCGCTCTGGAGCAGGAGGAAGACGCCGACCCCGATCAGCAGGAGCGCCCACAGGATCGTCCGGTTGCGCACGCGAAGGCCTCCTCGATCGGATCCGGCCGCCGGAAGCCTATCCCTCGGCGCTCACGACGTGACGAGCAGACCGCGGCGCCGCCGCACCCGTCGGTCGACCCACGAGAACAGGCCGTCGACCGCGACGCCGACGAGCATGATGACGATCATCGTGGCCATGATCAGCGGCGTGTCGATCTGCGCCCAGGCGCGCGCGATCAGGTGGCCGAGCCCTCGCGCGCCGGCGATGAGGAGCTCGGCGGCCATCAGCGCCCGCCACGCGATGGCCCACGCCTGTTGGAGCCCGGCGAGGTAGCCCGGGAAGGCGGCCGGAAGGACCACCCGGCCGTAGAGCGCCCAACCTCGCGCGCCGAGCGTGCGGCCGGTCCGTACGAGGTAGGGCGGCACCATCCGGACCGCGGCCGCGGTGGCGATCGCGATGGCCGGGAACGCGCCGATCACGACGACGAACAGCACCGCCTTCTCGTTGAACCCCAGCCAGAGGCTCGCGAGCGGAAGCCACACGATCGACGGGAGCGCCTGGAGACCCGCGACGAGGCTCCCGACGCTCCGCTGGACGACGTCCCAGCGGGCGCAGGCCAGTCCGATCGGCGTCCCGATCAGCATGGCGAGCACGAGACCGCCGAAGAGCCGGAACAGGCTGCGGTACGCGACCATGAGGAGCCCGTTCGATCCACCCAGGTTCGAGACGAGGGAATCCCACACGGCGGCCGGCGACGGCACCAGCACCTCGCTCCAGTTCCCGGACGCGTTCACCGCCCACCAGAGCAGCAGGATGACCGCGACGACCGCGACCCTAGGCCAGATCTGGTCGAGGACCCTCCTCGGTCGCGACAACCTGCTCCACCTCCCTCAACAGGTGGTCGTGCACGTCGACGACGACCTTCGACAGCAGGACGTCCTCGAAGGCGCGCGGGCGGGGCGACGAGATGCGGTGCTCCGCGACGAAGGTGCCCGGGCGGGGAGACATCAGCACCACGCGGTCGGCGAGGAACACCGCCTCGCGGACGTTGTGGGTGACGAACACGAACGTGTTGCGGGTCTCGAGCCAGACCGTCTGGAGCTCTCGCTGGAGGATCTCGCGGGATTGGGCGTCCAGCGCGCCGAAGGGCTCGTCGGCGAGGAGGATCTCGGGCTGGCAGGCCAGGGCGCGGGCGAGGGTCGCGCGCTGGCGCATCCCGGGGGACAGCTCGTGCGGCTGTGCCATCGCGAATCGCGCGAGATGGACCTTCTCGAGCCAGCCCATCGCGCGCTCGGCTCGCTCGCGCTTCGGCGCCCCGACGAGCCCGAGCGCGAACTCGACGTTCGCCAGGACGCTCATCCACGGGAACAGCGACGGCTCCTGGAACAGTACGGCTCGGTCGGGTCCGGGACGGATGATCGGTCGTCCGTCCAGGAGGACCTCGCCCTCGTCGGGACGCTCGAGTCCGGCGATCAGGTGCAGCAGCGTCGACTTCCCGCAACCGGACGGTCCGATGAGGCAGACGAACTCGCCCTTGCCGATGTCGAGCGTCGCTCGGTCGAGCGCCTGCACACGTTCGCCGCTCCCCTGGACGAAGGTCTTCGAGACGGATCGGATCGAGAGCTTCGAGGAGGCGGCGGGGGTCTCGGGGACCACGTGGAGCGCGGGCGTCGACGTCATGGCTTCCTCATCCGGACACCTCGACGGGCGGGAGGCCCTCATCGTCGAGGACCCTGTTCAGAGGGTCAAGCCGGTAGATCGCACGCACGGACGCGGGTTCCTCCTCCAGCACACCCACCTCGTACGCGTCGTGCGCCACCTGGTCCATCGCGGCAGGGACCGGCTCCCACGAGAACGAGAGCCTGGCCCACGACTCATCGAGGACCGCTGGATCCATCGCCGGGGCGCCGGCCCACACCAGGCGTCGCGCGGTGATCGCCTGCGCACGCAGGGGCGAGGACCGCGTGAGCCGGATCGCGGCGACGTTCGCGGCGACGAGGCGATCGACGACGTCCGGATGGGCCTCCATGTAGGCCGTGGACACGCACAGGTTCGCTGTGAGGAAGCCGCCCGGCGGCCACAGGTCGGCCTCGTCCACGAGTACGTTGGCGACCCCTTCGTCGACGAGGTACGTGGGATACGGCTCGGGCACCCAGGCGCCATCCAGGCGGTCCGCGCGGAACAGCTCCAGGAGCTGCGCCGCGGCGACCTCGGTGATGGAGACGTCACCACCCTCGTCGGTGGCCTCGAGCCCGTGATCGTGGAGCCAGTTCCGTAACGCGATGTCCTGCGTGTTCCCGACACTCGGCACCGCGATCCGCTTGCCGTGCAGGTCCTCCGGTCCGTCGATCCCGGCGTCGCTACGCGTGACGAGCGAGGCGCCCCCGACGGTGACCTCCGAGATCACCGCGACCCCCCCGGACCTGAGGAAGAGCGAGATCGCGGGCCACGGGCCCATGTAGCTCGCGTCGATCGAGCCCGAGAGCAGGGCCACGCCGGCGTCCGTCCCCGAGTCGAACACCCGGATCTCGACCCTGGTCGGCGCGAGGACCTCCTCGAAGATGCCGGCCCCGATCCCGACGTGCGCCGGCGCGTGCGTGAGCGTCGGGAACACGCCCAGGCGGAGCACGTCGGCCCTCCCGCGCGCCCGCGCCTCGGACCCTGCACACGCCGAGGCTACGAGGACGAGCGCGAGCAGCGGCGTGAGGAGCCGCGCCGTGCCCGACACCCGAGCGCCCGAGCCCACGCCGTCACCGTACCCCGTCGGGGTCCCGCGCCGGCAGGCAGGGCGCGCCTCGCTCACTCGGCGGGCGCCCCCACCGGCTCGGCCTCGAAGGCCTTCGCTCGACGGAGATCCACGGCGACCGTGGTCCCCTCGGTCAGGTCGATCAGCTCGTCGCTCGGGATCTCGGCCACGATCGTCTGGCCGTCGTCCAGCCGCAGCATCACGCGGGAGAGCCATCCGAGCGTCGAGACCCGGTCGACCCGGGCTTCGACCGCGGCCGCTGCTTCCGGATCCGGCTCGGCGAGCCGGACGTCGTGGGGCCGCACGAACGCGCGAGCGGCGGCGCCCTCCTCCATGTGGTCGGCCCCCGGCAGCCGGTGCGCGCCCACGAGGACGTGTCCCGCAGCGACACGACCCTGCAGCACGTTCGGGCTGCCGATGAACCCGGCGACGAACGCCGTCTGCGGCTCGTTGTAGATCTGCGTCGGCGAGCCCATCTGCTCGATGCGGCCCTCGTGCATCACGACGACCTCGTGCGCGAGCTCGAGCGCCTCGTCCTGGTCGTGCGTCACGAACAGGCTCGTCACGCCCAGCTCACGGTGGAGACCGTCGAGCCAGTGCCGCAGGTCCTGCCGCACCCGCGCGTCGAGCGCGCCGAACGGCTCGTCCAACAGCAGCACCTGCGGCCGCGGCGCGAGCGCCCGCGCGAGCGCCACCCGCTGTCGCTGGCCGCCCGAGAGCTGGTCGGGGAACCGGTCCGCGAACGGCGACAGCTGCACCAGGTCGAGCAGCTCGTCCACCCGCCCGGCCTGATCGGCCTTGCTCTGCTTGCGCACGGCCAGCCCGAACGCGACGTTCTGCGCCACGGTCATGTGCCGGAAGAGCGCGTAGTGCTGGAACACGAACCCTACGCGCCGCTCCTGGACGCTCTTGAACGTGGTCTCGTCGTCCTCGATCCAGATCCGGCCGTTCGTGGGGGTCTCGAGGCCGGCGATCATGCGGAGGACCGTGCTCTTGCCCGAGCCACTCGGCCCAAGGAGCGCGGTGATCTTGCCCTCGGCCGCGTCGAAGCTGATGTCGTCCACGGCGACGAAGCTGCCGAACTTCTTCGTCAGGTTCTGGACCCTGATGGCCGCGTTCATCCTCATCCCATGACCTCCTTGATCTTGCGTCGCTTGCTGATCTCGATCACCAGGAGCATCACGATGGAGATCGCCGCCAGTGTGAGCGCGACGATGTACCCCTCCGCGTCCATGCGTTCCTCGAACGCGGTGAGGACGTAGATCGTCGCCGTCTCGGTCTGGCCCTTGAGCATGCCGCTCACGATCAGGACGGCGCCGATCTCGCCGATGGAGCGCGCGGTCGTCAGCGCGATGCCGTAGAAGAGCCCCCACCGGATGTTCGGCAGGATGACCCGGAACAACGTCTGCAACGTCGAGGCGCCGAGGGTCCGCGCCGCGTCCTCCTCTTCGGTGCCGAGCTCTTCGAGCACCGGCGCAACGGAACGGATCACGAACGGGATGCAGATGAAGATCGTCACGAGGATCATCGACGGCAGGGCGAAGATGACCTGGATCCCGCGGGCGGTGAACCAGGGCTCGAACCAGCCCCCCCGTCCGAACAGCAGGACGCATGCGAGCCCGACCGTCACGGGCGACATCGCGAGCGGCAGCTCCACGAGCGCGTTCAGGATCCGCCGGCCCACGAACCGGTGCCGCACCAGCACCCAGGCCGTGACGGCGCCGAACGTCGTCGTGACGAGCAACGTGACGATCGCGATCTCGAAGGTGAGGAAGAAGGCGTGGCGCACGTCGGGAGACGTGAGCGTCTCGCCGATCTTCGGAAGCCCCTCTCTGAACGCGCTCAGGAAGATGCCTACCAGCGGACCGAGGAGCACGACGGTCAGGTACAGGAGGCAGACGGCCACGATCGCGCCACGGACGAGGGCGCGCCGGCGACCTCGTCGACGCATCTCCTCACCTCCCGGGGTGACGTCGACCAGCCGTGGCGGTCCGAGGACGACGCTCATGACTTCGCCTCCTTCCGCTCGGTCCGTACGAGTCGGCTCGTGACGAGGACGAGCACGAACGAGATCGCGAAGAGCAGGGTGGCGACGGCCGCCGCCTGGTCGGGCTTGAACTGGTTCGTGAGTTGGAAGATGAAGTACGGGGCCGTCTTGGTGCGGCCCTCGATGTTGCCCGAGACGAACACGATCGAGCCGAACTCGCCGAGCCCACGTGCGAAGGCCAGGAGCGCGCCGGCTGCGATCGCGGGGCGGATCGCCGGCATGACGACGGCACGGAAGGTCTTCCACGCCGAGGCGCCGAGCACCTGCGCAGCCTCCTCCTCGGCCGTGTCGAGCTCGAGGAGGACCGGCTGCACCGTCCGGACGACGAACGGCAGCGTCACGACGCACAGCGCGAGGAGAACGGCGATCTGGCTGAACATCAGCGGGATCCCCACGGTGCCGAACGCCTTGCCGATGGGCGTGTTCGGCCCATAGATGGCGACGAGCATCACGCCCGTGACGAGCGTCGGGATCGCGAACGGCAGGTCCACGATGGCCGACAGCAGCCCCCGACCACGGAACCGGTACCGGACCAGGATGTACGCGAGCATCGTGCCGAAGATCGCGTTGATGATCGCCGCCAGGGCGGACGCCACGAGCGTGAGCGAGATCGCCTCCCACGCGCCCGGGCTCGCCATCGCCTCTCGGAACGTGTCGAGGCCGCCCGCGAACCCCTTGGTGACGATCGCCGCGACCGGCACGACGATCATCGCGACGAGGTAGGTGATCGCGGCGCCGCGCAGCGACCAGTGCCGCAAACGCGTGACCGTGGGTGCTCGGAACACCCGTCTCTGCTGAACCGTCCGCACCGCGCTCGCCATCACGTCACCTACTGCGCGTCAGCGAACGCCTTGGTGAAGAGCCCGGCGTCGCTGAAGAGCTTCTCGTCGAGCGCGTCCCACCCGCCGAAGTCCTCGACGGCCCACAGGTCCTCGATGGGCGGGAAGCCCATCTCCTCGTCGCCGGCGGCCGCCGCCTCGATGTCCGTCGGCCGCAGGAACCCGACCGTCCGGTAGTACTCCTTGGCCTCGTCCGAGTGCAGGTACTCGACGAAGGCCTCGGCGACCTCGCGCACGCAGTGCTTGTCGACGTTCGCGTCAACGATCGCGGCTGGGTTCGCGATCAGCACGCTCGAGGGCGGGTAGACCGCCTCGTCCGGCAGCCCGGCCTCGCGGGCGGTCAAGACCTCGTTCTCGTACGTGATCGCGACGTCGCCGTTGCCCGCCTCGAAGTTCTTGATCGAGTCGCGCGCGCTCTTGTCGAGCGCGACGACGTTCTTGAAGACGCCGGTCAGGAGGGCCTGCGCGCCCGCCTCGTCGCCCTCGGCGACACCGGCGTAGCCGTGCATCGCGGCGCCGTAGATCGACAGGATGTTCCAGCGGGCGCCACCGCTCGACGCCGGATCCGGCGTCAGGACGCCCACGCCGGGAGCGGCGATGTCGTCGAAGTCCTCGAACCCCTTCGGGGTGCCTTCGCGGACGTCGAGGACGACCACCGAGGTCG
>DASTPT010000119.1:0-13286 GCA_035762085.1 Actinomycetota bacterium | reverse complement strand
GCGAACGCCTCGATGTCCCACATCACATGGCCCCGGTAGTAGTGGTAGTCGGGCCAGTACGAGAGCCCGAACATCGACGTGCTGGCCAGCGACGACGGATGGGCCGACGAGTGCAGGTAGAAGAAGGCCGCATCCGCGAGTGCCTGCCATCGTCGTGGGGCGCCGGTCACGTGGATCCGGGCCTGCCAGAGCTCCTCCCAAGCGGCTCGGTTCTCAGCGCGGAGCGCCTCGAAGCCACGCTGGCCGGCCGCGTAGACGAGGCGGATCGCCTGGCGATCGGGCTCGTGATGCGCGTCCTCCGGGACCAGGCTCGTGAGCTGGCGCAGCCGATACGGACGGTTGGCTCGCGCGCGGAAGGAGCGGTCCGTCGATAGCCGCTCGTGCTCGCCCCGGTCGTGGGCGCGCTCCGCGTCCGGCGCGCCGAGGAGCTCGGTCGCATAGGCGAGGCCGCACGTGGAGGCAGCTCCGTGGCTCGCCCATCGCATCGAGCCGTCGACGCCCTCGGCCGGCTCCGTGTCGCGAGCCTCCTCATGGCCTGGGATGCCGACCGGATCGACGGTCGCCGACATGGTCACGTCGCACGCTCGATCGACGCGGACGACGATCTCCTGCGCCACCACCGTCGGATGGGTCCGACTGCAGAAGGTCACCACGTCGATCTCGGCACGTGCCTCGTCGGCGTCGAACCGGAGGCGTGTCAGGAGCTCGCCACAGGAGAAGTCGTAGACCTGCTCGACGAGCGTGACCCGATCCACGTGCTGGGCCAGCGTCGTCCTGCCGACGCCGATGTCGCCGCCGAGCGGGTACGGCGCCCGCGCGAAGCTCTCGACACGGTCGGTGGGGTGGATGCCCGCGAAGCCGTTCACGATCGCCACCCCGCCGACGAACGGCACCCTCGGCGCGCGAAGCCCGATGACCCCGTTGCCGACGTACGCCGGAAGGTACTCGGTCCGCCAGCGTCGAACGGGCGGCGGGCTGATCGGAGCGCTCATGGTGCGCGTCACGGGCACGCGACGGTCGATCCGTCGTCGGAAGGTGCGTCCGCCAGCACGAGGGCGGGCACTTCGTCCTTCGCGCCTGCGATGGTCGATCGGTACCGCCAGGGTCGTCCAGACAATGCGCTCCTCCGCACCGGGTGACAGGACCAAGGCATCGTCCCCCGAGATCCCGGTTCTCAAACGACGACGGGATGCCCCGGCTGGCACCGAGGGCAGACCACATCGGCACGACGATGTGGTCCTTCGGCAAAGGTGCCACGATGTCCGCAGGGATCGGAACGAGGGGGCTGCGGTGGATGCTGAACGGAGTCGTGGATGGACGCTGTTCGCCGGGATCGCCATCGGGATCGCCGGCGGCTGGAACCTGATCCTCGGCATCGCGACGTTCTCGAAGAAGGAGTACTTCGACGAGGCGTCGCTCCTGTACAGCAACCTCGGGTTCTGGGGGGTCGTCTGGATCGTGGTGGGGGCGCTGCAGGTCTTGACCGCGATCCTGGTGCTGGCCCGGATGACGGCAGGCCAGGCGCTCGGGTTGATGGGAGCGTCCGTCTCGATGCTGGTCTGGTTCTTCTCGCTCGGGGCGCACCCGGTCGCGTCGATCCTGGTCATCGCGTTGGACGCACTCATCATCTACGCGCTCACGGCGGAACGACCGGGATCGGCAGCCGCCGAGGTGCGGCTGCCGGAGCAGGCGCCGACCGGACCGGGGCAGCGATTCGGATGAGCTGAGGCGCCCGGACGCCTCGAACGCGGGCCGACGGCTCAGACCTGGGTCGTCGCCGGCCGTGGGAAGTCCTCGACGCGGTCGAACAGACCGGCGGCGAGGCCGCCGAACAGCGCAGCGCCGCGCGCTCCCGCCTCGGAGACGTCCGGGACCTCGAAGGGACCGATCATCTCGCGCTTGATCGAGCGGTAGGCCTGGCTCCGCGTCCAACCGCCCGCCACGACCAGGCGTCCGTGGGGGCCGGCCACAGAGGCGAGCTCGTCCAGGATCCTCGCCGTCTCGCGCCCCGCGGCCTCGAGCGCGGCGCGCCAGAGCGCCTCCGGCGTGGCCCGGCCCCCGATCCCCTCGATGCGGTGCACGTCCTCGGCGATGGCGAGCACCTCGAGCGCGCCGCTCGACGTCGCGAGCGCCCGCCGGTCGAGCTCGTCCCGCTCCGGCCCGATGTCCTCGACGCCGAGCAGCCGGAGGAACCGCTTGAGCGCGATCCCGGCCCGGAACGAGCCGAGGAGGAGGAGGCGGTTGGGCACCACGTGACGGCCGACGTCGATCCCGATCGACGCAGTGTTCTCGAACTCGTCGGCCGGAAACGACGGGTCGATGGATCGCAGGACGGCCTCGGCGGTTCCGCACGAGTCCAGGGCGTCGCCCGGACCTGATCCGCCGGCTCCCACCGAGGCGCACGGGTGATCGTGACCGCCTATCGTGAGGATCGCGCCCTCGAGCTCCCGCACGCGCGACACGCGTCCCGCCGCGGTCCCGGCTTGCACGAGGGGTGGCATGACGTCGGGGGACAGCCCGACCCACTCCAGCGGGTCCGGCCACCATGTGGCCTCGGCGACGTCCAGGAACCCGGTGCGCGACGCGAGCGAGAGCTCGGCGATCTCGTCGCCGCCGAGCCATCGCACCATCCACTCCGCGATGCTGAGCCACCGCCGGCCAGCGATGACTTCGGGCCGAACCGAGGCGAGGGCGGCGAGCTTCGCCACGGTCCAGGTTGGGCCGGCCGGCAGACCTGTGTGACGCGTGAACGTCCGCTCCCCCAGTTCCCGCGCCAGGCGATCGGCCTCAGGACCGCCGCGGGCGTCGTGCCAGGCGATGCCCGGCGCAAGAGGCTCGCCCCGTTCGTCCAGCATCACGCCGGTCTCGCCCATGCTGCAGACGCCGATCCCGCGGACCTGGCCTTCGGGCGCCGAGCTCAGGGCGTCGAGGACCGCGGCGGCGGCGGCCTCGGACAGGGCCCTCGGGTCGACCTCGGCGCCGGTGGGGACGGGGATCCACGGTGACGGTCGCCGGCCGTGCGCCACCTCGCGGCCGTCCCGTGTCACGACGGCGGCCTTGCACGAGGTGGTGCCCACGTCGATGCCCACCAGCAGGTCGGTCATCTCGTCTCCGCGGTCGTTCAGGCCTTCCCTCGATACTGTCCCACGCGGGTTCCTGGTCGCCGGAGTGCACGCATCAGGGAGTCCCTCCCGCACGTCGCGCCGCGAGCGCACCCATGACGAGCAGCCAGATCGCGTAGGACACGATCAGGATCCGGTTCGGCCAGCCGATCGCGACGTCGGGGCCGAGCTCCTCGCCCGGGACCATCGTCGCGAAGGACAGCTCGAAGACGAGGAACCCGACCAGCGCAAGGGCGGTGGCCGCCACGAGCGGGCGCCGGGCGTCCGTCCAGCGCGGGTTGCGGCGCAGCCCGCGGGCGATCAACACGGCCGCGATCGGGATCCCCAGGGTGCCGAGCACCGTTCCGACACCGTGCACCGTGCCGTGCGTGGTCACCTCGTCCTCAACCGCAATGACGGGATCGGACGTGAACGCGGCCGCGATGACGAGCCCGACGGCGGCCACGAGGAGGAACGCGAGCCCGACCCTGCCGCCCTTCGTGGTCGCCTGGGACCGGATCGCCGCGAACAGCGCCGCACAGCCGAGCCCGAGCGACGCGAACGCGATCACCATGAGCCACCCGTGTCGGCCGATCGCGTACTCGCTGATGAAGTGCCAAGAGGGGTCGAGCTCGGACTTCACGACGTGCAGAACCCCGAGCAGCAGCAGGAACACCGCGGCGCCGGCCACCGCCAGCCGAGCCGAGGTCCGCGAGAGCGAGCCGGTTCCCTCCCCGGCCCTCGAGATCGTGCTCTCCACGACCATCGCCTCCTTCCCTCTCGAGTGATGTGACGCCCGGTTGAGACGGCGGATCCGGAGCCGAGGGATCGGTGACGGCGACCGATCCCTCTTGCGGTCGGCGGCCGTCCTGTGTCCTGATGACCGCGGATCGGCCGTGGCGGCGGAAGGGACGGATCGCGTGGTTGACCGGATCGACATCGGGCTCGTGACGGACGACGAGGTCGTCGCCGCAGTCCGCGCAGGCGACGAGGCGGCGTTCGCTGAGGTCGTCCGCCGGTACGAGCGCGAGCTCCGTGTCCACTGTTACCGGATGCTCGGCTCGTTCCACGAGTCCGAGGACCTGGTCCAAGAGACGTTCCTGCGGGCCTGGCGCCGGCGCGAGACCTTCGAGGGGCGATCGACCTTCCGGGCCTGGCTCTACCGCATCGCGACGAACGCGTGCCTGGATCACCTGGACCGCAACCCTCGGCGTCCGCGACCGTACGGCCCGTCACCCTCGGCCGCGAGCGTGGCGGCGGAGGCGCCGGCCGCGGTCCCGTGGCTCGAGCCGTTCCCCGATCGGCTGCTCGGCGTGCCGGCTACCGATGCCACCGAGCCCGACGCGGTCGTCGTGGCGAGGGAGACGATCGAGCTCGCGTTCCTCGTCGCGATCCAGCACCTGCCACCTCGGCAGCGAGCCGTGCTGATCCTACGAGACGTCCTCGGCTGGCCGGCTGCGGAGACCGCGATGCTCCTCGAGGGGACCGTCGCCTCGGTGAAGAGCGCGCTGGCCCGAGCACGGTCGACCGTGCGGGAGCATCTGCCCGAGCGCCGCGACGACTGGGCGCCGTCGGCCGAGCCCACGCAGGACGAGCGCGCGCTGCTGCAGCGGTACATCGACGCCCACGCCTACGGCGACGCGAACGCCATCGCGGCCCTGCTCGCCGAGGAGGTGCGCCTGACGATGCCGCCGCACCCGGAGTGGTTCGGCGGGACGGCGGCGATCGTGGAGCTGCACCGAGAGGTCTTCGATCCGGCCTCGGCCTGGTACCACGGACGCTGGCGGAGCATCGCGACCAGCGCGAACCGGCAGCCGGCCGTCGCCCACTACTGCGAGCGGCCGAGCGCGCCCGAGACCCAGACGCTCGCGGGTCGGTATCGAGCCCAGGTCCTCGACGTGCTGCGCGTCCGCGACGGGAGGGTCGTCGAGATCACCGCGTTCGGGCCGCGGATGTTCCCCGCCTTCGGGTTGCCGCTGACCCAGCCGTGAGACGACGCCGTGACGAGCGACTGGGACGCTCGCCTCGACGGTGCACGGATCCCGCCGTCCTTCCGGCGGCGGGTGGTCACGATCGGGCCCGGCGGCTCGAGGCCGCATCGCCCCGCCGAGTGGCGAGACGCGCTCGTGCTCGTGGTCCGGGGAACCCTGCTGCTCGAGACCCGGGACGGGCACGTGCACGGTTTCGGGCGGGGCGACGTCCTGTGGCTCGACGGGATCGGTGCGCGATCGTTGCGCAACCCGGGTCGGGTGCCGACGGTGCTCGTCTCGATCTCCCGTGCCGGGACCGATCCCTTCCCGCCGGGCGAGCCGTCGTACCGATGAGCATGTCGATCCGAGGGGAAGGGGGACACGATGAGCAACGCTCGGAGCGTCACGTCGAGGGACGGCACCACGATCGCGTTCGAACGGACCGGCGACGGACCGCCCGTCGTCCTGGTGGCGGGCGCGCTGTCCGATCGGTCGGACACGAGCAAGCTGGCGACGCTGCTCGCCCCGCATTTCACGGTGGTCAACTACGACCGGCGCGGTCGCGGCGCCAGCGGCGACACGCCGCCCTACGCAGTCGAGCGCGAGTGCGAGGACATCGAGGCGCTCGTGAAGGAGGTCGGCGGCTCGCCATCCCTGTTCGGCAGCTCCTCGGGAGCCGTCCTCGCGCTCGAGGCGGCGACGCGCGATGTGGGCGTCGAGCGGCTCGTGCTGTTCGAGCCTCCCTTGGTGGTCTCGGAGCGGCACGCCGCGCCAGAGGAGGACTTGGCGGACCGCGTCGGCGAGGCGCTCGGGGCGGGCCGCCGGAGCAAGGCCGTCGCGCTCTTCATGCGCCGCGCGGTCGGCGTGCCGACGGCAGGCGTGTGGATGATGCGGCTCATGCGTCGGACGTGGGCCAACCTCGAGGCGATGGCGCACACGATCCCCTACGACCTCGCGATCATGGACGGCTACCGGCGAGGCGGACCGCTGCCGGCCGAGCGGTGGGCCTCGGTCGCGGTCCCGACCCTGGTCCTGGACGGTGCGAAGAGCCCGGAGCACTTGCGGGCCGCGGCCTCCGCGCTCGCGGACGCGCTGCCGAGCGCCGAGCACCGAACCCTGGTGGGCGTCAGCCACGCCTCGGTGGTCATGGCGCCGGAGAAGCTCACGCCCGCGCTCTTGGGGTTCCTCGGAGCCTGACGGGACGGTCAGGGAGGCTCCTGCTCCTCGAACGCCGCCGCGACCGACCTCGGGACGACCATCCGCCACGCGTCGAGGACGAGCTCGCGCATCTCGGCGTGGTCGATCGCGGCGAGGCGGACGAGCACCCAGTGGTATCGGAGGTCGCCCTGGCTCGGGATGAGGAACTTGTCGGGCTCCGAGCGCACGAGCGCCTCGCGCTCCTCCTTCGGGAAGGCGAAGCCCATCACGGTCTCGTCGCGCGAGAAGGCGAGGTAGACGATCCGGCGGACGCGGAACTTCACGCGGTCGCGCACGAGCGTCTCCGTCGTGCGCGGCAGACGCAGTGCGAGCGCCCGCACGTCGTCGATCGTCACCATCTCGTCGAGCCGATCGCGGGGCCGGACGGCGGGCCACCGGGAGGTCCGGTGCGACCGGCACGGGAGTCGCGAGTATCCGCTCCGTCCGTGGGCCGGTCAAACCGACGTGCCGTCACCCGGGGTCGGCCGGGCATACCATCGAGGGGAGATGTCGGCGTCCACCGCGATCCAGGTCTCGGGTCTCGAGAAGTCCTTCGGCAACACCCGGGCGCTCGACGGATTGGACCTGGAGGTCCGCACGGGCGAGGTGCACGGCTTCGTCGGTCCGAACGGGGCGGGCAAGACCACGACGATCCGGATCCTCCTCGGGTCGATCGCGGCGGACGCGGGGATCGCGCGCCTGTTGGGCGCCGACCCGTGGCAGGAACGGGTGCAGCTCCACCGACGGCTCGCCTACGTCCCGGGCGAGGTCAGCCTGTGGCCGAACCTGACGGGCGGCGAGATCATCGACCTCCTCGGCCGTCTCCGAGGCGGCGAGGACCCGCGCCGCCGCGCGGCCCTGCTCGAGCGCTTCGAGCTCGACCCCACGAAGAAGGCGCGCACGTACTCGAAGGGCAACCGCCAGAAGGTGTCGCTCGTCGCGGCGCTGGCGTCGGACGTGGAGCTGCTCCTGCTCGACGAGCCGACGTCCGGACTGGACCCGCTGATGGCCGAGGCGTTCCGCGACTGCATCGAGGACGAGCGGGCGTCGGGCCGCACCGTCCTACTCTCGAGCCACATCCTGGCCGAGGTCGAGGCGCTGTGCGACCGCATCACGATCATCCGCAACGGGCGTGCGGTCGAGACCGGCGCGCTGGATGAGCTCCGCCACCTCACGCGGACGTCGATCACGGCCGAGCTCGCCGGCCCGCCGGCCGGCCTGGCCGAGATGCCCGGCGTCCACGGCCTCGAGCTCGACGGCTCCGTCGTGCGCTGTCAGGTTGACTCGGCGGAGGTGGGGCGCGTGCTCGAGCGCCTGACCGCGATCGGGGTCCGGAGCCTGGTCAGCCAGCCCCCCACCCTCGAGGAGCTGTTCCTGCGGCACTACGCGGACGACCCGTCCGAGGGGCCGTCGGTCCCATGAGCGCGCTCGCGGGGACCGGGTCGCTCCTGCGCCTGGCGCTGCGCCGGGACCGGATCCTCGCGCCGGCGTGGATCGCCGTCTTCGTGCTGATGGTGACCTACGCCGCTGCCGCCTCGATCGAGCTGTACCCGACGATCCACTCGCGCGTCACGGCGGCGCGGTCCGTGAACGGGACCGCCGCGCTCGTCGCGCTCTACGGACGCGTCTACGAGCCCACGATCGGGGCGATCTCGATCATGAAGATGGGCGGCATCGGGGGCGCGCTGATCGCGGTCCTAGCCTTCATGCTCGTGGTCCGTCACACGCGGGCCGAGGAGGAGTCCGGGCGGCTCGAGCTCGTGAGCGCGACGGTGGTCGGGCGCACGGCGCCGCTCACGGCCGCGGTCCTCACGGCTGCGGGCACCACCCTGGCGATCGGCGCCCTCGCCGCGGCGGGGCTCACGAGCACGGGCCTGCCCGCTCGGGGCTCGGTGGCGTTCGGGCTGGCGTGGGCGGCGACCGGCATCGCCTTCACGGCGGTCGGCGCGCTCGCCGCGCAGCTCACCACCGGCGGCCGAGCCGCGGTCGGCATCTCGGCCGCGTTCCTCGGCCTCGCGTACCTGCTGCGCGCGGCCGGCGACACGACGGGCGCGGACGAGGCCGGCTGGCTCTCGTGGCTGTCGCCGATCGGGTGGAGCCAGCAGGTCCGGCCCTACGCGCACGAGCGATGGGGCGTGCTCCTGCTGCTCCTCGTGTTCGCCGCCGTCGTCGGCGCGGCCGCGTACGCGATCGCGGCCCGACGCGACCTCGGGGCGGGGGTGTGGGCCGCCCGCCCGGGCGCCGCCTCGGCCGCCCCGTACCTGTCGAGCACCTCGGGCCTGGCGTGGCGGCTCGAGCGGGGCGCGCTCCTCGCGTGGGCGGTCGGCTACGTCCTGCTGGGCGCGGTCGTCGGCAGCGTGGCGACCGACATCGGCGGCTTCCTCGAGAGCCCGCAGGCAAGGGAGTTCATCGCGAAGCTCGGCGGCACGAAGGCGCTCACCGACGCGTTCCTCGCCACCGAGTTCGGGATGGTCGGGGTGATCACCGCCGTCTACGCGGTCTCGGTGGCGCTCCGCCTGCGGTCCGAGGAGACCTCGCAGCGCGCAGAGCTGCTCCTCGCCACCTCGACGCCGCGGCGGACCTGGGTCGGGAGCCACCTCCTCATGGCCGTGGCGGGCACGATCGCGCTGCTGCTCACCGCGGGGCTGGTCTCAGGGGTCGCGTACGCGGCGCAGACCGGCGACGCGGCGGACGTGGGCCGGGTGGCCGCCGCGGCCCTCGTCCAGCTGCCCGCGATCCTCGTGATGATCGGTGCCGTCGTCGCGATCTGGGGAACGTCGCCCAGGGCGGCGACGGGGGCGTGGGTGCTGCTCGTCATATTCCTGCTGGTGGGGGAGCTCGGGCCGCTGTTCGAGCTCCCGCAGTGGGTCATGGACCTCTCGCCGTTCGGGCACACGCCCCGGCTCCCAGGGCAGGAGCTGCGGGTCCTTCCGCTCGTCGTGATGTCGCTGGTCGCCGTCGGACTGACGGCGGTGGGGCTTGCGGCCTTCCGGCGCCGCGACGTGGGCAACGCCTGAGCGGCGACAGCGCGTGTAGCGGCGCCGAGCGCAGGGTACGCCTCCGTTCGGAGGCGGGTGCCGGGCCACCCGGGTGCGGATGCGTCCACTGCGGATCCTGACGTGGCACGTGCACGGCAGCTACCTCGAGTACCTGTCGTCCGTCCGTCACGAGTTCTTCGTCCCGGTGAGGCCGGGTCGTCCGCCGGGTTACGTGGGGCTGCCGCCGGGTCGGGCGTGGGGGCCGAACCTCCACGAGGTTTCGGCTGAGCACGTCCACGAGCTGGACGTCGACGTGGTCGTCTACCAGAGCCACGCGAACTGGCTCCAGGACCGGTGGCAGCTCCTCTCGCCGACCCAGCGCGCGCTCCCGTCGGTCGCGATCGAGCACGACCCGCCGCGCCGCAGCCCGACCGAGACGCGACATCCGGTCGACGACCCGAACGTGCTGCTCGTGCACGTGACGCACTTCAACCGCCTGATGTGGGACTCGGGCTCGACGCCCTCCGTCGTGATCGAGCACGGCGTCAGCGTTCCGGCCGGGGTCGTGTGGAGCGGTGAGCTGCCGAGCGGGATCTGCGTCGTGAACGGCATCGCCCGACGCGAGCGCCGCGTCGGGCCCGACGTCCTCGAGCAGGCGCGCCGCGAGGTCCCGATCGACCTGTACGGGATGTTCTCGGAGGAGCTCGGGGGCCTGGGAGAGGTGCCGATGCCCGAGCTCGCGAAGGTCGAGCGTCGGTACCGGTTCTTCTTCAACCCGATCCGCTGGACGAGCCTGGGGCTCGCGGTGTGCGAGGCGATGGCGATCGGGCTGCCGATCGTGGGGCTCGCGACCACGGGGATGGTGGGCGTCGTGCAGGACGACGTCTCTGGGTACCTCGACAACGACGTCGATGCGCTCGTCGAGCGCATGCGTGAGCTGATCGAGGACCGCGATCTCGCCGCCCGGCTGAGCGAGGGCGCCAGGCGGACGGCGATCGAGCGCTTCTCGATCGAGCGGTTCGTGCGGGACTGGGAGCAGGCGCTCGCGGACGTCACGGCCAGGCCTCGCGGGAGGGCCGCGGCGTGACGTCGCGACCGAGCCGCCGGGAGAGGCGCGCGCCGTGACGTCGCACACGCCCGGGGCAGCGATCGACCGGTTCCCGGACCTCCACGTGGTCGTCGTCGGCGACCTGATGCTCGACACCTACCTGCAGGGCTCGACCCGTCGGGTTGCGCAGGAGGCGCCCGTGCCGGTGCTCGACGTCTCGGCGTGCACGGACGCGCCCGGCGGCGCCGCGAACACGGCGGCGAACGCGGCCGCGCTCGGCGCGCAGGTCCGCGTCGTGGGGCTGGTCGGCGACGACGACGAGGGCATGGCGCTCGTCGACGCCCTGGCCGAACACGGGGTGGGGACCGACGGTGTCGTCGCGGACCCGGGTCGTCGCACGCTCCACAAGCAGCGGATCCTGGCCGACGGGCAGCTCCTCGTCCGGTGCGACACCGGCACGACGGATCCCTCGTCAGCGAGCGCAGAGCGCGCGCTCGTCCGGACGCTGACCGAGGCGCTCGCAGAGACGGACGCGGTCGTCGTGTCGGACTATGGCTACGGCGTGGCGACGCCGGCGGTCCTCGACGCGGTGTCGCCGGACCGGCGCGGTGCGCACACGGTCCTGGTTGCGGACGGGCGCGACCTGGCGCGGCTGCGGTCGACCGGACCCACGGTGGTGAAGCCGAACTACCGCGAGGCGATCGACCTGCTCGGCCTGCCGGAGGTGGACGGCCCCGGCGACCGCGCCGAGCAGATCCTCGAGCACGGCGAGCGCCTGCTCGACCTGCTCGCCGCGCGCGCCGTCGCCGTCACGCTCGACGCCGCCGGGGCGCTCCTGTTCGAGCGGGGCGCGCCCCCGTACCGCAGCTACGCCGAGCCCACGACGAGCGTCCGGGCCGCCGGGGCGGGCGATACGTTCGTGGCGGGCCTCGCGCTGGCGCTCGCGGCCGGCCTGCCCGGATCGGCGGTCGTGGACCTGGCCTCGGCGGCGGCCGCCGTCGTGACGAAGCGGGACGGGACCTCGGTGTGCACGATCTCGGAGCTGCGGCGCCGGGTCGCGACGGTGGGGAAGGTCGCCGACCTCGACGCGCTCGAGGAACGTCTCGCGCACGAGCGCGCCGCCGGCCGCCGGATCGTGTTCACGAACGGGTGCTTCGACCTGCTCCACCGCGGCCACATCACGTACCTCGACCGGGCGAAGGACCTCGGCGACGTCCTCGTCGTCGGGCTGAACACGGACGCGAGCGTCCGGCGGCTCAAGGGCCCGGACCGCCCGGTCACGCGGCTCGAAGATCGGGCCGAGGTCCTGGCCGCGCTCTCGTGCGTCGACGTCGTCGTGCCCTTCCCCGAGGACACGCCCGTCGAGCTGATCCGCCGCATCCGGCCCGACGTCTTCGTCAAGGGCGGCGACTACACCGCCGAGATGCTGCCCGAGGCGGAGGTGGTCCGGGGCCTGGGCGGCGAGGTGCGGATACTGCCGTACGTGGACGAGCGCTCCACGTCGTCGATCATCGCGAGGATCCGCGCGACGGCGGAGGGCGCGGTCGCGTAGCGCTCGGGGCGCCGGGCGTCAGCGCTGGTTCGAGAGCTCGAGCTGCCAGCGCCACGCGCTGCGATCGGGCGCGTGCCACCACTCGCGCAGCACCCCGGCCTCGCCGCCCGGCAGGAGCACGACCGATCCCAGGTCGTCCTCCGTCGGCCATACGTCCTCGCGCAGGATCCGCACGCCGTCGAGCAGCAGACGCGCCATCGGTGTGTCCTCGGTCGCGGTCAGCTGCGTCCCGCTGGCGAGGAGCCGGCTCCCGTTCTCGAGGACCTCGGCGTCCAGGCGATCGGGCGCTGCGTGGACGAGCACCCGGTCGGCCGGCGCGATCTTCGCGCGGAGGAACTCCAGACCCTGGCTGCCGCCGTCGGAGCTCCGCAGGTGCCAGACGTGTTCGATCGGCATCGGCGGATGTGGTACCCGGTTCGCGCTCGATCCGAACACGTGCCCAGCGGCGTTTCCGGTCCGCGACGACCGGGTACCGACGCGGCCGGAGGCGGGAGGTGCTCATGGCTCGGATCGGGTATGCGTTGTCGTCGGAGGAGCATGCGCCGCGCGACCTCGTGCGGTACGCCGCCGAGGCCGAGCGCGCCGGCATGTCGTTCGTTTCCGTCTCGGACCACTTCCATCCTTGGATCGCACGGCAAGGGCAGAGCCCGTTCGTGTGGAGCGTCCTCGGCGGGATCGCCGCGTCCACGGAGCGGATCGAGGTGATCACGGGCGTCACCTGTCCGCTGATCCGGATCCATCCGGCCATCGTCGCGCAAGCGGCCGCGACGACGGCCGCGATGATGCCCGGTCGGTTCTCGCTCGGGCTCGGCACGGGCGAGGCGCTGAACGAGCACGTCGTCGGCGAGCGCTGGCCCTCGGCGTCCGAGCGTCTGGACATGCTCGAGGAGGCGATCGCCGTGATCCGCGAGCTGTGGAGCGGCGAGGACGTCGAGCACCTGGGCGCGCACTACCGGGTCGTCGACGCGCGCCTGTACACGCTGCCGTCGGAGCCGCCGCCGATCCTCGTGGCCGCGGCCGGGCCTCGGGCTGCGGAGACCGCGGGACGTCTGTCCGAAGGACTGGTCTCGACCTCACCCGACGCCGAGGTGATGGACGCGTTCGCCTCAGCCGGCGGCGAGGGCAAGCCGCGGTACGGGCAGCTCACGGTGTGCTGGGCGGCCGACGAGAGCTCGGCCAGGGCGACCGCGTTCGAGTGGTGGCCGACGGCCGCGGTGAGCGGCGAGCTGAGTCAGGAGCTGCCGCTGCCCCGGCACTTCGAGCAGGCGGTCTCGGACGTGACCGAGGAGGACGTCGCCGAGCAGGTGGTCTGCGGGCCGGACCCCGAGCGCCACGTGAACGCGATCCGCGAGTACGTCGATGCGGGCTTCGACCACGTCTACCTCCATCAGGTCGGTCCGGACCAGGAGGGGTTCTTCCGCTTCTTCCGCGACGAGCTCC
>DASTPT010000118.1:0-2106 GCA_035762085.1 Actinomycetota bacterium | reverse complement strand
GGCACGGCGGTCGTGCTCGAGCGGGCGTAGAGGGGGACGAGATGGTCCACGCGGTCGTCCTCGTGCAGTGCGAGATCGACGAGATCCCCGAGGCCGCGCAGGCGATCGCCGACCTCGAAGGCGTCTCCGAGGTCTACTCGGTCGCCGGGGAGTTCGACCTCGTCGCGATCGTGCGGGTGGCTGATCACGACGACCTCGCGCGGGTCATCCCGGGCGGGATCGCCAAGGTCGAGGGCGTGGTCCGAACCGAGACCCTCATCGCGTTCCAGGTGTACTCGAAGCACGACCTCGAGGAGATGTTCTCGATCGGCTTCGACGAGGGGTAGGCGGAGACCGGGAGCTCCGCGCCTTCGAGCAAGCCTCCGAAGTAGCGATGCCCGAGTACCCCCGAGTGCTGACCGACGGCGCGCCCGAGCCCGGCTATGCGCCGCGGAGCGCGGCGTGGACGAGCTCGAGCTCCTCGGCTATCGCGTCGAGCCGCTCGGGTGCCGCCTCGAGGGCGCCGTCCTTCGCATCGTCCTCGAGGGCCCGGCTGAGGTCGGAGAGCCGGTGCGCTCCGAAGGTCGCCGCGTTCGACTTCAGCGTGTGGGCCGCGCGCCGAACCTGCTCAGCGTCGCCGGCGCCGAGCCCGCGGCGCGCCATCGCGACGAGCTCGGGCGAGTCGGCGACGAACTGCTCGATCAGCTCGGAGACGAAGGCCTCGTCCCCGCCCATGCTCTCGGTGAGCCGGGACAGGACCGCGGGGTCTACCGGCGTCGCCTCGTCGGCGGGCGCCGGCCCCGCCTGCGCTCGGCTGGGGGTTCGTCGGATCGCGACGACCAGGTCCTGGGTGCGGATCGGCTTGGCCACGTAGTCGTCCATCCCCTCGGCGAGGAACCCCTCGCGGTCGCCGTGCATCGCCTCGGCGGTCATCGCGACGATCCGCGGGCGCTCGCCTTCCGCCCAGCGTTCGAGGATCCGCCGGGTGGCCTCGACCCCATCCATCTCGGGCATCTGCACGTCCATCAGGACCAGGTCGTAGCGCTGGCGCTCGAGCGCCTCCAGGGCCTCGATGCCGTTGCCGGCCACGTCCGCGCGGTACCCCATCTTCTCGAGCAGCCGGAGAGCGAGCCGCTGGTTCACCACGTTGTCCTCCGTCAGCAGGATCCGGAGCGGGTGCCGGGCCGCGAGGCCCGGGTCCAGGGCCGAGTCCGGCAGCTCGCGTCGGTCCTCCTGCTCGTCGTCGATCTCGAGCACTGCGGCGATCGCGGCGTGCAGGGTCGAGGCCTTGATCGGCTTGACGATCACGGCGCGGATCCCCGCCGTCTCCCACCGGGGATCCCGCATCACGTCGTGCCGCGGGATCGACGAGGCGAGGATCATCGGCAGCGACGGGTCCTGCTCGCTCAGGCGCAGCGCAAGGTCGAGGCCGTCCATCTCCGGCATCAGCATGTCGAGCACCGCGAGGTCGAACCCGTCGCCGAGCGCGCCGAGGGCCTCCTGCCCCGAGCCCGCTGTGACGCTCTCCACCCCCCAGGCGCCGAGGAGCCCGGCCATCAGCCGGAGGTTCGTCGCGTTGTCGTCCACCACCAGCGCCCGGCGTCCCGTGAACGAACCGTCGCGGCGGAGTGCGGTCGGCGTCATGTCGGTGACGCCCGCCTCGAACGTCACGTGGAACGTACTCCCTCGGCCGGGGACCCCCGCGCTCTCGGCCCTGACCGTACCCCCCATGAGTTCGGCGAGCCGCCGGCTGATCGCCAGGCCGAGTCCAGTGCCCCCGTAGCGTCGGCTCGTCGAGGCGTCCACCTGCGTGAACGACTGGAACAGCTGCCCGATCCGGTCGGGCGGGATCCCGATACCGGTATCGCGGACGGTGACGTCGTACGCGCGCCGGCCCGCCGTCCGGGCCTGCCCAGGCGCGACGTGCACGACGATCTCGCCCTCCTCGGTGAACTTGATCGCGTTGTTCAGCAGGTTGAGCAAGATCTGTCGCAGTCGGCTCCCGTCACCGACGGCCGTCTCGGGCGTCCCGGGCTCGATCCCGTAGGTCACCTCGAGGCCCTTGCGCTGCGCGATCGGGCCGATCAGGTCGATGACGGCCTCGATGCACTCGCGCACGTCGAACGG
>DASTPT010000117.1:0-45401 GCA_035762085.1 Actinomycetota bacterium | reverse complement strand
GCCGCTCATCGCCGGCGGCCCCGAGCTCGCGGATCCCAGTGGGAGACGGCCGGCTCCTCCACCCTCCGAGAACGCGCCCGGGCGTGGGTCCTCGCGATCTGGGAGACGCACGAGGTCCAGTCGCTCCCGGACGACGTTCTCGAGGGGATGCGCGCGGCGATCGAGCGCCGTCGCTAGGCGCTCAGCTCGCCGACCGGTGACTGCTCGTCGCTGCGCTTGGACATCCGCTCGCGCATGTCGCTCCACCAGCGGCGGATCTCCTCGTAGCGCTCGCGCCCGGCCTTGGCGCCCAGGACGTACGCGGTCCCGCCGATCACGATCAGGCGGAGCATCCCGCCGCGGCGCTTGACCTTGACCTTCGCGGGCTTGATGTGCTGGAGCGCGTCGAGCATCTGCGCTCGGGCGTCCCGCTCGCGGTCGAGCTCGTCCCGCAGGGCGCGCACCTCGGTCTTCATCTCGCGGTTCTGCTCGTCCAGGCTCTCGGCCTTCATCCGGAGCCGCCGCTCGCGGAGCGTGTCGGCGGCGTCGCTCAGTCGGTTCGTGACCTTCATCGGATCCTCCTCTCGCGCCGGCGTCAGCCGGCGGCCTCCCGGTCGGTATCGACCGTGTCGTCCTCGAGCAGCTCGTCGAAGAGCGCCCGATAGTGCACCAGCCCCTGGCGCATCCGCTCGGTGTCCGCCGCATCGTTCGCCGCCTCCTGGGACACCGTGTGCGCCATCCGGTAGTTGCGGACGACCTCTGGGTGATCGACCGAAACATCGGCGGCCCGCTGATCGAAGTCGCCCGTCGGGTACCCGCGCTCGCGCATCAGCTCGGTCACGAGCAGGTCGGCGCTCTGGAGCGCCACCGCCGGCGAGTCCACGAACCGGGCCTGCACGTCGCGCCACTGCTGCGCGTACCGGTCACGGCTCTCGGGCGTCAGCGCGCGGAGCGTCAGCCGCTGGCGACGCTCGCGGCGCGCCTCGAGCTCGGCCTCGGCGGAGCGCCGGCTCTCGGCCTCCGTCATCGCCACGTCGTACTCGGGTCCGAACTGGTGGCGCAGGCCCTCGGTGCGGCGACGCTTCATCATCGCCCACGCGACGAGCGCGATCACCGCCAGGACCGCGACCGCGATCACGATCCACATCCACGATTCCATGGGAAACCTCCCTCCGGACGCCCCACGCACGGAACGCCCGCCGATTGATACCCCGGCGTGGGCGTCCCTACACGCCTCGGGTCGCCGACGCCGAGCGCTCGGCATACGCTCCACGGATGACGACGTGCCCCGCCTGCGGCCGCTCGAACGCGCAGGACGCGCGCTTCTGCAGCGCGTGCGGGACCGCGCTGTCGAGCGGGGCACCCGCATCGCGGCGCAGGATCTCCGTGGTGTTCTGCGACCTCGTGGGCTCGACGGAGCTGACCGAGCGCGCGGACGCCGAGACCGTCCAGGGTGTGATGGCGCGGTACTGGGCCGCGATGCGTGAGGTCGTCGAGCGCCACGGCGGACACGTCGAGAAGTTCATCGGCGACGCCGTGGTCGCCGTGTTCGGAGCCCCGACGCTCCACGAGGACGACGCGCTCCGCGCCGCCCGGACCGCAGCCGAGATGCGCGAGGCGATCGCGCCGCTGAACGACGAACTCGAGGCGCGCTGGGGCGTGCGGATCCAGATCCGGACCGGCGTCGCCACCGGCGAGGTCCTCGCGAGCGCCGGTTCCGGCGAGCCCAGCGTGATCGGTTCCGTGCTGAACCTGGCGGCTCGTCTGGAGTCGGCGGCCGGGCCCGGGGAGACCCTCGTCGACGACACCACGTGGCGGCTGATCCGAGCCCGGGCCGAGGGCGAGCCCGCGGAGCCGCTCGCGCTGAGGGGCTTCGAGGGCTCGATCCGCCCGGTCAGGCTCGCGCGCGTGCTCGGCCCCGGCGGCGACGGGCGGGCGGAGCCGCCCTTCGTGGCGCGCGAGACCGAGCTCGCGCTGCTCCGGCACCTCCGCGAGGACACGCGCCGCCGACGCCGCTGCCGGGTCGTGACCGTCACCGGCGACGCCGGGATCGGGAAGACACGCCTGGTCCGCGAGTTCGTGGCTCGCGAGGCGGCGGACGACGCGGTGCTGCTCGGCCGGTGCCGGTCGTACGGGGAGGGCGCCGCGCTCCGGCCGATCGGCGACGCACTCCTCGAGGCGCTCAACGCCGAGACCTCCGACGACCCGGTCGCCGCGGTCGAGGAACTGCTCGCGGACCGCGACGACGCGCACTCGGTGGCGGCCGCGTTCTGCGCCGCGGTGGGACGCGCGGACGGCGCCGTCACCCCCGACGACGCGCTGTCCGCGGTTCGGGTGACGCTCGCGACGCTCGCCGGGCAGCGCCCGATGCTCCTCATCCTGGACGACCTGCAGTGGGCCGAGTCGGCCCTGCTCACGTGCGTCCGCCACGTCGAGGAGTGGACGCGCGACGCGCCGATGCTGGTGGTCTGCCTGGCGCGGCCGGACCTGCTGGAGGAGCACCCGACGTGGGGCCGGGGTCCCGGCGAGCTCGCGATCCACCTGGACCCGCTGACCGAGGACGAGGGCCGGGCCCTCGCGACCGCCCTCGAGGCCGCGGGCGACCAGATCGACCGGCTCGTCGCGACCGCGGGCGGGAACCCGTTCTTCCTCGAGGAGATCGTCGCGTCGCTCCGCGAGGACGGCGGCGCGCGGGACGCCGTGCCACCCACGATCTCGGCGGTGCTCGCGGCGCGGATCGATCGCCTGTCGACCGACGAGCAGGAGGCGCTGCGATCGGCCGCGGTGCTCGGCTCGACGTTCGAGCTCGCGACGCTCGGCCGGCTGTCGGACGTCGTGGACGGTGACCGGCTTGGCCGGGTCGTCGAAGCGCTCGTCCGCCGAGACTTCCTCCTGAAGACGGAACGGCCCGACCGCTACCGGTTCCGCCACGAGCTGACGCGCGAGGCATCGTACGCCGCGCTGCCGAAGAGCCGCCGCGCCGAGCTCCACGAGCGGGCGGCCGACCTCCTCGAGAGCGCAGACGCCGCCGAGACCGACGTCGCGATCGGCCGGCACCTCGAGCGGGCGCGCGGCTACCTCTTGGAGCTCGGCCCGGCGCAGGCGGCGCGAGGGACCGCGCTCGGCGAGCGGGCGGCCGAGCACCTGGCGCGCGCGGGACGCGCCGCCGCCGCACGAGGCGACGTGACGACCACCGCGACGGACCTCGAGCGCGCGGCCGCGCTGCTGCCGCCGGGGCACCCTGCGCGCGGACCGATCCTGGCCGACCTGCACGACGCGCTGCTGTACGCGGGCGACACCGAGCGCGCGGGGGCGACCGTCGCGACGATGCTCGAGGAGCTCGGTCCCGCAGCCACCGGGAGCCTGGCCGAGCGCGCGCGGATGCAGCACGCGTTCCTCCGCTTCCTCGAGGACCCGAACGCCGTCCCGCTCGACACCACCCGAGCGGTGTTCGACCGCGCGATCCGGGAGCTCGAATCGGCCGGCGACCGAGCGAACCTGGCGACCGCCTACGCCAACCGGTCGGTCGTGGGTTGGCTCGAGGGGAGTGCGGCGTCGATGGAGGCGGACGCCGAGCGGGCGCTGACGCTCGCGCGCGAGAGCGGCAACTGGCGCGCGATGGCCGACGCCGCGGGGACCCTCGGCGCGGCGCTGCTCCGCGGGCCGGTCCCGCTCGTGGAGGTCGAGCGCCGGCTGGGTCGGCTGGTCGTGGAGCTCTCGGGCGACCGGCTGACGCAGGCGGCCGTCCGGCTGGACCTGGCGAACACGCTGACGCTCCGGGGCCTGCTCGACCGTGCCGAGGCCGAGGCGGAGACGGCGCGCGACACGCTCCAGGAGCTCGGCCAGCGACGCTGGCTGATCCGGTGCACCGAGATCTTCGCCGACGTCGCTCGACGCCGCGGCGACGTGGCCGCGGCGGTCCGGCTCCATCGTTCGGTGCACGCCGCCTACCTCGAACAGCGGGACGAGGTGAACGCGCGTCTCGCGGCGATCGGGCTCGCGAGCGCGCTGCTGGACGCGGACGCTGACGAGGAGGCCGACGCGATCGCCGCCACCGTCGAGCGCGAGGGCTCGCGTGACGACCTGGAGACGCAGGTCGTGTGGCGGTCGGTCCGGGCGCGCGCGGCGGCCCGGCGCGGGGACGCCGAGCGGGCGCTCGCGCTCGCCCGTGAGGCGACGGCCATGGCCGACTCGACCGACTGGCTGCTGCTCCAGGCCGAGACGCGAGAGGAGGTCGCCGCGGTCTTCACCGTGCTCGAGCGGCCCGAGGCCGCGGACGCGCGCGCCAGGGCCGCCGAGCTCTATCGACGCAAGGGGGCGGTGCCGGCCGGAGGCTGACCGCCTGCGTCAGCGGCGCCCATCGAGCAGCGCGGTGGACGTCCGCTTGATCCCGTCGATCCGCTGGAGCTGCCCCATCCCGACCTCGAGGACCTCGTCGAGCGTCTCGCCGCCGAGCTGCAACAAGATGTCGAAGTCGCCGGTGACGACGGAGGCTCCGCGGAACGCGTCGAGCTCGCCGAGCTGGTCGAGCACGCTGTCGATCATCCCGGCCCTCACATCGACGGACACGAGCGCGATGATCTCGGGCGTTCCCCGCTTCGTGCCGATCACCCGACCGCTCGGGTCCTTGTAGACCTTCGTCTCGACGCTGTACTTGCAGCGGACGCCCTGCTCGCGGAGCTGGCCGTTGATCAGGTCGAGCAGCCCGGAGAGGTCTCCCTCCTCGACGCGCAGGTGCGCGAAGGCCTGGTACGGCCCGACCACGTCGCCCGCGAACACCACCGGCCCCTCGGGCGGCCCCTTGAGCTCGCCCCGCAGGCGTTGGACGACCGCGTACGGGGAATCGGTCTCGGGCACGTGATCGATGAACACGAACGCGTGCAGTCCGGTGTAGTCGTACGGGCCTGGTTCCTCGGCCATCTCGCCCCTCCCGCGCCGGATGAACCGTCACTCTGCCCCGCGGCGTGCACCTGCGCAAGTTCCTCGTCGGCGCACCGCACGCGCGGTCGGGTGAACGAGGCCGTCAATCCAGGGTCTCGCGCCCCATCCAGCCCCGGTACTCCTCGTTGAACCAGTAGAGGAACCGGTCCTTGCGTGGGTAGACCCCGCTGGTGTACGCCTTCGACGACACGCCGATCTGCGCCCGCTCGCAGACGTCCCAGTCCTGCCACGAGATCAGGTCCCAGAACTCGACGAAGGGCTCCTTGCTCACATCTCGGTCGGCGATGGTCTCGGGCTGGAACAGGTAGTCGCTGATGACGGTCGTGTGGCTCGGGCTCCGCGGCACCAGGATGTAGTACTGGACCGCGTCCGGGTGCATGTCGACCGCCAGGTTCGGGAACTGGTACATGCCGTAGTACCGGTTCGCGTCCTCGTCCAGGACCCCGGGCAGGCGCGGCAGGGTGCTCTTCCCGGTCGGGTTGAAGCTCGTCGCGCCCTGGGCCATCTGCAGGCCGTCGTCGCGGATCTCCTCGTCCCAGACCTCGCCGAACCGGAACAGCGGGACGACCTGGACGAGCTCCGGGTGCACCGAGGGGCAGTGCAGGCACTCGTTGTAGTTCTCCACCAGGATCTTCCAGTTCGCCTTCACCTCGTAGACGATCCGGTGTCCGATCCGCAGGTCCTCCATCCCGAAGCGGTCGTAGTTCGTGATCGACTCGGCGCCCGTGGTGAGGAACTCCCGGAGCGGCATCGGCTCGCCGGCAGACAGGTTCACGAACAGGAACCCCGCGTACGTGTCCAGGTGGATCCGATGCAGTGGGTAGCTCGCGCGGTCGAAGAACTCGTCCTGCTCGACGTTCGGCGTGCCGACCAGGCAACCGTCGAGGTCGTACGTCCACGCGTGGTACGGGCACTTGAAGACCTTCTTCACCGAGCCCGCCCCGTCGTCGACGAACTTCGTCCCCCGGTGCGAACACACGTTGAAGAACCCGCGGAGCTCGCCCTCGGCGTTCCGCGTCACGAAGATCGACTCGCCGGCGACGTCGTACGTCCGGTAGTCACCCGGGTTCTCGACCTCCTCGGCGCGGCCGACGCACACCCACGTGCCGTGCCAGATCCGATCCTTCTCCTCCTGCCAGACGGCCTCGTCCCAATAGTCACGTCCGGCCAGGGTTGGCTTCGGACGCCAGGTCTCCGCCTCGTCTCGCATCCTTTGCTCGAGCACTGCAGCCTCCGTGTTTGAACGGTGAGTCAAAAAGGATACGGCGCCACGGACGACCTGGGAAGACCCGTTGACCCCAGGTGCCGGACTCCGGGCGTCGCCAACGGGCGTCCCCGACAGGGTGCCCTACCCGGCCGCGACGACGACCACGGCGTCCTCCGCGGGTGCCGCCACCGTGAGGCCGAACCTGCTGAGCGCCCAGAACGACGCCTCGATCGACGGGCCGAGCAGGAACGCCATCGCGAACGTGCCGATCCCCACCGTCCCGCCGAGCGCCCAGCCCGCGGCCAGCGCGAGGAACTCCAGCCCGGCTCGCACGAACGCGAAGCGGATCCCCGTGCGGCGGGCGAGCACCAACATGAGCGAGTCCCTGGGACCCGCGCCCAGACCCGCGGCGATGTACACGGCGATCCCCAGGCCGAACACGGCGACGCCCACGGCCAGCAGGCCGACCCGCGCTCCGAGCCCAGATCCGGAGAGCTCCGTCACCCATGCGATCGACAGCAGCGCGTCCACCACCAGGCCGATCACGATGGCGTTCGCGACGGTCCCGAACCCGGGCGCCTGTCCCAGCGCCCATGCGACGAGGAGCACCACGAGACCCACGACGATCGTCGCCATCCCCAGCGTCAGGGACGTGTGCTGGGCCAGGCCCAGGTGGAAGACGTCCCACGGCGCGAGGCCGAGCCCGGTTTCGAGCAAGACGACGATCGCGGCGGCGACGAGCACGAGGCCGGCGAACAGGCTCGGCACGCGAACGCCGAGCCCACCACGGAGCCTCGGCGCCCGTCTCATCGGGCGAGTGTAGATGGCCGGCGGACGGGCGGGACGCGTAGGGCCTCCCGAACCGGGTATGACCGATCGTATGGTGGACGTGAAGGGCGACACGAGGGCCGGAGACCAGCTCGGGATCCATCGAGCGATCCAGGATCACGCGCCGACCGCCGACGCGACGTGCGTCGCGTGGACCCTGGTGGCCGAGTTCGAGGGCGAGGACGGCCGGCGGTTCCTCGGGAGGATCTCCTCGGCCGACACCCCGCTGTGGCAGATCCGTGGATACCTGCACGAGGCGCTCTACGGCGACTGGCTGGAACGGGCCTGGCCTGGCGACTGGGAGGGGAACTAGCCTTCGGGCGCGCCCAGCTCGACCTCGAACCACACGACCGTCCTGCGGGTCTCGTGGACGGTCCCCCAGCGGGCGGCCAACCGATCGACGAGCTGCAGACCCCACCCCGAGGGCGCGACCGGCTCGGCTCGTCGGAGGTCCCACCCGGGCCGCTCCGCGGACGCTCCGATCCCCCACGGCTCCCGGCGGTTGGCGACCTCGATCCGCAGCACGCTCCCACGGAGCACCACGCGGAGCTCGATGCGTCCGTCCGGCTCCGCGCTCGGGTGCTTCACGGCGTTCGAGACGACCTCGCTCGTGAGCAGGACCGCATCCGCCCGATGGGTTTCGGGCACGTCGAGCTCTTGCACGGCACGTCGGGCCTCGGCCGGCGCCGTGCTGTCCGCTACGAGGCTCGCGGTGAGCAGCGGGCGATCCCTCCCCACGTCTGTTGTTCGACCCCTCTCTCCGCGGCCGAAGCGTCCAAAGGCCACGCCGCGGGTCGCGGCGTCGCCACGGACCTCTTACCCACGGGCGGGCCGAGCCACGCCCGGTCTCTCCATCCTCGGCCACCCGGCCGTTTCGAACCCGGGGAGGTGGGGTAGGCAGGGCCCACGCACGCCTGCGGACCAAGGAGGCCAGATGGACGTGACCGTGAGGCTTGGACCCGATCGCGACGAGCGTCTGCGGTTGAACGGCTCGACGGGCGGGCAGACCGGCCGCGAGCCCCAGACGTATCGCGCGGGGCGGGTGTGCGAGGCGGACGGCTGCGAGACCCTGCTCTCCCGCTACAACCGCTCGGACCTGTGCTGGCAGCACGAGCCCCTACGGACCTACCTCGGGCCCGTTCGCGGGCGCCGGCCGCGCCAGATCGAGGTCGTCAAGGACCTCACGTCGCTCAGCGCCTGAGGGGCCGGGAGGCCCCACGAACGACGGCTCTGCCCCCCTCTCCCGGTGGAGCCGCAGACGAAAGCCCGGCTCCGATGGGAGCCGGGCTTTCGCACGTTCGGCGAGGCGGTCAGGAAGCGCGGTACCTGCGGGTCACCGTCTCGTCCTCGTCGTGCTCATCGTCGTCGTCGTGGTCGACGTCGTCATGCACGACGTCACGATCGGGCGGCAGGGCCGTCCCGACGGCGAGGTCGGCGTTGGCCGGCCGCGTGATCGCACCGCCGATGGCGCCGCCGATCGCACACGCGAGCAGACCGCCGAGGACCGACCAGAACGTCGCCCACAGGGCACGATCCACCCCCGTGCCGAGGATTCCGCCGGTCGCGTCGGGCGAGAGCTGCGTCACCCGGCCCAGGTTGAACACGTTGAGGATCGACGGCACGCCGATCACGAGGGTGACGATCAGGATCATCGCCCAGATCGCCATGCCGTTGAAGAACCCGGCGGCGACGCCCCGAACGCCCGACAGCCACCCGGAGAGCAGGCCGCCGACGAACAGGCACACGATCGCCGAGATACCGATGAACCACTCGAGGTTCGTGCGGACATCGTCCACCCCCGAGCCGTACGCGAGCGCGAACCACAGCGTCGTGAGCAACGCCAGCAGACCGAGCCCGAGCACGGTCCCCGCGAACACCGCGCCCCAGCGGATCTTCTGCGGGCTGGCCGCGGGAGCAGCCTGCCACGCCGCCCAGTCCGTCGTACGTGTCGTCCGTTCCATACGGACCTCCTTCCGATGGATCCCTTCCGGACCGCTGAGGTACCCGCGAGAGGGCCGTCCCATACCTCGGTGCCCGTTTCGCCGTGGCGCTCGGAGCGGGCTGGCCCGGGCGTGCGGGTTTCCGGTCAGGCGACCCCGGGTACCTCCATCTTCGCGAACGAAGGAGGGATCGATGTCGACGATCCGCGAAAGCATCGACGTCCACGTCCCGGTGCGAACCGCCTACAACCAGTGGACACAGTTCGAGGAGTTCCCCCGGTTCATGGAGGGCGTCGAGCAGGTGCGCCAGGTCTCGGACTCGTACCTGGAGTGGACCGCCGAGATGCTGGGGCAGCGCCGGACCTGGGCGGCCCGCATCACGGAGCAGGAGCCTGACCGGAAGATCGCGTGGGTGGCGACCGAGGGAGAGGACATCGCCGGCACGGTGACGTTCGAGCCGGTCGGCGACGACGCCTCGCGCGTTCACCTGGAGATGCGCTACGAGCCGCAGGACACTGCCGAGAAGGTCGGCGACGCGATGAAGCTCGTCGAGAGGCGCACGAAGGGCGACCTCCAGCGCTTCAAGGAGTTCATCGAGGCGAGAGGGACGGAGACGGGCGCGTGGCGAGGCGAGATCCCGCCGGACGGCTCGGCGATCGCGAGCTGACGCCCGTCGAGGACGACGCTCGGAGCCCCGGGGCCGACGCCGGTCCCGGGGCTTCGCGCACGCCCTCCCTCCTCGAGCGTCTCAAGGGCATCGCCGAGCGAGCAGACCGCGAGCACCGCCGGCGCGCGTGGCTCGCGGTCCCCGTCGCCGTCGTGCGGAAGTTCGGTGACGACCGGGCCGGCCACTGGGCGGCGCTCGTCGCGTACTACGGGTTCTTCTCGCTGTTCCCGCTGCTGCTCGTGTTCGTGACGATCCTCGGGTTCGTGATCCAGGGCGAGCCCGATCTCCAGCGGCAGATCCTGCGGTCGGCGCTCGCCCAGTTCCCGATCATCGGGACGCAGATCGAGCGCAACGTGCACGCGCTCACGGGCTCGGCCTGGGCGCTCGCGCTCGGGATCGTCGGCGCCATCTGGTCCGGGCTCGGCGTCGTCACGACCGTCCAGGGCGCGATGGACGAGGTCTGGAACGTGCCGAGGCGCGCGCGCCCACCGTTCCTGAAGTCCCGGCTGGAGGCGCTCGCCGCGCTGGTCGTCCTCGGGACGGCGACCATCCTCGCGGGCCTGCTGGCGGGGTTCGGCACGAACGGCGGCTGGGCCGGCCCGGCGCTCCGCGCCGTCGCGCTCGCGGGCACGTTCGCGATCAACGTCGCCGTCTTCGCGGCGGCCTTCCGCTTCCTGACCGAGGCCGACGTCTCGTGGCGCGACGTGCTTCCGGGCGCGCTCACGGCCGCCGTCGCGTGGATGGTACTGCTCGTGGTCGGGAGCTGGATCGTCGATCGGCAGATCCGCGGCGCGACCGAGGTCTACGGCTTCTTCGCGATCGTGATCGGCCTGCTCGGCTGGATCTACCTCGCGGCGCAGGTCGTGATGTTCTCGGCCGAGCTGAACGTGGTCCTGAAGCGACGGCTGTGGCCGCGGAGCGTCGTGGACGTGCCGCCCACGACCGAGCCCGACCGGCGCGCCCTCGCGGCCGAGGCGACCGAGGAAGCCGCGAGGCCCGAGCAGTCGGTCGAGGTCCGCTTCGACCGCGACGCGGAGCGGAGCGGCGACGCGGACGCGCACGAGCGACGGGAGGCATGACACCGCCCGGCGCGTGTCGAGGATCAGGCCTCGGTCTCGCGTCCCCAGTAGGAGGGCGGGTCGCTCGCGGGGAACGAGTCGTCGCTCGCGTCGTCGACGAGCGCCTCCCGGCGCTCGGCCGACCCCGGCACGACGTCACCGCTGCGCCCACCGCGGTCGGCGGCCTGGCGCCGCCGCAGGCGGCCGACGACGGCCACGGTCGCGACCGTCGTGGCGAGCAGCACCAGGAAACGCGTGGTCCGGCTCATCCGCAGCCTCCTACCCACCGAGGCCGGGGCCGAACCGCCGGACGCCGTTCGATCGCCGTTTGACGAGGAGCGACGCGTGGGTAAGTCCCGGCCGGACGATCGGCGCAACGGAGGACCCGGGATGACGCCCGAAGAGCAGCGGCGCGGCGAGACGCTCGAGGAGCGCCTCGGCCGCGAGGAACCGGACCGCGCACCCGAGGCGACGACCGGCGGCGACGGCCAGCTGGTCGACGACGGCCCACGCGACGTCGAGAAGGACATGGTGGGCGATCTCGCGACCGGGCCGCCCGACGTGGACGCCGAGGACGAGCTGCTGGGCGCGCTCGGCAGCGTGGAAGACGACGAGCCGAGCATGGAGGAGGCGGCGGTCCGCGTCGTCGAGGGCGAGGCCCCCGGCGGCTCGGACGCCCCATCCGACGGCTACGTGGTCGACGAGGAGGAGCCCCGATGAAGTCCTTCGCGGTGTGGGCCGTGCTCGTCACGCTCGTCGGGATCTCGGCCGTCCTGGTCGGGGCGCTCGTGAAGAGCATCCTGGACGAGCGGCGTTCGAACCGGCTCCGGAGGATCTGGGCCAACTTCGCGCTCGGCATCTCGTTCGCCGCCCTGTTCCTGATCAGCTGGGCGGTTCAGGCCGTCGCGCAGTGGGAGACGTATCGAACGGAACAGCTCCAGCACGGCGAGCCGGTCGTCGTGTCCGAGTACATCGTCGACTTCGGCCAGTCCACGCTCGAGAACTGGCAGTCCGAGTTCCTCCAGCTGTTCTCGTTCGTGGTGCTCTCGGCGATCCTGATCCACCGGGGCAGCGCCGAGTCGAAGGACGGCCAGGACCGGATCGAGCGCAAGGTCGACGAGATCCGCAGCATGCTGCAGGAGTCGAACGGGGGGCGCTCATCGCGGAAGACCCCGACGGGCGGGTGAGCGCGTCACCGCCGGTCCATGTCCGGTGTTGTCCGAGAGCCGCCGGTCGATCGCTCCCCTCGGGCCCTCCGGACGGGCGGCTCCGCGGCCTGATGGGCCGAATCAGCCGGCCGACGCGCGCACGGTGTCGAAGCGGACGCCACGCGCCTCATCGCCGCCGAACGTGTAGACCGCGTACCCCTGCCGGAGCACCGTCTGCGCAACGTTCCGCACGGTCACCCCGCCGGCCGTGACGCCCTGCTCGGTCCCCCGGTGCGCGTGACCGTGCACCGCGAGGTCGCACCCGGCTCGGTCGATCGCCTCGGCGAGCAGGTAGCTCCCGAGGAAGGGGAACAGCTCGGGCGGCTCGCCCTGGAGCGTGTCGCGGACGGGCGCATAGTGCGTCAGCGCGATCCGCACGTCGGTCCCGAGGGAGTCGAGCGCCCGCTCGAGCGCATCCGCTCGCTCCTTCGAGTGCCGGACGAACGCCTTCATCTCCGGCTCGCCGAACTCGGTCCCGTTCGCGCCGGCGAACCCGCCGCCGAAGCCCTTCACGCCTGCGATGCCGACCGAGCCGTGGGGCGTGTCGACCTGGACCGCGTCCCCCTCCAGCACGACGACCCCCACGTCGCGCAGGACCGCCGCGATCTCCTCCGGGCGATCCGCATGGTGGTCGTGATTGCCGAGCACGGCGACGATCTGCGTCTCGAGACCCTGGAGCTCGGTCGCGAGAACACGCGCCTCCTCGACCTCCCCGGCCTTCGTGAGGTCCCCGGCCAGCACGAGCAGGTCGGCGCGCTCGGGGACCGTCGCCAGGTGCTCGCGCAGCATGCCCGCCGAGTCGCCACCCACGTGCACGTCCCCGACCGCCGCGACCCGGATCACGTCACGCGCTCCTCGGGTCGCGCATCCGGGTACCGACCGACCGTGGTGCGATTCTCGATCTCCATCCCGGAACAGCACTCGCGGGCGACCTCCTCGACGGCGGCGCGCCGCTCCTCGGTTGGGACCACCCCCGTCACGCGCACCCGTCCCGAGACGATCGCGACCTGCAACTCGGGCTCGTTCACGCGCGGGTCGCGGGCGAGCGCCTCCTGCAGATGCGCCGCCGCGTACTCGGGCGTCGCCGCGCCGCTCACGCCGGACCCCCGGAGGCGACCGCCTCGTTCAACTCCGCGATCGGGCCCGCGGGCACCACGAGGTCGATCGACGATGCGAACAGCAGCAGGCTCAGCATCCGGCGCGCCCCGTGCTGCAGGGAGCGAGCGACCAGGTAGTCCCAGTCCAGCTCGGCCTGGCCGATGATCGCGAGCGCGTCGTACCAGTAGCGTGGCGTTTCCTCGCTCGTGGCCTGCGCCTTCATGACGACGAGATCCTCCGGGGGGGCCACCGGCACCAACCGTCCTCGGAACGGCATCCGGCGAGCGCGCGCGAGCATCTCGTCGCCGAGCAGGATGTCCCGCGACGACCGGAAGATCACGTCCACGAGCACGCCGTGCTTGAACGCCTTGTAGAGCCAGTGCTCCGTCTCGCGCCGGGTCTCGAACCCGCGGCGCTCGAGCGCCTCGAGCACCCGCCCGGCGGTCTCGGGTCGCACGAACAGGTCGATGTCGCGGGTGCCCCGGTCGCGCCCGTACACGGCCGAGCCGATCCCGCCGATCAACAGGTGCGGGATCTCGGCCTCGCGCAAGGCGTCGAGGGCATCGTCCAGGACCGACAGGAACAGATCGGTGTCGTCGGCCTCGGTGACCTCGGTCAGGGTCTCGGGTGTGGCCAAGGGGCCTCCTCGCGGGCAGCCGTCGTAGGCGGTGGGGGTCTACCCGGCGCTCGGGCGCGGCAAACGGCTCACGCCGCGCGCGGCGCCTCCTGCTCCACCTCGAGCAGGTCCAGGACCGCGGCCTCCACCACCTCGCGGAACGCCGGGTCCTCGAGGTCCTCCGCCGACGAGCGCTCGAGCGCGGGGGCGATCGTGGCCCCTTCCTCGAAGCGGTCGACCACCCGCGGGTCCACGTACGAGGCCCGGGCGACCGCCGGCGTGTTGCCGAGGAACTCGGCGACCTCGCGGATCGCCGCCGAGACCTGACGCCGGCGCGAGGTGACGGTCGTGCGCTCGCCCTCGGCCAGCGCGAGGGCGACCGCGGCGACGACCGTGCCGTGCCACGTGCGGAAGTCTTTCGCGGTGTGCCCGTTGCCGGCGACCTCCTTGACGTACGCGTTCACGTCCGCGGCGCGGACGTCGCGCCAGACCCGACCCTCGCGGTACGCGAGCAGCTCGGGGCCGCCGTTCCGACGACGCTTGAGCGTCCGGACCAGCGCGAGCACGTCCGGGTCGGCGACCTCCTGGACCAGGCGCTTGCCGCTCTTGGCCGTGAAGTCGAAGACCGCCACATCGCCACGCAGGTGTACGTGATCCTTGCGCAGCGTCGCGAGCCCGAACGAGCCGTTGTCGCGCGCGTAGCTCTCGGAGCCGACGCGGAACGAGGCCTGGTCGAGCAGACGGACAGCGCCCGCCAGGACGCGCTCGCGCGGGAGACCGCGCCGCGCCAGGTCCTGGGCGACCCGCTCGCGGAGCGACGGCAGCGCGCGGGCGAACGCCAGCATGCGGTCGAACTTCTCCTCGTCGCGCCGCGCCCGCCACGCGTCGTGGTACCGGTACTGGCGCCGACCGGCGGCGTCGGTCCCGACGGCCTGCAGGTGGCCGAGCGGATCGGGACAGATCCACACGTCGGTCCATGCCGGCGGGATCGCAAGGTCGCGGATCCGCTTCAGCGTCTCGGCATCGCGGACGGCCCGACCGGAGGGATCGACGTAGCGGAAGCCGCGCCCGTGCCGGAGCCGGACGATACCGGCAACATCGCTCGAGACCCGCCGCAGCCGCGCCACCCATCCACCTCCTCCGGCGGACGTCTACCCCTCCAGGACGAGGCCGCAAACGAGGGGACGGCGGTTTGCGCTGCGCACGCGCGGGTACCTCGCTGCCGTGGCCGCGACGCCGGTCGCGCACGGATCCCGGAAGGAGGCACGATGGACGCCCTGCAGATGCTGAAGCAGGACCACGAGAAGGTGAAGAAGCTCCTGGAGGAGCTCGACTCGACCACCGAGCGGGCGATCAAGACCCGCGAGGAGGGTGTCATCACCCTCAAGCAGGAGCTCACGGTCCACGAGCTGATCGAGGAGGAGATCTTCTACCCGGCGCTGAAGGAGCACGCCGAGGCCAAGGAGATCGTCCTCGAGGCCTACGAGGAGCACGACGTCGTGGACACGATCCTCACCGAGCTGGAGCAGACGCCCGTCGACGACGAGACCTGGCACGCGAAGTTCACGGTCGCGAAGGAGAACCTCGAGCACCACATCGAGGAGGAAGAGGGCGAGATGTTCAAGCAGGCCCGAGAGCTGCTCGGCACCGACGAGCTCACGACGCTCGCCGACCAGATGCAGCGCCGTAAGGAGCAGGCGCAGAGCCGGCCCGCCACCGCCTGACCCCGCATCCGTGAGCGCGACCGAGGCGGCGCGCAGCGGCGCGCCGCGAAGCGGCCCGAGGACCGTCGCCCTCCTCGGGTCCGGCGAATTCGAGCCCTGGGCCGAGCCGGTCGACCGCCGCGTGCTGTCGGCCGCTCGCCCGGGGCCGGTCGCCGTCCTTCCGACGGCCTCGTGGCCCGACGGCCCGGAGCGGTTCGCCGAGTGGGGACGCAAAGGGGTCGAGCACTACCGCCGCCTGGGTCGCGAGGCGTGCGTCGTACCGCTCCGGACACGCGAGGACGCGTTCGACCCCCGGCTCGCGGAGACGATCGCGGGGGCGGCGCTCTTCTTCTTCTCAGGGGGGCGTCCCTCCTACCTGGCAGAGGTGCTCGCCGCGTCGCCGTTCTGGCGGACGCTCCTCGAGGAGCTCGCCGCCGGCGCGGCCTACGGCGGATGCAGCGCCGGGGCCTGCGTGCTCGGCGAGATGGCACCTGACGACGTGACCGAGCGGCTCTTCGCCCCCGAGTGGGCACCCGGGCTCCGTCTGCTCCCGGCGGTCGTGATCACCCCCCACTGGAACACGCTCGACGACCACGAGCCGGGCATGCGCGAGTTCGCGGAGGCCCAGGTGCCCGACGACTGCGCGCTGCTCGCGGTCGATGAGGAAACGGCCGTCGTCGGCGATGGGAGGACGTGGCAGGTCCTGGGCCGCGGCGCGGTGCGGATCGGGCGGGCCGGACGATGGCGGCGGCACCGAGCCGGCGAGCGCTTCACGCTTCCCGCCTCCGCGGATCCGGCGGGTTGAGCGCCGACGCCGCGGGGTAATCACGGCGGGTAACGACGACCCCACGAACCGAGGGAAACGACGGAGACCACGGAAGGAGCCGAGCATGTTCATCGGTGAGATCCACGAGGTCGGGACGATCGAGCCCCTCGTGATGCCGCGCGTGCTCCCCGACGCCACCGAGCCCGCGATGCCGGTCGAGGAGCCCGCACGCGAGCCAGTCACGAGCCGATGAGCTCGGAGACGCCCGCCGCTGTCCCCGATGGCGTGACGCCGCTCGTCGGGTACCGCGAGTGGTCGCTGCGCAAGCTGGGCGATCCCGAGCCCGAGCTCTTCTCCCTCTTCCACCCGACGGCCTGGCCGGCCGACCGCCCCATCACCGCGGTGTGCCTTCGGCCGATGTCTTGGCCGTACCGGGCCGGCCCGGCGCACCGCGAGGTGCCGCACGACACGTGTGAGTGCGGCATCTACGCCTACCTGAACGCCGACTTCGAGACGCTCCACGGCGCCCGGGGGCCGAAGGCGCGGGGCATCGTCGCCGGGTGGGGGCGGTACGTGCTGGGCACGAACGGGTGGCGTTCGCAGCATGCGCGTCTCGTCGCGCTCCTCGAGCACCCGGACCACCCGGACGCGCTGCGTCGCATCGCGGAGCGCTTCGGCGTGCCGCTTGTCCGCGATCTCGAGGACGCACGGGTCGACCTGCTGCGACCCGCCGCCTGACCCGCCGGCGTCGCCGGACACGGAGCGGCCCGGCGTGTCGAGCACGCCGGGCCGTTGATGCTCCGCTTCATGCGTCTGGGTCAGTCGCGGTCGATCGCTTCCTTCACGCTCTCCTTGCCGCGCTCGACGGCGTCCTTCGCATCGCCCCAGGCCTGCTTCGCCTTGCCCTTGGCCTGGTCGGTCTGGCCCTCGGACTCCAGACGCTCGTTGTCGGTGACGTCGCCGACGGCCTCCTTGACGCGGCCCTTGGCCTCGTCCATGCGACCTTCGGTACGGTCTCCGGTGCCTTCACCCATGTGCTCCTCCTTCTGTCCTCCGGCCGGTCATCCGACCGGCGTCGAGGGATCCACCGTGGGGCCGGTGCCCTCGTGCTCGTGCTCGGCGTCCTCGACGCCGGCCAGGAACATCGCGAGCGCGTCGACGGTCTCCCCGCGGCCGGGTTCGCGAGCGACGAAGTCGTCCAGGTGGTCCGCGATGTCCGCGAACGTCACCTGCTCGTCTCCACGCTTGCGACGCAGTCGTTCGATGCCGTTCAACGACCGACCTCCCGCGTCGGCGCTCCGCCGACGCGTGGTGGTTGTTCCCTGGGGCGACCGCGGCAAACGCACGGTCACTCCGGCGCCGTCGTCGGATCGTTCGCCCCGTCGCCGTTCGTGCCGTCCTGCACACGCCGGCTGAGCGGCAGCCCGAACCAGGTCCACCCGAGGAGGGCGAGCATCCCCGCGGCCATCGTGAGGGCGAACCCGAGACCGAACACCAGATCTGCCGCGAGGAACACGGCGCCGGCGATCGAGCCCGCCAGGAACGCGATGCCCACGATCGTGAAGCGGTTCGCCGTGTGCAGCATCCGCTCCTTGTCGCCCTGCCGGAACCGGATCCGGTGGTACGCGGTGGGCGCCATGAACAGCGCGGTCGCGACGCCCGTCCCGATGAAGGTGACGATGTACGCGGCCCGCTGCCAGTCCGCCAGATCCCCGAAACGCTGGCTGAACGGGACCGTCAGCAGGAACGCGAACAGCACCTGGACGCCGGGCAGCGCGACGCGGAGCTCGTTCAGCAGCTCGATCAGCTCGCGGTTCCGTCGCTGCTGCTCGTTCTCGTCGGGGTCGGTGCCGCGCTCCAGGGTCGAGCGCACGTCACCAGGGCCCCCGAGGGGCAGATCGTCCATGCGCGAGATGTTTCCCCGTCTGCTCCGGTCCTAACCACATCCCCGTTTCCGCGCGTGCGAGCCCGGGTATCGCGTAGGCGTCACGACCTTGGAGGACACATGGCGACGTTGGTTCGACACGTGATGACCGAGGCGCCGAAGACGCTCAGCGCCGAGAGGACCGCCGGCGACGCGGCAGGGCTCATGGCGCAGTACGACATCGGCGCCGTGCCGGTGATGCAGGACGGCGAGCTCGCCGGCATCGTGACCGATCGGGACCTGGTCCTGCGCGTGATGGCGCGGCGGCAGGACCCGAGCTCGGTGACGCTCGGCGAGATCCTCACGCGGGTCGTCACGACGGTGACGCCCGACGTGCAGCTCTCGGAGGCTCGAGACGTGATGGCCGAACAGCGGATCCGCCGGCTGCCGGTCGTCAAGGACGGCGAGCTCGTGGGGATCCTGTCCCTCGGCGACGTCGCGCTGGCCGATGCGTCGAAGCGCGCGGTCGGCGAGACGCTCGAGGATGTCTCGGAGTCGCCGAGCACCACCGACCGGAACGAGGGCCCTGACCCTGGCACACCCGAGCGCGTCCGCCAGGCCGCCGTTCGGGAGGAGTGACCGCGGTTTGCGTAGGCCCGGCCACGGGTAGGAAGCCGCAGGCCGCAGACGCGGCGAGGAGGTAATCCAGATGGCACACGAGGACTACCACACACACAACACGCCGACCGAGCCCGAGTCGGGGCTCACCGGTTACGCGGCGATCAAGTACACGGCGATCGTCGTGATCGTGCTCGCGATCCTGGCCTTCCTGGCCTGGTACGTGATCCCGAAGTTCTGAACGGACCGAAGGAGGAACCATGCTGATGACGATGGCGACGCTGGCGGCGGTCTCGGGTGGGGCCGCGACGCTACTGTGGATCCTCGCCGCGATCCTCGTGATCGCCGGCATCGTGACGCTGATCCGCGGCGGCGTGCTCGCCGGCGTGGTGATGATCATCGTGGGGCTGCTCGTCGGCCCCGGCGGTGTCAGCATCTTCGGCTGACCCCGAGCTCCTCGGGATGGCCGCTCAGCCGGGCTCCGGTCCGGGGAGCGGCCATCCGTCTTCTCCGACCGTCTCGCGCAGGAACCGCAGGCTCTGCGCAAGCAGGCGGCTCACGTGCATCTGCGAGACGCCCACCTCCCGCGCGATCTCGGACTGGGTCATCCCCCGGAAGAACCGGAGGTACAGCACCTTCCGTTCTCGAGGCGGGAGCAGTCGGACCGCGGGCGCCACCGCCGTCCACGACTCGAGCAGTTCGAGCGAGGGATCCTCGGTCCCGAGGACGTCGATCGGCGCCACGCCCTCCTCGCCGATGGGCGACTCGAGCGAGGTCGTCGAGTAGGCCTGCACGGCCTCCATCGCGTCGAGGATCTCCTCCGGGGTCGCCTCGCACCGCTCGGCGATCTCGTCGATCGTCGGCGATCGTCCGAGCTCCTGTGACAGCTCCGGCAGGACGGCATTGATCCGCAGACCGACCTCCTGCAGCCGGCGCGGCACGCGGATCGCCCACCCCTTGTCGCGGAAGTGGCGCTTGAGCTCGCCCACGATCGTGACCGCCGCGTAGGTCGAGAACTGGACCTCGCGCTCGGGGTCGAATCGGTCGATCGCGTTCAGCAGCCCGACGCTCGCCACCTGCACCAGGTCGTCGAGCGACTCGCCACGGCCCGAGAACCGTCGCGCCAGATACTCGGCGAGCGGCAGGAACATCTCGACCAGCTCGTCCCGGGCCGCGGGGTCGTCCGGAAGCCGGGCGAAGAGCTCGCGCTCGCGCTCGCGGTCGGTCGGACGGGAGGTCTCGCGGGATCCGCTCATCGGTCCGACGTGACGCTCGCCCGACGCTTCACCATCCGGATCGAGGGGCCGTCGCGGTCCGTCTCGGGACGCACGGCGTCCACGAGCGCGACGAGCACCGTCCACGCGAGGGTCTCCTCCAGACCCGGGGCGGGCCACTCGCCGACGGAGGCCTCGACGCAGACCACGATCTCGAGCCGGTCGTCGTACGGCTCCAGGCGGAGCGTCAGCGACCGCGCCTCGGTGCGGAGCATCAACAGACGGGCACTCGCCTCGTCCACGGCCAGCCGGAGGTCCTCGATCCCGTCGTACGGGATCTGCAGCCGCGAGGCGACGGCGGCGGTCACCGCCCGTAGGACGTGCACGAACTCGGCCCTGGCGGGTACCGAGGCGGTGATCGCTTCGCGCTCGACGGGACGTCCCATCCGGCCACCTATACTAGGGAGTCCGCGGCCACCTTCCCCGGGGAACGGGCCGCGAGCTCGCGTTGTGCGTTCGTGCTGGATCAGACCGAGGGGACCCGATGGAACTCGCACTCGAGGACCGAACGCAGGACGGCTGGGCGGTGGTGGCGGTGACGGGCGAGCTGGACCTCCATACGTCGCCGAGCCTCCGCGATCACGTGCTGCAGCTGATCGAAGGCGGGGAGCGCCGCGTCGCGCTCGACCTCACGAAGGTCGGATTCATGGACTCCAGCAGCCTCGGCGTGCTCGTCACGTGTCTCAAGCGCATGCGCGAGCACGATGGCCAGCTCGTCCTCGTCGGCGTCCAGAGCACCCCGATGAAGGTCCTGCAGCTGACCGGGCTGGACCGGGTGTTCGACATCCGGGACTCGGCGGGCGCCCTCGGCGCGGGCTGACGCCGATGGCCGCTCCGACGTCGACCGAGGTCACCCGGATCCGCGTTCCCCCGGCTGCCGAGCACATCTCGACCGTCCGGGCGTTCATCGGGGTCGTCGGCCGGCACTTCGGCTGCTCCGAGGAGACCGTGGAGGATCTCCGCCTGGCCGCGACGGAGACGTGCGCGCAGGCTCTCGAGGAGGGCACGGCGCCGAACGGGATCGAGGTCCGGGGGTCCTTCGAGGCCGGGATCTTCGTGCTCGAGATCGAGCCCGGGGCGCGGTTCGTTCCCTCTCCGACCGCCGACCCGCTCGACCCCACCTCCGGCGATCGCCGTCGGGCGCTCGTGTCGGCGCTGTTCCCCGACGTGCGGGTCCTCACCGCGGAGGACGGGACGCCGAGCCTGCGGCTCACCGCATCGGCCGAGGGAGCAGCGGCCGAGCGCTGAGGGGTCATCCGGGGGTCCGGGTCTCCGCCGTTCCCGCTTCCACCGCCGCCGTTCCGCTCCACCGTTGCCGTTCCAGCCGTTGCGGTGCCGTGAGGCGGCGGGCGAACGACGCGCTTTCGGACCGGCGTCGCTATCCTTGGTGGCCGCCGGTCGCGCCGATGGCCGGGCGGTCGAACCCGGTTCATCCGGCTCGGGAGAGCGCATGAGCGATCGGAACGCACGCCAGGGAGCCGCCGGTCCGGGGTCGGACGGTCTCGCCCTCCTGCTCGCCGAGGGCGACGCGCGGGAGCGCGTGTTCGAGGCCCTCCCCGACGCGGTCCTGCTCACCGACGTCCACGGCCACGTCCGCGACGCGAACCGCGCGGCGCTCCGGCTCCTCGGACGGCCCGCCGAGGACGTGTTCGGTCGCCCGATCGACGATCTGGTGGTCGAGGATCCGACGCAGGTCGGCGACGTGACCGGGCTCACGCGAGCGGGGCTGTGGCAGGGTCGCGTCGAGGTCCAGCGGCCGGACGGATCCCGCGCGGCCGTCCTCGGCCGCTCCATCGTGATCACCGGGGAGGACGAGCCGATGCACCTGCTCGTGCTCGCGGACCGACCGAGCGATCCGGTGGCCGACGCCCTCGCGGCGGCGGAGCAGCGGCTGGCGGCGATCGTGGACTCCGCGACCGACGCCATCGTCTCGATGGACCGGACGCACCGGATCGTGATCTTCAACACCGCCGCGCAGGAGATGTTCGCCTGCGCGGCGGCCGACGCGATCGGCAGACCGCTCGAGCGGTTCGTCGCCGAGCGCGATCGCGCGGCGTACCGCGACTACCTCGCCGGGTTCGCCGCCCAGGAGGGGCCCGACCGCCGCGTCGGCGCGCTCCCCGAGGGCCTGACGGCGGTGCGCGCCGACGGCGACGAGTTCCCGATCGAGGCCACCGTTTCGCGTGTGGAGGGACCCGACGGTCCGTTCCTCACGGTGATCGTCCGCGACGTCACGGAGCGCCGTCGCGCCGAGGCCGAGCGCGAGCAGCTCCTCGAGCGTGAGCGACTCGCGCTGGCCGAGGCGAACAGGGTCCAAGAGCGCTCGCGCAGGCTGCAGACGCTGACGGACACCGCCCTGACGCGCCTGTCGCTCGAGGACCTGTTCCGCGAGCTCCTCGGCCGCCTGCGGGAGCTCCTGGCGTCCGACTCGGCCACCGTGCTGCTGCTGGACGAGGAGGCCGGCATGCTGCACGTCCGCGCGAGCGACGGGCTCCGTCGGGACGCCGACGACATGCACGACGTCCCGTTCGGCAAGGGCCTCGCCGGCCGCATCGCGGCCGAGGCGCGCCCCCTCGTGATCGAGGATCTGCGCGACTACCCATCGGTGAGCGCGTTCCTGCGGCGCAGGTTGCGCTCGCTCGCGGGCGTGCCGATCCTCCACGAGGGGCAGGTCAAGGGCGTGCTGCACGTGGGAACGCTGCAGCAGCGGTCGTTCACGGACGAGGACGTCGCGCTGCTGCAGATCGTCGCGGCCCGCCTAGCCCCCGCGATCGAGAACGTCCGCCTGCACGAGGCCGAGCGCGAGGCCCGGGCGACCGCCGAGGCCGAGGCGGCCCGACTCCGCGTCAGCGGATCCCTCGCCGAAGGGCTCAGCCACGTCCAGTCCATGTCCGAGACCGCGCAGGCGATCGTGGACCACATCGTCCCCGCGCTCGGCGCGATCGCCGGCGGGATCGGCGTGGTGGACGCCGACATGGGACTGATCCGGATCGAGGCCTCGGCCGGCTACGCGGGCGAGGTCGTCGAGCGCTTCCGCGAGATCCCGCTCGACGCCGAGCTCCCGCTCGCGAGGGCGGTCCGCGACGCGCGGCCGGTGCTCCTGGCCTCGGTCCGCGAGCGCGACGCCTCGTTCCCGGGCCTCGCGGACGTCGCGACGGTCGGGGGCGCCTGGGCGGCGTTGCCGCTCATCGTCGACGAGCAGGCCACCGGGGTCCTCGGCCTGAGCTTCGCGGATGGGCGCGGGTTCGAGGACGGCGACGTCGCACTCATGACGACGCTCGCTCATCAATCCGCCCAGGCCCTCGAACGAGCGCTCCTGTACGACCGCGAGCGTCGAGGGCGCGAACAGGTGGAGCAGGCCCGGGTCCGGCTGGCGCTCCTGCAGACGCTCACCGCGAGGTTCTCGCGCTCCCTCACCGCGAACGACGTTGCGGAGGTCGTCGTGACGCAGGCGAGCGCGGCGCTCGGCGCCGAGTCGAGCGCGCTGCTCCTGCTCGACGACGCCGGTCGCGAATTCGAGCTCCGGGCGACCCACGGATACACGCCCGAGGTCCTCGAGGCGTGGGACCGGTTCCCGGCCGATCCCTCGACGCCCGCGGGCCTGGCCGCCGTGTCAGGACAGTTGGTGGTGGTGGGGTCCGTCGACGAGATGCAGGAGCGGTTCCCCGGCGTCGTCCGCTCCCTCGGGCGTGACGAGACGGGGCCGACCGTCGCCGTTCCGATCCTCCTCGGGGAGCGACCGATCGGCGTGATCGCGTTCACGTTCCCCGTCGGCCGCACGATCGGCGAGGAGGATCGAGAGCTGCTCTCCGCGGTCGGCCGCCACGCCGGACAGGCGCTCGAGAGGGCGGACCTGTACGAGACCGAACGGCTGGCCCGCCGCGACGCGGAGCGCGCGCGCGAGCGGACCGAGCGTCTCCAGGCGGTCACGGCCGCCCTCACGCTGGCCGACACCACGGCGAGCGTCCTCGACGTGCTCGTGGAGCAGAGCCTCGCGGCGCTCGGCGCGATCGCTGCCATCGTGGTCCGGCCCGCCGACGATGGGGCCGATCTCGAGCGGGCATCCTCCCGCGGCTACCCGACGGAGATCACGGCCCGCTGGGAGCGCTTCCCGCTACGGGGCGAAGGCGTCATGGCGGAGGCCGCCCGTGAGCGACACGTCGTGTGGATCCCCTCCGTCGGCGACGCGCCGGCCTCACGGTACCCCGTGCTCGCCGAGGCGATGAAGCGGCTCGGCCACCGGGGCGCGTTCGCGGCGATCCCCATCGAGATCGGCGAGCGGCTGCTCGGCGCGATCGGCCTGCAGTTCGCCGAGGAGCGCGACTGGCTGCAGGAGGATCGGGAGCTGCTGAGCGCGATCGCCGCGCAGTGCGCCCAGGCGTGGTCTCGGGCCGAGCTGCGCGAAGCCGAGCTCGCCTCACGCGCGGAGCTGCGCCGGAGCGAGCGACGGTACCGCTCCCTGGTCCAGGCCACGTCCGCGGTGGAGTGGACCGTCGACCCGGCGGGCGCGTTCGTCGACCCTCAGCCATCGTGGGAGGCGTACACGGGCCAGGCGTGGGAGGAGCATCGCGGGTTCGGCTGGATCGGGGCGCTGCATCCGGAGGACCGACCGGGCTTCACCGCCCGGTGGTTCCAGGCCAGGGACGCGCGCGCGCTGTTCGAGGCCGAGGGCCGGATCTGGCACGCCCCCTCGGCCGAGCACCACCACGTGATCGCCCGCGCCGCGCCGGTCCGCGACGATCGAGGCACCGTCGTCGAGTGGGTCGGCACCGTGACCGACGTGCACGAGCAGCACCTCGCCGAAGCTGCATCGAGCGAGCGCGAGCGCTCGACCCTCGCCAGCCTCGAGCTCGCGAGCCAGCGCCTGGCGTTCCTCGCGGAGGCGAGCGGCGTCCTCGCATCCTCGCTCGTCGTCGGGGAGACCCTCCAGCGGCTGGCCGACATCGTGGTGCCCCGGTTGGCCGACTGGTGCACGATCGACATGCTCGGCGAGGACGGCGGCGTGGAACTCGTCGCGGTCTCGCACGTCGATCCGGCGAAGGTGAACATGGCGTGGGAGCTCCGGCGGCGGTTCCCCACGGATCCGAACGCGCCGACCGGCGTCCCAGCGGTGCTGCGCACCGGGCACCCGGAGCTGCTCGAGCACATCCCACCGGAGATGCTCGAGCGGGCGGCCGAGCGCAGCCCGGAGCTCGCTCGGTTGGCCCGCGACCTCGACCTCCGATCCGCGATGATCGTCCCGCTCCGGGTGGCCGAGCGCGTGCTGGGTGCGATCACGTTCATCTTCGCCGAGTCCGGACGCGCGTACACGGCGGAGCATCTGGCGCTCGCCGAGGACCTGGCGCATCGCGCCGCGATCGCGGTCGAGAACGGGCGTCTCTACGAGGCCGAGCGCGCCGCCCGCGTCGAGGAGGAGGAGGCGCAACGCCGCCTCCGCATCCTGGCCGAGGCCGGGGCCGCGATGACCGCGTCGCTCGATACCCGGGTCATCGTCGCGGCCGTGACCCGACTGGCCGCACGGGAGGTGTGCGACTGGGCCGCCGTCTTCCTCACGGGACCCACCGACGACGTCGTCGAGGCGATCGGCGCGCACCGCGACCCAGCGCTCGACGCCACCGTGCAGCGGGTGATCACGTCGAGGTTCCCGAGCACGTCGAACCCGCACAGCCTGGTCGGTCGCGTGCTACGGACCGGCGCGCCCGTCGTAGCGCCCGAGGTCACCGAGGAGCAGCTGCGGCGGGTCATGGCGGAGGGCGAACAGCTCGAGCACGCGCGCCGCATCGGCTTCGCGTCGGTCGTCGTCGTGCCGCTCTCGGTCCGCGCGCGGTCGCTCGGCGCGCTCGTGACCGTTCGATCGCACGGGTCGCCGCCGTTCGACGACGACGACGCCCAGCTGATCCTGGAGCTCGGACGCCGGGCGGCGCTCGCGCTCGAGAACGCGCGCCTCTACGGCGAGCGCGAGTACGTCGCCGAGACCCTCCAGCGCAGCCTGCTGCCCCCGGACCTGCCCCCGATCACCGGCCTCGAGATCGGGGCGCGGTACGAGCCCGCGTCCGAGGGCACGAGTGTGGGCGGCGACTTCTACGACGTGTTCGAGATCGATCAGGATCACTGGGCGGCAGTGATTGGCGACGTCGTGGGCAAGGGACCGGCGGCGGCCGCGATGATGGGCCTCGCGCGCTACACGATCCGAACGGCCGCGATGAGCGAGACGCGCCCGAGCCGCATCCTCGGCACGCTCAACGAGGCGATCCTTCGCCAGACGAGCGACCAGCGGTTCTGCACGGCGTGCTGCCTGCGGATCCTGCGCAGCGACCAGAGCACCCGCGTCACGGTCTCCTGCGGGGGACACCCACTGCCGATCGTCCTGCGCGCCGACGGGACGCTCGAGACGGCTGGATCGCCCGGCACGCTCCTCGGCGTGTTCGAGGATCCCACCCTGGCGGACGACGCGATCGACCTGGGTCGAGGCGACGCGCTCGTGCTGTACACGGACGGCGTCACGGACGAGCGCAGCGGTGAGGAGGAGTTCGGCGAGCACCGGCTGGCCGAGCTGCTCGCGTCGCTCGCGGGCCGGTCCGCGCAGGAGATCGCGGACGCCGTCCTCGAGGAGGTCGTCGCGTTCCGCTCCGACCAGCCACGGGACGACATCGCGCTGCTCGTCCTCCGGGTGGCGGGATGAGCGGCTTCTCGATCACGTCCGAGATCCGAGGTGGCGTGGCCATGGTCGTGATGGCCGGCGAGTTCGACCTCGTCGCTGCCCCCGACGCCGACCGGCACCTCACCGAGGTCGAGTGCCAGGGCGTGAGCGAGGTGGTGCTCGACCTGCGGGCGCTCGAGTTCCTCGACTCGACCGGCCTACGCGTCATCCTGGCCGCCGACTCGCGCGCACGCCGAGAGGGCCGCAGGCTCGCGCTCGTTCCGGGCCCGGAACCGGTCCATCGGGTCTTCCGGATCGCCCTGCTGGATCGCCGGCTCGAGTTCGTCGGCCCACCCGAGGAGGACACGCATGGCTGACGTCGCGCTCCGCCTTCGCGCCGACCCGACCTCGATCCCCGAGGCGCGCCACGCGGTGGACCGCCTCCGGGGGGTCCTGGAGGATGCGGTCCTGCAGGACCTGCGACTCATGGTGAGCGAGGTCGTCACGAACAGCGTCCGGCACGCCGGCCTCGGCGAGCGGGACCCGATCGAGCTCCGTATCTCCGTGGACAAGGAACGCGTACGGGTCGAGGTGCGCGACGCGGGACCCGGCTTCGAGCTCCCCGGCGAGCCCACGACGATGTTCCGCGACTCGGGCTGGGGTCTGTACCTGGTGGACCGGCTCGCGGACCGCTGGGGAGTGACCAGCGGCCGCGGGACCACGGTGTGGTTCGAGATCTCCCGCTGAGATCGTCCTATGGGCTCGGCCTGGAGCGGATCCCGGCGGCCCGCCAGTAGGTCTCCGGATCGTCCCGGTACCGGACCTTGATCACCGAGTTGTCGAGGAACAAGCGCTCGAGGAGCGGGCGGATCTTCCGTCGCCCGACGCCCGTGGCCTCCGAGATCTGCTGCTCGGTGAGCCCCCAGTCGTTCCCGCGAAGCACCGAGCAGACGGCGCCCCGCACCGTCCCCTTCGTCCGCTCGTCCGCGTGCCCGAACGCCGAGGATGCGCTCGCGCGCCAGTGGTCGACGGGATCGTCCTTGTAGCGGATCCGGAACACCGTCTCGGTGCGCGCCAGGTGTTCCAGCGCACGACGCACCTGCCCCGCCGAGGCCCCCGTGCGCTGGCGGATCTCTCCCTCGGTCATGCTGCCCTCGGTCGACCGGAGGAGTCCGAGCACGCGACCCCGCAGCTCCTGCATGACGCCACCTCCCTCTCGAGGCGTACCCGTGCCGAGCGGCGCACACACGCCCGCCAGCCCGGTTCCCTGGGAGCGGGGATGGGTATCACCGCGAGAGCACGGGATGAGAGGTGATGGTACCCATGTCGCAGCGGAACGTGGAGCCGGGGACCGAGGGACGGAACATCGACCGCGAGGGTCGCGAGGAGGAGGTCGTGGCTCGCGCGGGTCGGCGGATCGGCCTCGGCCTCGTGATCGGGCCGGCGCTCGGTGGGGCGGCCGGGTTCCTGATCGCGCTCGCGTTCGGAGCTCCCGGGTGGGCGCTCGGGATCGCCGCGGCGGGCGGCGCGATCTTCGGCGCGCTGGGCGCGTTCTGGGGCGGGCTTTCCAGCCTGCGGCCGCCCGCGTCGGACGACGACCCGCTCGAGGCGGGGGCGGCGTCCGGGACGACCGACGAACGACCGCTGACGGTCCGCCGGGACCCCGACTAGGTGACGCGCTCGCGCGCGGCGGATGCGGTCACGTCGGGGCCGAGCGTCGGCGCCGGCCTGTCGCGCCACAGCGGCCCGCCGACCTTCAGCACCTGGCGTCCCGCCATCCCGTTCACGACGCCGGCGGCGGATGTGTACCAGGCGACCGCCGCGGTCACCACCCCGATCACCCCGCCGGCCCTGACGATCGTCTCGGAGTCCGAGAAGAACCCGAGGAACAGGACGATCTCGGTGAGCTCGAGCGTGAGGAACACGAGGAACACCGCGACGTTCACGCGCGAGCTCCAGATCAGCATGTACGTGTTGAAGATCGCGAACGCGAGCAGGATGAAGCCCAGGTCGTTGAGCGCGTTCGGGCTGCCACCCTCGACGAAGAAGACGTAGATCCCCAGGCCGATCCAGAAGGACCCGTACGTCGAGAAGGCGGTCGCGCCGAACACGTTGCGGTTGCGGAACTCCCACATCCCTGCGAGGAGTTGCGCCAGACCGCCGTAGGCGAAGGCGAACCCCAGCCAGGCGTTGCCGCCGTCCGTCCAGCCCGCGTTCTTGGCGGAGAGCAGGAACGTGGTCAGCGCGAAGGCCGCGAGCCCGAGCGGTGCCGGGTCGGCCGCGAGCGGGATCTCGATGCGACGCTGCGGTGTGTCTTCCACGGTGATCCTCCCCTGAGCGTGCGGGACGCCGAGCGGTCCCGCCGAGCGGATGCTCGCGCATCAGGGCCGGAGCACTCACCGTCGAAGGTCCCGTCCCCTGGGGGGCGAACGAGCCGGGCTACGTGCCCTCGCGCTCGAAGACCAGCATGAGCTTGCGCAGGAGCTGGTTCAGGCGCCGCTGCTCCTCGGGCTTCAGCGCGGACATCACTCGGCTCTCCTCCTTCGCCTGTGCAGCGATCGCATCGCTCATGAGGGCCGCCCCCCGGTCCGTGAGCCGAACGATGACGCTCCGGCGATCGCCGGGGTCGCGCTCGCGTCGCACGAGGCCCGCGGACTCGAGCCGGTCGAGACGGTTCGTCATCGCCCCCGTCGACAGGACGAGCTTGGAGGACAGCTGGCCGGGCGTCATCTGGCGCCCGGGCGCCTGGAGCAGCTTCAGGAGCACCTTGTACTCCCCGCTCTGGTGCAGCCCGAAGCGCGCGGCGGTCGAGTCCCACAGGCGGTCGAGGTGCTTCGAGAGCTTCCAGATCCGGTCCACCGCACCCTCGACCTCCGGGTCGATCCACGGGAACCCCTCGAGGACCTCGTCCAGGTGGCGGTCGATGGCGTCCCTGTCCGTCATCTTCATCTCCATCTTCTCGATGTGGACCCTCTTGACATCGAACGATATCCCGCGCTATCTTCTCGACCTCAAGATACTCGACCTCGAGGGGAGGCACAAGGATGGTTCGACAGGATGCAGGCGGGGAGCTCGCCAACCTGATGGTCCGCGAGGTCGAGCTCGCACGCGCCGCCGAGCGCGCCCGGCGGGACCGTTCGCGCTCGGGCGGGCGCCCGGATCGGCGCCGTGGACGGCTTCGCGCGGCGGCGGTCTCGGCCCTCAGAGCACTGATCGTCCGGCTCGACCCGGCGGCGCTCCTCGAGCCACCCCTCGGTCGCGACGGCGGCGGCTGATCTACGTCTGGGAGGGAGGAGGTGGCTCCTCCGGCTCCGCAGGGGGCGTCCCCGTGTCGGTGGGCGGCATCGCCGGCTCGGTCTCCGGCTTCGTCGGCTCGGTCTCCGGCATCGTCGTCCCGGTGGTGGGCGGTGGCGGAGGGGGCGTGACGGGCTCCGAGGTCGGCGGCGCGGTCGTCGGCGGAACCTCCGGCCCCGTCGCCGGCATCGGGGCCGGGGGCATCGGGGACGTCGTCTCCGCGCCGGGGGTGACCATCGGCGTTGCCTCGGCGACCGTCGGCGCCGCGGCACCCTCGGCCGCCTTCTTCCTCCGGTTCATCAGCACGATGATGGCCGCGATGATGGCCACCGCCGCGATCCCGAGCAGGATGAACACCAGGGTCCAGTTGTCCCCGCCGCTGGCGACGGCTGAGGCCGTCGCCTGCAGCTCCTGACGCTCGCCGAACCGCGGCTCCCACACGACCGTGTTGCCGTCGATCTCGCCGTTGGCCTGAGTGACCTTGCCGGGGAACGAGATCGCGATGCGGAGCTGTGCCGACCCCATCATCTGCGCGGGGTCGAACGGTCCGGTTGCACCGGTCACGCCGCTCAGCCCTCCGAGATCCTGCGAGAGGTCCAGGGCGCCCTGCACGACGAACGTGTCCCCCTCGTGCGTGATCCGCAGGCCGTCGGGATCGGCGGGGTCGCTGTTGAACTCGCTGATCGGGACGCCCTCGAAGTCGTACCGCTGGCCCGTGAACTCGCCATCCTCGTACTCCTCCGATGTGACGCCCTCCATGTCGCTCGGGAACGGCGTCTGTTCGCCGATCAGGTCGGCGAACGAACCTCCGGTCAGCGACAGGACGTCCTTGTTCACCGCGAACACCACGGACCCGTCCACCGTGTCGTCAGCCTGGACGTCGAGTTGCATGTCGAGCTTCAGGCAGCCGGTTAGCAGGACGACCAGCGACGCGAGCAGCGCCCAGCGTCCGAGGGTCCAGGAGCGCTTCGTCATGGGAGCCCCCTCCCGTTCGGGCCCGGCGGCGTGCCGGGCATGCGCCGAGCGTACTCCAGCCCCCGAGGTGGCGGCGTGAGGACGGGGGTTTGCACCAGGCGTGGACGGGTACTTGGCCCGTACCGATGTGTGCGGTCCGGCGGCACGCCGGTCCCCCCGGACGCCGGGCCGCACCGCTCTCACCTGGAGGTGATGGACATGACGACCGACACGCTCCTCGGAACCGACATCCGCTGGGTTTACTGCCTGCCGTGCCGTCGAGCCTTCGAGCTCGAGGACGGACGCGGCACCTGCACGTGCGGCCGGTCCGAGGCGGTGCTGCTCGACGGCGACACGCTGCAGGTGAAGGGCCCGGCGAAGGCGCTCACGCCGCTCGACACGGTCGTGCACGTCGACGGCGTCGAGTGGTCCCTGGTCCCCGAGGACATCACCGTCCGTCGCGTGCTCCCGCCCGCGGCCTGACGGGTGGGGCCTAGACCAGCTCGGACGCCTCGGCCCGGTTCTCCCGAGCCTCGTTGGCAGCGGCGACGCCGACCAGCAGCGCCGCGGCAGGGTCGGCCCACCACCAGCCGAGCGCGGCGTTCAGCGCCAGCCCGGTGAGCGTCGCGCTCGACAGGATCCCGTCGAGGAACGTCATCGTCGCCTCGGACCGCAGCGGAGCGGAGTCCAGGCGCTGAGCGAGGCGTCGCTTGGCGAGGGCGAGCCAGAACATCACGACGGCCGTGACGGCCAGGTACGCGATCCCGATCGGCGACTCACCGGCGTGGCGCCCGATCACCAGGTCTCGGATCGCGACCGCGCCCAGCACGATCGCGAGGAGCGCGAACGCGAGCGCGACGAGCAGCAGCGCTCGGCGGGTCCGCGCCGGGTGATCGGTCTCGTGACCGGGCCGAAGGTGCCACACGACCACCGAGGACGCGAACACCTCGATGATCGAGTCGGTCCCGAACCCGATCAGCGCCAGCGAGCCGGCCGCGATCCCCAGACCGATCGTGAGCACCGCCTCGCCCACGTTCCAAGCGATCGTGGCGTACTCGAGGACGAGCGCCCGACGCTGCAGCCGGGCGCGGTCGGTCCGGCGATCGTCGAGCGGCCGCACCGGATCGTCACCCCCGCACCAGGTAGGCGATCCCGACTGCGACGCCGATCGCGACGACGATCAGACGGAACCGCTCGGCGCGCATCCTGCCGGCGACCCGACCACCGATCGAGCCGCCGACGAGCGCCGCGGCGGCCATCACGAGCGCCGCGCTCCAGACCACCTCGCCGGAGAACAGGAAGAAGATCGCCGCGGTCACGTTCACGCAGAACGACAGCGACTGCTTGAGCGCGTTGATCCGTGTGAGCGTGTCCTCGAGCACGAGCCCGAGCATGGCGAGCAGGATCACTCCGAGCCCGGCTCCGAAGTACCCGCCGTAGACCGACGCCGCGAACGCCGGGATCGCGACCCACGCATCGTGTGGGTCGGCGCGCTCCCGCTCGGCCAGGCGACGGACCACGCGGGCGCGGACACGCTCCTGCAGCAGCAGGAGCGCACTGGCGCCCAGGATGAGGTACGGCACGAGATCCCGGAACAGCTCCTCCCCCGTCGCGAGGAGCAGCGCCCCGCCTGCGAGGCCGCCGGCCACCGCGACCGGGACGAGGAGCCGCAGCCGCTCCCGCTGCCCCTCCAGGTCCGAGCGCTGCGCGTACGTCCCGCCGAGGTAGCCCGGCGACAGGGCGACCGTGTTGGTGACGTTCGCCGAGACGGCGGGGACCCCCACCGCCGTCAGCATCGGGAACGTGATGAGCGTGCCGCCGCCGGCGATCGCGTTCACCGCGCCCCCCGCGAGCGCTGCGAGCCCGACGAGCAGGAGGTCGAGCGCGGTCAGGTCCACGCCGGCACGATACCGGGGAGCCGGCGACTCACGCCTTCAGGATCGGACAGGTCATCGTCCGGGTGATGCCGGGCACCAACTGGACCTCGTCCACGAGCTTGCTGAGGCTGCCGAGGTCGTCCGCCTCGACACGGGCGACGAGGTCGTAGGGCCCCGTGACGTAGTGCACGAGGTCCACGCCGGGGACCTTGCGCATCTCCTTCGTCACCGAAGCCCCCGAGCCCATGTCGCACTGGATCAGCAGGAACGCCTCGACCATGAACCGTCACCTCCGCGTGTCGTCTCGCCGTCCATCTTCCCCGGCGCTCATCCCCGGTTGCATGGACCGAAGGACCCGGCCCCTCGGGGCCCGCGGCTGTCCGAGATGACGACCGTCCGTCCGCCCGGGAACATGTCCGCATGCCCGAACGCGCCTGGAACTTCTCGGCCGGTCCCGCCACGCTCCCGCTGCCCGTGCTCGAGCGGGCTCGCGAGGAACTGCTCGCGCTCCCCGGCGCCGGCGCATCCGTGCTCGAGATCAGCCATCGCAGCTCGGCGTTCGACGCCGTCATCCACGAGGCCGAGGCCAACCTCCGCGGGCTCCTGGCCGTCCCCGACACGTACCGCGTGCTGTTCCTGCAGGGCGGGGCGTCGCTCCAGTTCTCGATGGTCCCGATGAACCTGCTCGGCGACGCGACCGCCCAGTACGTGGTGGGCGGCTCGTGGGCGAACAAGGCGCTCGCCGAGGCGAGGAAGGTCGGCGCGACCGGCGTCGTCTGGGACGGCGCCGAGACCTCGTACACGAACGTGCCGGACCTCGGAGCCCTCGACCTCGACCCGTCGGCCGCGTACCTGCACGTGACCTCGAACGAGACGATCCAGGGTGTCCAGCTTCCCGAGGGGTTCGAGCCCGCGAGCGGCGCCCCGCTCGTCTGCGACGCGTCCTCCGACTTCCTGTCGAGGCCGATCCCCGTCGAGCGTTACGGCGTGGTGTACGCCGGCGCGCAGAAGAACGCGGGGGCGGCCGGGCTCACGGTCGCGCTGCTCCGCGAGGACCTGCTCGAGCGGATCCCGGACGGCCTGCCGACGATGCTCGACTACCGCACGTATGCCGAGAGCGGCTCCCGGTACAACACGCCGCCGGTGTTCGTGATCTACGTCCTCATGCTCGTGACGCGGTGGCTGCGAGACGAGGTCGGCGGGCTCCGCGAGATGCACGAGCGCAACCGCAGCAAGGCCGCGGTCCTGTACGAGGCGATCGACGAGAGCGAGGGCTTCTACCGGGGCCACGCGGCGCACGAGGCCCGGTCGCTGATGAACGTGACCTGGCGCCTCCCCTCCGAGGTCCTCGAGAAGGCCTTCGTCGAGGAGGCTGGAGACCGCGGCCTGCTCGAGTTGAAGGGCCATCGCAGCGTCGGCGGCATCCGCGCGTCGATCTACAACGCGATGCCGCTCGAGGGCGTCCTCGCCCTCCGGGCGTTCATGGACGACTTCCGAGCGCGGCGAGCCTCGTCGCGCGACGATCGAGGCCCCGAGCACGATCCGCGCACCTGAACCGGCCGGCGGTGGCATGGACACCTCCGGCTGCTCGACGCGTGACCGCGTCAGACGATCAGCACCGGAGTGCCGCTCGCACCGGAGCGCGCGTGGGCGATCGCGTCGTTCGCGCGCTCGAGCTCGAACGGCACGACGTCGGTGCGCACGCCGGCCATCGGCGCCACAGCCAGGAACTCCAGGCCGTCCTGCCTGGTGAGGTTCGCGACCGAGCGCAGCACACGCTCGCCCCACAGGATCGAGTACGGGAACGACGGGATGTCGCTCATGTGGATCTCGGCGCAGACGACGCTGCCGCCCGGGGCGACGGCTCGGAGCGCGAGCGGCACGAGGTCGCCGACCGCCGCGAAGCAGATCGCGGCGTCCAGCGCCTCGGGCGGCGCCTGCGTCGAGTCGCCGGCCCACTCGCATCCGAGCTCGACCGCGGCCCGCTGCGCCGCGTCGTCCCCGGGACGGGTGAACGCGAACACGCGGCGGCCCTGCATCCTGGCGACCTGCGCGACGAGTCGCGCCGAGTTCCCGAACCCGTACAGACCCAACCGTTCGGCGTCGCCGGTCATCCGGAGCGACCGCCAGCCGATCAGCCCGGCGCAGAGTAGCGGCGCCGCCTGGTCGTCCGGGTAGCCCTCGGGGACCGGGAAGCAGAACCGGGCGTCGGCGACGAGCATCTCGGCGTACCCGCCGTCGAGCTGGTACCCGGTGAAGCGCGCCCGCGGGCAGAGGTTCTCGCGACCGGTCGTGCAGTACGCGCACCCGCCGCACGTCCACCCGAGCCACGGGACGCCGACGCGGTCGCCCGCCGCCAGGCCCTCGATCTCCGGGCCGAGCGCCTCGACCGAGCCGACCACCTGGTGGCCGAGCACGAGCGGGAGCTTCGGCTCGGACAGCTCGCCGTCCAGCACGTGGAGGTCCGTCCGGCACACCCCGCACGCGGCGATCCGGATCAGGGCCTGTCCGGGACCCGGCTCGGGCGTCGCGATGTCGGTCGCCTCGAGCATCTCGCCCGGCGCCCGGAGCAGCATCGCGCGCATCGTCGGGCCCACGACCTGAGTATCGCCGAACCCGCACGCTCGTAGACTCGGAGGGACAGTCGACGGGAGGGATGTGCCATGGCCGGAAGCTCGAAGGAAGCGTGGGACGAGGTCGGCGAGCGGTTCGCGACGTTCGGTCGCGCGCTCGCGGCGCGCTACAAGCAGCTCGAGCAGGAGCGAGGCGCCACGACCGATGAGGACAAGCGCAAGATCGAGGAGGCGTTCTCGACGATCACACGCCAGCTCGACCAGGCGTTCACGTCGCTCGGCGAGACGATCCGGGATCCGAGCGCCAAGGACGACCTGAAGCAGGCGGCGCGCTCGGTCGGCGACGCGCTCACGGTGACGTTCCAGGAGGTCTCCGAGGAGGTCCGGAAGCGGATCGGGAGGAGCGAGCCCGCCGGGACGGCGCCCGAGCGACCGGACGCCTCGACGGGTGAGACCGAGGCCGCTCCGCCGACGGGTGAGACCGAGGCCGCTCCGCCGAAGGACGAGACAGGGCCCGACGCCTGAGTCCGTGACGGGCGTCGCCGTCGTCGGCGCGGGCGTCATCGGGCTGTCCTGCGCCCGCGAGCTCGCGCGCGCCGGCGTCGACGACGTCGTCGTACTCGAGCGTCACGGCCAGGTGGCGGAGGAGTCGACCTCGCGGGCGAACGGCGGCTTCCGGGCCCAGTTCACGACGGCCCCGAACGTCGCGTTCTCGCTCTGGTCGATCGACGAGCTCGAGCGCCTCGAGGCGGCAACCGGCCTGCTCTCGATGCACCAGACCGGCTACCTGCTGTTCACCGGCACGCCCGAGGGCGAGCGCGAACTCCGCGCGGGCTACGAGCTGCAGCGCTCGCTCGGTGTCGCGACCGAGTGGCTCTCGGCGGCGGAGGTCCTGGAGCGAGCGCCGTTCCTGCGCCCCGACGGGCTGATAGCGGGCACGTTCCACGCGCGCGACGGCATGCTGGACCCCTACGGGGTCGCGCGCGCGATGGAACGCGAGGCCCGCGGGCTCGGCGCCCGCATCGTGACCGACGCCGAGGTGCAGGCGATCCGCCGCACGGGGGACGGCTTCGAGGTCGAGCACCAGGGCGGGGTCGTCCGGGCTCCGTGGTTGGTGAACGCCGCGGGGTCGGACGCGCGCGACGTGGGCGCCATGCTCGGCGTCGAGGTCCCCGTGACCCCGTACCGCCGCAACCTGGCTTTCGCTCCCGATCCCGCGCACGCGGGCGAGCTGATCCCGATGTGCGTCGATCTGGACACCGGCGTGCTCGTTCGCCGCGAGCCCGGCGGGGGCTGCGTGATCGCCTACTCGAACCCCGCCGACCCGCCGAGCCGCGAGACCTCGGTCGATCCGGCCTTCCTCGGCGATGTGGCCGAGCGCATCGGCAACCGCTTCCCGTTCCTCGAGGACGTGCCGATCGACGTCGACGCGTGCTGGGCGGGCCTGTACCCCGAGACGCCCGACCACCACGCGATCGTCGGTGAGACCCCGGAGGCGCCACGGTTCCTGCAGTGCGTCGGCTTCGGCGGGCACGGGATCATGCACGCGCCCGCCGCCGGCAGGGCGATCGCCGAGCTCGTGACGCTCGGCCGCTGCGAGACGTTCGACCTGCGCCCGCTCCGGCTCTCGCGCTTCGTCGAGGGCGATCTGGTCGTCGAGACGGCCGTCCTGTAGCGGGCCGTTCGCCCCGCCGGTCGCCCGGCGCCGTGGGCGAACATGCGGACATGCGGTGGCGACGGGCCCTCCGCCTGCTGGTGCTCGGGTTGCTGGGACTGCTCGTGCTGATCCAGTTCGTCCCGTACGGCCGCGACCATTCGAACCCGCCCGTCACGGCCGAGCCGGCGTGGGACGGGCCGGGGACCCGAGCGATCGCGGTCGATTCCTGCTTCGACTGCCACAGCAACCTGACCGAGTGGCCTTGGTACACGAACGTCGCGCCGTTCTCGTGGCTGGTCCAGCGCGACGTCGACGGCGGCAGGAAGGTCCTGAACCTCACCGAGTGGGACCGCCCCCAGCCCGAGGCCGACGAGCTGTTCGAGGTCATCGACGAGGGCTCGATGCCTCCCCGCTCGTACCTGGTGACCCACCCCGGAGCCAGCCTCTCGGACACCGAGCGCCGGACGCTGATCGACGGGTTCCGCGCCACGTTCCGCGTGTCGCCGCCGATCCAGGGCGAGGGCGAGCCCGAGGACGAGTAGCTCAGCCCGCCACGCCGGCGAGCTCGTCGGCCCAGGGCGACTCCAACAGCTCGCGGACCGGCCCGGCCTCGTCGAACCACAGGAACCGGTCCATCAAGCGCATGAACCAGCGGTCGTGGGTCACCGCGATCACCGTGCCCTCGTACCGGAGGAGCGCGTCCTCGAGCGCCTCGGCGCTCGCGACGTCCAGGTTGTCCGTCGGCTCGTCCAGCAGGAGCATCGTCGGGCTCTCCACCTCCATCAGCAGGAGCTGCAGGCGCGCCTGCTGGCCACCCGACAGCAGCTCGAAGGGGTTGCGCGCCGCACGCGAGAGCTCGTAGCGGTTCAGCATCGCCATCGCCTCGCTCATCGACATGCCCCCCTTCTGGAGGACCTCCACGATCGGCACGCCCTTGAGATCGGCGCGATCGTGTAGCTGTCGGAACAGTCCGGGCTCGACGCGCGCGCCCAGGCGCCACTCCCCCTCGTGCGTCACGTCCTCGCCGGCGAGCAGTCGCAGGAAGTGCGTCTTGCCGGTCCCGTTCGGCCCGATGATCCCGATCCGCTCGCCGAACGAGATCTCGGCGTCGAACGGGTCGAGCAGGCCCGGGATCGACAGCCCGGTCAAGCGCAGCGCCATCTTCCCGGTGCGACCGCCGGCGATCGCGATCCTGACGTCCTGGTCCTTCGGGCGCTCGGTCGGCGTCTCGCGCTCCTCGAACCGCGCGAGCTTCTTCTCGGCCGAGCGGGCGAGCGACGCGAAGTCCGAGTTGTAGGCGGCCTTGCGCTTCATCTCCCTCAGGTGGTCCTCGAGGTGCTTGTGGCGCTCGGCGAACCGCCGGTGCTCCTCCTCGAGCCGCTCGAGCCGATGCTCGCGCGCCTGCCCGTAGCTCGCGAAGCCCGCAGGGTGGACCCACGCACCGCGGCCCTCGAGCGTCACGACGCGCGTCGCGGTCGCGGCGAGCACCGCGCGGTCGTGCGACACGAACAGGATGGCTCTCGGGCAGGCCCGGATCTGCTCCTCGAGCCAGCGCTTGCCCTCGATGTCGAGGAAGTTGTCGGGCTCGTCGAGCAACAGCACGTCGAACGCGCTCCGGAACAGCACCTCGAGCGCGAGCCGCTTCCGCTCGCCGCCCGAGAGCGTCTCGACGTGCCGCTCGGCGCACTCGGGGTAGCCCTGCCCGAAGGCGGCGTGGGTGCAGCGGTCCCAGACGACCTCGGCGCGGTACCCGCCGGCGTCCTCCCACGCCGCGAGCGCGTGCGCGTACGCGAGCTGCGCGCGCTCGTCGGGACCGCGCGCGAGGGCGCGCTCCGCGCGGACGAGGTCGGCGCCGGTGCGCGCCACCTCCGGCTCGGCGTACGCGAGCAGGAACTCGCGCACCGTCGTCGGCTGCTCGTCGGACCCGATGAACTGGCGCATCAGCCCGACCCGCCCGGGCACGTTCACCTGGCCGCCCGTCGGCGGCTCGAGCCCCGCCACGATCCGCAGCAAGGTCGTCTTCCCGATGCCGTTCGCGCCGACGAGCGCGGCGCGGTGCCCCTCGGGGACGCGGAAGGTGACGTCCTCGAACAGGGTCCAGCCGCCCGGCAGGGCGTAGCTCACGTCGACCAGGTCGATCACGCTCACGACCGACCGAGGATACGCGACCGCCGCTAGCGCGATCCGGAGAGCGCGCCGACGAGGTGGTCCTCGAGGAACGTCAGGTACGAGTAGAGCGCGTACATCTGGACGGCCGGATCGTCGTCGGGCAGGCTCGCGAAGTCCTCGACCGTCGTCTCCTCGGTCACGTCGAGGCGCACGCCGATCACCAGACGCAGGTCGTTGATCGCCGAGAGCCACGCGAGGAGCTCGTCCTCGCTCAGCCGCTCCGCCCCGAGCGTGCGCTCCATCGTGTCGAGGGCCGCGAGCCGCTCCTCGAGGAGGTCCCCGCGCGTCAGCCGTTCGTACTCGGCGTTCAACGCCTCGTCGTCCGACGTCGGCGCCGGGAACAGCCGCCGGAGGGCGGCGTCGGTCGTCGGATCGCCGCCGGTGAGCAGCTCCCGGAGCTGCTCCGGAAGCGTGCGCAGCAGCTCGCGCTCGCCGTTCGGCAGACGGACCTGGAAGTCGCCCTTGCGTGTCCGCTTGACGCGCTCGAACGCCATCAACGGTCCTTCTGCATCGTCGCCCACAGGCCGTGGGCGTGCAGCCGCGAGACGTCGAACTCGCACTTCTCCCGCCCGCCGTTCGAGACCACGGCCTTGCCCTTGTGGTGGACGTCGAGCATGAGCTTCGTCGCCTTCTCGCGGTTGTACCCGAACAGCTTCTGGAACACGTAGACGACGTACGACATCAGGTTGATCGGATCGTTCCAGACGATCACGATCCACGGGACGTCGGGCTCGGCGACCTCGTCCGCCGTGGGACGCTCGACCTCGACGGGCGCCGTCGTGGACATGCGTCCCAGGGTACGCCGACGTGGCGCTAGAGCTGGATCATCGCCTTCCGCTTGAGGTCCTCGTACTCCTCCGCGGAGATCTTGCCCTCGTCGCGGAGCCTCGAGAGCTTCTCGATCTCGTCGGCGGCCGAATACCCCTCGACCCGCCGGCGGGCCTCCGCGACCCGCTCGAGCTCCTCCTTGTCCTGCTCGGTCATCTTCGGCCGCACCACCATGTAGATCAGGGCGCCGATGAACGGGAGGACGAACAGCAGCAGGATCCATCCGGCCTTCGCCCCGCCCGAGAGATCGCGCCGACGGAAGATGTCGCTGAACAGGGCGATGAAGATCCAGATCGCCATGAACCAGAAGAAGAAGACGAGCATGCTCCACAGCACGTCGCCCAGATCGAACTCAGCCAGCATCGCCGATCCCCCCTCGTGTGCGGTTCCCGCCCTGCATCGTAGACCTGTTCGGCCCCGACAACCTATGCAGCTGCCAACCTTCTCTCGGCGGGAGGCCGGCCCGGCGAGCGCTCGAAGCGGCCGAGGAGCGCGACGATCCCGGCGAGGAACAGCGCGGGGACGCCGATCCACAGGACGCGCTCGAGCCACCAGCCCGCCGTGGCGTCCGAGTAGTCCCCGAACCCGAGCGGCCACAGGACGAGGATCGCGAGCAGGAACGCGGTCATGTGCCACAGGAACAGCGTCATGATCACGCTGTTCACGAAGATCGTCGCCTTCCACGGACGGGGGTTCTGCAGCCACCTGGCGAGGAGGGGGCGAAGGAGCATCACGGCCCCCACGGCCCAGATCGCCGCGAGCATGAAGCACACCGTCGGCGGGTAGGCGTTCGAGATCGGCTCGACGTCGGTGCCGAGCAGGCTCTTGGGGTAGTGCCCGATCGTCGGGAACCAGTCGAACCGGGCGTCGCCGAACGGTTCGAAGAGCCACGGGTTCGTGAGCAGCACCAACCCGCCGAGACCGACCGCCACCATCGCCCAGAAGACCTTCCTGGGCCACCGCAGCATCGAGCCGTCGGCGTAGAAGTGCCCGAGCTGGTGCGGCAGCAGGAGCACGGTCGCGACGTTCACGTACCGGAACCCCGCGATCCCGAGCCCGAACCCGAGGACGTCGTCGACGATCGTGATGGCGATCATCACGACCGGGACCCACAGGCCGAACCGCCGGTGCAGCCAGACGGTCGCCGGGGCGATCGCGACGACGATCAGGTAGACGGCGAGGAACCACAGCGGGCCGAACGGCAGCGTCGCGGCGGGCGGGTACATCCCGCGGAGCAAGGTGGTGTCGCCCCAGAGCGTGAACCCGGTCGGGGCGCCGGTATCGGTGAGGTGGAGGATCACCTGCACGACGAACCAGATGCCGAGGAACACGAGCGAGGGCCGCAGCAGTCGCCAGATCCGGCTCCGCACGAACGCCCACGTGGACTCGCCGCGACGGTGGAACGCGTCGAGCGTGATCAGGTTCGAGAACCCGCCGACGAAGAAGAAGACCGGCATCACCTGGAAGAACCAGGTGCCGAGCCACATGCCAGCTTGAACGCCGACGGCACTGTGGACGCCCACGACGCCGCGTCGCCAGTAGATCAGGGCGATGAACCAGTGGCCGAAGACGACGGCGCAGATGCTCGCGGCGCGGAGGAAGTCGACCACGCGGTCGCGCGTCGCTGGCGTCCGCGCGACCATCTCGTCCAGCCGGCTCGAGGCCATGGCGACCCTCCCGGGGAACCGTAACCCCCCGCGCCCCTCCGGTGCATGATGTGCGCGTGGACGGCTACCGCCCGGTGCTGAGCGAGGACGCGAACGCAGGGATCGTGGCGCTCGTCACGGGCGGCGGCACGGGCCTGGGGCGGGCGATCGCGCGCGAGCTCGCGCGCACCGGGGCATCGGTCGTGATCGCCGGTCGGCGCCCGGAGCCGCTCGAGGAGCTCCGCGTCGAGCTCGAGGCGGCGGGCGCCGCCTGCCTGGCGGTGCCCACCGACGTTCGGGAGGCGGAGCAGGTCCAGGCGCTCGTCGACGCCGCGCTCGAGCGCTTCGGCCGGGTCGACGTGCTCGTGAACAACGCCGGCGGCCAGTTCGTCGCGACGCCCGAGAACATCTCCCCGAAGGGCTGGCGCGCCGTGCACCGGCTGAACGTCGACGCGGTGTGGGACCTGACGCGGACGGTCGCGACGCGCTCGATGATCCCCGACGGCGGCGGGCTCGTCGTGTTCATCGGGTTCAGCCCTCGACGCGGGGTCCCGTTCATGGTGCACTCGGCCGCGGCACGTGCGGCGCTCGAGAACCTGGCCGGCGGCCTGGCGATCGAGTGGAGCCGCTACCGGATCCGTGCGGTGTGCGTCTCGACGGGCGCGATCGACACGGAGGCGTTCCGGGCGTACGGGCAGGAGTTCGTCGACGAGGCGCTGCGCACGACGCCGCTCGGTCGGCTGGTCGCCCCCGAGGAGGTCGCCTCGCTGATCGCCTTCCTCGCCACGCCCGCCGCGGCCTCGATCACGGGAACGACGCTCGTGGTCGACGGGGGCAACGACGCCTGGGGCCTGGGGTACCCACCGCCACAGCCGGAGTGAGCCGCTCGCTCACGTCTCGCGGTCGCGACGATCGTCGAACGCCGCCGTCTCCTCCGCGTGCTCTTCGGTCTGGGAGAGCACGCCGTACGCGAGGCGCTCGATCAGCAGCCCCGCCTCCCGCGAGGACTCCGCCGCCGCGTCCACCGCGCGCTTCGCCACCTCGACCGCGAGCGGCGGGAGCGTCGAGAGCTCGGCGGCCATCTCGATCGCCCGGGCGCCGGCCTGACCCCCTGGGACGACCACGGTGACGAGCCCGAAGCCGAGCGCCTCCTCGGCGCCGAAGCGGTCGCGGAGCAGGAGCAGTTCCTTCGCCCTGGCGGTGCCGACCGCCCGCACCAGCCGGTGGGTCCCGCCGGACGACGGCACGATCCCGATCCCCACCTCGGGCAGGCCGAAGACCGCCGCCTCGTCGGCCACGCGGAAGTCGCACGCGAGGGCGAGCTCGAGTCCCCCGCCCAGGCAGTACCCGTGGATCGCCGCGATCGTCGGCATCGGAAGCGCGGCGACGCGCTCGTACACCTCCCCCGCATCGCGGTAGTACGCGAGGATCGAGGAGGGCGTCTGCTCCCGCATCTCGTGCACGTCGGCGCCCGCCGAGAACGCCGTGCCGCTCCCCGCGACGACGACCGCCCGACTCGAGCGCACGTCGTCCGAGCCCAGCGCCGCTCCGAGCGACCCCTCCAGCGCGGTCGAGAGCGCGTTCAGCTTCTCGGGCCGGTTCAGGGTGAGCACCGCGACGGGCCCCTCGCGCCGCACCTCCACCAGATCGGGCATGAGCCGAAGTATGCCCTTGCGCTCGACGGACCGCAGACGGACGATGTCCTCGAGACAGGAGGTCGAGATGCCCGCGGACCTCGATCGCCCACGCGTCCTCGACCACCCATCCGCCGTCGACCCCGCACTCCACGAGAAGCTCCACCGCTGGGTGGCCGCCTCCCTCATCTCACCGGCCGAGGCCGATGCGATCCAGGCCTTCGAGACGCGCCCGCGCGAGCCCGAAGCTCGGCGGGTCCCGATGATCACCGAGGCGCTCGCCCACGTCGGGGCTGCGCTCGCGGCCGCCGCGGCCGCCGTCCTGCTCGGCGATCGATGGAGCGAGCTCACGCCCGCCGTGCGCGTCGCCGCCATCGCGGCCGGCGCCCTCGTCGCCCTCGCCGCCGGTGCGCTCGTCCGCCGGGGCGGCGATCCCGCGATGGTGCGGCTCACGAGCGTGCTCTGGGGCGTCGCCACGGGCCTGGTCGGATGGCTCGCGTGGCTCGTCGCCTACGACCTGCTCGGGCACCGAGGCAGCGTGCCGACACTGACGTGTGGGATCGCGATCACGGTGCTCGGCGCCGCGCTCTACGCCGCCGCGCCAGGCGCTGCAGCAGATCGCGCTGTTCGTCGGGATCCTCACGACGGTGGGCGCCGCGCTCGGCGACGGGACGGACACGATGCTCGCGGTCTGGGCGGTCGGCGCGGCGTGGCTGGTGCTCGGTATCATCCGGCGGCTCCCGCCCGAACGGGCTGCGTTCATCGGCGGGTCGCTCGTCGTGCTGTGGGCGCCGATGGCGTTGACCGACGGCGGGCAGGGGGTCGGGATGTGGCTCGGCCTCACGACGGCCATCGCCCTCATCGTCGCGAGCCTCGCCCTGCACGAGGCCGTGCTCCTGGGCTTCGGCACCGTGGGCGTGTTCGGATACCTGATCCGCGTGCTCGTTCGACTGTTCGGCGACACGGCCGCGATGCCCGTGGCGCTCCTGGTCGCAGGCGCGATCGTGATCGCCGTGGCGATCGGTCTCGCGCGGCGCTCGACGCGCGACGTTAGCCGTAGTGCTCGGCGAAGTCCTTCGTGATCTTCGCGACCGTCACGACCTCGTCGCGGAACACGTCCTCGGAGCGCGCCCGGATCGACTCGGTCTGCACGCCGCCCGCGAACACGATCGTCTCGTGCTCGAGGACCTCCGGGTCGACGTAGGCGTGCATCTTCAACAGCCCGCCGAGCGGCGGCAGGCTGCCGAGCTCGACACCGGGCAGGTCGCGCTCGATCTCCTGCTCCGTGGCGAGGTGCGCGTGCTTGTCGCCGACCACGCCCTCGAGCAGGCGCATGTCCAGCCGTCGGTCGCCCGGGACGACCGCCAGGACGTGTCCGCCGGCGGTGTCGATCAGCAGGGTCTTCACCACCGCATCGGCGTCGATGCCGAGCGCGCGAGCCTCGTCGATGGAGGTGAACGCCTTCTCGTGCGCCACCGCCTCGAACGGGACGCCACGGCCCTCCAGGTACTCGGTCGTGAGCGACATCACGATCGCCTCCTTCCAGGACCGGTCACGAGCGTGCACCGTGAGCGTCCAGTCAAGCACGGGCCGGACGGTCATGCAGGACCGGGGCCAGCGGGCCACGCCGGCATGGACCAGAAGTGGGCAGGATGGGAGCGGAGGTGATCGCCGGATGCGCTGGCCGGTCGGGATCTTCTTCATCATGCACGGGCTCGGACACACGATGGGCTTCCTCGCGGCCTGGTCCCGCCTGGACGTCGGTTTCACCGACGAGTCGTGGATCCTCCCGGGCGGGGTCCACGTCCGGGACCACGTCGGTCAGGGGTGGGGGATGCTCTGGCTCGTGGCGCTCGTCGGATGGGTGGTCTCCGGCGTCGGCGTGATCCAGGGCGCCGAGTGGTGGCCGGCCCTCGCCAAGGGATCCGCGGTCGTGTCGATCGTGGCCATCGTTCCGTGGTGGCGAACGGTGCCGGTCGGGGCCTGGCTCGGGGTCCTCGCCGACGTGGTCGTCCTGGCCGGGCTCCTCAGCACGTGGGGCCGCGACATCGCCGACCGTCTCTGAGGACCGGTGGCGCGGCCTCGGCTAGCGTAGAGGCCGATGCCCAGCATCCAGGATCAGGTCGGTCCCCTGCGGCGCGTCTACGTGCGTCCACCACGTGCCGATGACCTCGCCGCGTGGCGCGGGTACGGCTGGCGCGACGCGCCGAGCCCCGAAGCTGCCGCGGACGAACACCGAGCTCTGCGCGCGGAGCTCGAGCGGGCGGGCGCCGAGGTCGTCGTCGGCGAGGCCGTCGTCGACGGTGACCCCGACGCGATCTACGCCTACGACCCGGTGCTGATGACCGACCGCGGCGCGGTC
>DASTPT010000116.1:0-6451 GCA_035762085.1 Actinomycetota bacterium | reverse complement strand
CGGATCCGCGCCTCGGTGATCGGCGACGGCGCCGTGCTCGAGGGGCCGTTCGGACCCCGTCCGATCGTCTACGCCGACTACACCGCCTCCGGGCGCGCGCTCTCGTTCGTCGAGGACGTCATCCGCGAGCAGGTCCTCCCGCTCTACGCGAACACGCACACGGAGGCCTCCGCCACCGGGCGCCGGACGACGGCGCTGCGCGAGGAGGCCCGCCTGATCGTGCACGAGGCCGTGAACGGCGGCGACGAGGACGTCGTCGTCTTCTGCGGCTCGGGCTCGACCGGGGCGATCGACAAGCTCGTGCGCGTCCTCGGCCTCGCGGCGCCCGCCCGCCCCGCGAGGCCTCCCGAAGGCGAGCGGCCGGTCGTGTTCGTCGGCCCGTACGAGCACCACTCGAACGAGCTCCCCTGGCGGGAGTCGATCGCCGACGTCGTCACGATCCGCGAGGACGCCGAGGGGCGCGTCGACCTGGAGCACCTCGAGGACGAGCTCCTCCGCCACGGCCGCCGGCCCCTGAAGGTCGGGAGCTTCTCGGCCGCCTCGAACGTCACCGGGATCGTCACGGACACGGAGCGCGTCTCGATCCTCCTCCACCGCCACGGCGCTCTCGCCTGCTGGGACTACGCGGCCGCGGGGCCGTACCTGCCGATCGACATGAACTCCTCACCCGGGCTGCGCGACGGGCACCTCGCCTACAAGGACGCCGTCTTCCTCTCCCCGCATAAGTTCGTCGGCGGCCCCGGGACGCCCGGCATCCTCGTCGCGAAGCGATCGCTCTTCCGCAACACCGTGCCGTCGGTGCCGGGGGGCGGAACGATCACGTTCGTGACCCCGGGCGGCCACTCCTACCACCCTGAGCCGGCGGTCCGGGAGGAGGCGGGCACGCCGGCGATCGTGGAGTCGGTCCGCGCCGGGCTCGTCGTCGCGCTCAAGCAGGCCGTCGGGGTCGACGAGATCCGCCGGCGGGAGGGCGACTTCGTCAGCCGCGCTCTCACCTCCTGGGGCCGGAACCCGAGGATCGAGATCCTCGGCAACCCCGACGTCGAGCGCCTGGCGCTCGTCTCCTTCGGGCTCCGCCATCCGCGCGGCCTGCTGCACGCGAACTTCGTCGTCGCCGTCCTCAGCGACCTCTTCGGGATCCAGGCGCGCAGCGGCTGCTTCTGCGCCGGCCCGTACCTCCATCGCCTGTATCCGATCGACGACGCCTGGTCTGCGCGGATGGACGCCGACGTCGCCCGCGGCCGCCTGGGGTCGAAGCTCGCCTTCACGCGGGTGAATTTCAACTACTTCATCAGCGAGGCCGTCTTCCGCTACGTCGTCGACGCCGTCCACCTGCTCGCAGACGAGGGCTGGAAGCTGCTGCCTCTCTACCGCTTCGACCCGACGAGCGGCCTCTGGCAACATCGAAGCGGCCCGCCGGCGCCCGGGCTCTCGCTGCGGGAGCTCTCGTTCGCCGAGCCGCGGCTCGGCCTCGCGCCCCCGCGCGCGAAGGAGCCCGAGAGCGCCCTCCGCCGCCACCTCGAAGAGGCCCGGCGCATCGTCCGCGACGTGGAGGCGCGACCTCCGCGCGCGGCGCCGTCGCACCCGCCGCTGCCGGCGACATCCGAGCGGATTCGCTGGTTCCCCCTCCCCGGCGAGGCCCTGGCCCAGCTCCGCGGCGAGTAGCCGGGCGGGCGCAGGGTCCGGCGGCGGACGCTCCCGGACCGGGACGTGGGCGGCCGGCCACTCTGTACAAATACTTGACAGGCTGTAGAGCTCTTGTGTAGAGTTGTCTCCGACCCTGTACAAGGACGAGACAAGGAGACAAGTGATGAAGAAGCTGGGAACGCTGCGCTCGACCCGTGTTTTGGGCGCGATCGGCCTCGCGGTCGCCGGCCTGGCCGTCGCGGCATGCGGCGGCGACGACGACTCCTCGGAGGGAGCGGCGACCGCCGCGCCGCCGGCGGTCACGATGGAGGAGACGGCGCAGGATGACATCGTCGAGACGGCCGTCGCGGCCGGGGACTTCACGACGCTGACGTCCCTCGTCGAGGAGGCGGGCCTCGCGGAGACGCTCTCGGGCGACGGTCCCTACACGGTCTTCGCACCGACGGACGACGCCTTCGCGAAGGTGCCGCAGGAGACGCTCGACGCCCTGGCGGCGGATCCGGATGCGCTGAAGGCCGTCCTCCTGTACCACGTCGTCGACGGCGAGGCGCGCGCCAGCGACGTCGCGGAGCTGTCCTCGACCGAGACCCTGAACGGCGCGTCCGTCGAGCTCGAGACGACCGACAGAGGCGTCAGGGTCGACGACGCCAGGGTCGTGCAGGCGGACGTGAGCGCGTCGAACGGCGTCATCCACGTCATCGACGAAGTCCTGATTCCCTGAGCGGACGACCGAGCGGCCCGTCCGGCGACCCGCCGGGCGGGCCGCTTTCAATCGGACACCGCGGACGACCCGGCGCTGCACGTCGTTCGAGGCGGCCGCGGCCTGGCTCCGAGCGCCGAGCGTAGCTCCACGTCCGCCGCCCGGGGGCGGGCAGGGCGCGCCGTCCACACCCGGAGAGCGAAGCTGCCGCACTATCGGGCACAGGACAGCACCAGGCGGCGGCGCGAACGACACGCCTCGACGATCGCCGGGGGGGACGCTGAACCCGCCATGGGTGCTGGCGTTCCGCCAGATCGAGCCACACCAGCGGAGCCGATCGCGGGACCGGCAGCGGCTTCTCCAGCCTCACCGCGCACGAGGGGCGGCCCCAGAAAACTCATGAGCCATCGGGCACGGTTAGACCATCGCTTCGAGCTACCTCCGTAGTCGCCTCCGCATGGGGATAGCATGACGCGCCGCATGGCCGACAAGACCCGAGCATCGCAAGCCGTCCGCCTCACTCGTTCGGCGATGGGCGAGCGCCTCGGAGGTTTCATCTACGGCACGATCATCGTCCTCGCAGTGGTCGTCGCGGGGGCGAGGGCCTATCCGCACGGGGCCGGGCACATCGCGGCGCTGGTCGCAGTCACTTCCGTGGTCTTCTGGCTCGCGCACGTGTACGCGCACGGGCTCGCGCACAGTGTCGCTCGTGACGAGCATCTGTCGCTCGCGGCGTTGCGGCACATCGCCCGCCGTGAGGGCTCGATCGTGGAGGCCGCGCTGCCGCCAGTCGGGGCGCTGCTCCTCGGAGCCTTCGGGGTGATCTCAACGTCGGTCGCGGTCTGGATCGCCCTCGGGCTGGGTCTGCTCGTGCTCGTCGGACAGGGAATCATCGTCGCGCACATGGAGCGGCTGGGCAGGCTCGGGACACTGGTGGTCGTCACTGCGAACCTGGGGCTCGGTTTCGTCCTAATCGGCCTGAAGCTCCTGTCCTACTGACGGACGTGGCCTTCCCGGAAGTCGATCCGGGTGCATCTCGTCCGCGATCACGACGATTCTCGGCCAACAGCCTGTCGCTCGAGCCGGGCAGGAAGCAACATGGCCGCCCCAAGGCCGATGAGTCCGAACACGGCAAGAGCGACCATGGCCAGCGCGTACGACCGGCTGCCGGTGGCGAGGCTGGAGACGAGGATGGTGCCGGCGATCGCGGTGCCGAAAGACGAGCCCAGGTTGGACACGCTGCGTGACAGGCCCGAGATCTCGCCCTGGAGCTCCTCGGGGAAGCTGGACTGGACGACGTTCACCGAGGGGGTGAGCATGATTCCCAGACCCGAGCCGACGAAAAAGAGCCCGGGAACGAACGCGAGGACGTTGTCCGAGGCCCTGACCAGGCCGAGCAAGAGTCCGATGCCGGCGACTGTCACGACGAAGCCCGCCACGATCAAGGTCTTCTGTGTACGCCTCTTGGCGAATCGCTCCGCTCCGAACGACGTAAGCAGAACGCCGAGCGTCGCCGCCGTGAAGATGACACCAGTCTCGATCGCGTTGTAGCCCCGTACGGTCTGCAGGTAGACCGCAACAACGAACGACGTCCCCATGAGCAGCAGCCACTGGATGTTCTGCGTCACGAGGCCGAGATTCGATACGCGGTTCCGGAACAATCCGGTGGACAGCAGCGGTTCCTTCCCCGCTCGCTCACGAGAGCGGATGAAGAGGAGGAATCCCAACAGGAACACAGCCCCGATCGCCATGAACACGGCCATGAGCACCTTGTTGCTGTCGGCCTGCAGGATCCCGACCACGACGAAGAACATGCCGACCGCCGACAGAATCGCTCCGACCACGTCGAACGGCCGTGTGGGGTCCGGCGCCACGGGATCGACCATCCGGCGGCTGAGCAAGATGATCGTCGCGACGACCACCGCTTGGAAGACGAATGCGGCCCGCCAACTGATTCCCGTGGTGATCAGACCGCCGATCAACGGTCCTGCCGCGGCGCCAATTCCTCCCAACCCGCTGATCACGCCGAACGCACGCGCACGCGACGTCATATCGCTGAACGCCATCGTCGTGAGGATGTAGACGGGCGGGATCAACAGCGCTGTGCCGACACCCTCGAGGACCGAGTTGCCGAGGATCAGCACGCCCAGACCGGGGGAAAGCGCGCTCAAGACGGCGCCGACTCCGTACAGCGTGAGGCCTCCGATGAAGCACCGCTTGCGGCCCCAGCGGTCCGTCAACTTGCTGCCGGGGATCATGAGGATCGCCATGATCAGCAAGAAGAGCGTGATCGCGAGCTGCACACCCTGAACCGACGTGTCCAGGTCCTCGCTGATGTCGTTGATCATCACGTTCATGTTCGAGCCGGCGAAGCTGCAAATGAACTGGGCGAGAGCGAGCGGGAGCAGGAACCTCACTCGGGCGGCACCCGTCGGCTCTCGCATCGCCGCCCGACTCTCCGGCGGCTTCAAGAAGCCGCGTGGCCCGCCGCGTCGGCTGCCGAGATCGCCGTCGCCGCGCCGATCAGCGTGAGATGGCTGAACGCCTGGGGGAAGTTGCCGACCTGCCGCCGCCGCTTCACGTCGTACTCCTCGGCCAGCAGGCCGAGATCGTTGGTCAGACCGACGAGCCGCTCGAACAGGGCACGAGCCTCGTCGACGCGGCCGTTGTGAGCGAGCGCGCTGACCAGCCAGAACGAGCAGGCAAGGAACTGTCCCTCGTCGCCGGACAGCCCGTCGTCGGTGTCGGCGGTCGAGTAGCGAGAGACGAAGCCGTCTCGGCCGAGGTCGCGCGAGATCGCGTCGATCGTGCCGGTGACACGCTCGTCGGTGCCGGGAAGGAAGCCCACGAGCGGGATGGTGAGGACGCTCGCGTCGAGCTCCTTGGATCCGTAGTACTGGGTGAAGGTGCGTCGCTCGCGGTCGTAGCCCTGCTCGCAGACCTCCCGGTGGATCTCGTCGCGGATCAGCTTCCAGCGGTCCACCGGCGCTTCCAGACCGAATTGCTCGCAGAGTCGAACGGCACGATCGAACACGACCCAGGCCATGACCTTGGAGTGCGTGAAGTGGCGACGCGGTCCGCGGGTCTCCCAGATGCCGTCGTCGGGCTCACGCCAGATCGTCTCGACGTGCTCGACCACCGTTCGCCAGCGGGGCCAGAATCGCTCCTCGATCCTGCCCGTGACCGTCGTACCGAGGAACGCGACTCCGAACACCTCGCCGTAGACGTCGAGCTGGAACTGTTCGGACGCCGCGTTGCCGATCCGCACCGGTCTCGAGTCCTCGTACCCGGGGAGCTCCTCCAGCTCGAACTCGGTGAGGCGCCGCTCGCCGTTGATTCCGTACATGATCTGGATCTTCGTCGGGTCGCCGGTGCCGACGCGAAGCAGGAAGTCGCGGAAACCGAGTGCCTCCTCGGTGTACCCAGTAGCGAGGAGCGCCTCCAGCGCGAGCACCGAGTCGCGCAGCCAGCAGTACCGGTAGTCCCAGTTCCGCTCGCCGCCGATGTCCTCGGGCAGCGACGTCGTCGGCGCCGCGATCACGGCACCGGTCGTTTCGAACGTCATCGCCTTGAGCACGATCAGCGAGGTGAGCACGTCGTCCCGATAGGGACCCTGATAGGCGCAGCGCCCGCTCCACTCTCGCCACCACGCGTCCGTGCGGGCGAGCGCCGAGTCGGCGTCCTCGACCGGTGGCGCATCCTCGTACGACAGGTGCCAGGTGAGCGTGAGTCGTTCCCGGGCGCCTTCGACGACGACGAAGTCCGCTCGCACCGATCCGTTCTCGACTTCGAGCGGCAGCACGGTGCTGAGCCGAAATGCGTCTGGCCCAGCGGTGGCGACGATGCCGTCCGGCGCAGACTCGATCCACGGGGTGATCGACGCGTAGTCCGGGCGCAGCGAAAGCGCCATTTGCATCGGTACGCGTCCTCTCAGGCCCTCGACGATCCGCATCAAGCGCGGCGGGCCTCCGCCTCGCGGAGGCATGAAGTCGATCACGCGCGCTGTGCCGCCGGCGGTCTCGAAATCGGTCTCGAGCACGAGCGTCCCCGGCCGGTAGCGGCGGGAGCTCGCACGAACTTCGTCCGCCGGCGCCAGGCGCCAGC
>DASTPT010000115.1:0-5274 GCA_035762085.1 Actinomycetota bacterium | reverse complement strand
CGGGAGCCCGTTCGGCGCCGAGACCTCGCTCTCGGTCGGGGTCGTGTCGGCGACGCGGCGCTCGATCGCGGCGCTCACGTCCGAGTACCAGCTCGTGGACGCGATCCAGACCGACGCGCCGATCAACAAGGGGAACTCCGGCGGGCCGCTGTTCGACGCGCGCGGGCGGGTGATCGGGATCAACGCCCAGATCCGGAGCGACTCGGGCGTCAACGAGGGCGTCGGCTTCGCCGTGCCGATCAACGCCGCGCGGCGTTCGCTGGAGCAGCTGCTCGAGGAGGGCGAGGTCTCCTACGCCTACGTGGGCATCTCCACGGACGACCTCACGCCCTCGCTCGCGCGGCGGCTCGACCTCGACGTGCACCGCGGGGCGCTCGTCGTCGACGTCACCGGAGGCAGCCCGGCACAGCGCTCCGGCCTGGTGGGCGGCTCGAGGACGCTCGAGGACGGCGGTCGGACGGTGACGGTCGGCGGTGACGTCGTGGTCGAGATCGCAGGGCGGCCCGTCCGGAGCGGCGACGATCTCGTCAGGATCGTGGCCGCCGACCTGCGCCCGGGCCAGGTTGCCTCGTTCACCATCCTCCGCGGCGATCGCTTCCTCCGCATCCCGGTCCGCCTCGGGGAGCGCCCGACCGTCCCGCCGCGGGACTGATCCTCCCGGTTTGCGGCTCCGGACGCTGCGGTATCAGCGGCGAGACGCGCATGCGGGGGCGGCTTCAGCCGCTTGGGCCGCGCCTTCGGAAGGAGCAGGTGGTGGTCGAGAACAATGACAGTGGGAGCTGAGCCGGTGCGCGTCCAGGGGTCCTCGCGCGGCGAGCAGGCCATCAGGCTGACGATCCCGGCGAAGCCGGAGTACGTGTCGCTCGTCCGGCTCGCGCTCACCGGGCTGTCGCGCCTCCGTGCGGTCGACGAGGAGACGCTCGCCGACCTCAAGCTTGCGATCACCGAGGCGGCCTCCAACTCCGTCCGGCATGCGTACGGCGGAGGCTCCGGCACCGTCGAGGTGGTGTACGACCTCCTGCCCGACCGGCTGGTGATCGAGGTCACCGACGACGGCGAGGGGTTCGACTACGGGGACGAGTCCGCGGCCGCGACGCCGGACGCGGAGCTGACGGAGGGCGGCCTCGGGATCGCGATCATCCAGGCGGTCTCGGACGAGTTCGAGCTCGGCAAGGGGCCGGGCGGGCGCGGCTCGCGCCTTCGCTTCGCCAAGCGGCTCGACGGCTGACGCCTCAGCTAGGCTCGCGCGGCCGAACCGGACCCCGCGGATGCTTCCTCTCGTCAACGTCGGACACAAGTCGCTTGGGGATTACGCGACGATCGCCACGCGCGGCCTGATGGACGAGCTGCGGCGGCTCGCCGAGCCCCTCGCCGGCAAGCGCGTGCTCCACGTGTCCGCGACCGCGTTCGGCGGGGGCGTGTCCGAGATCAACTACACCCTGATCCCGCTGATGGGCGACGCCGGACTCGAGGTCGAGTGGCGGCTGATCCGCGGCCAGGACGAGTTCTTCAACGTCACCAAGACGATCCACAACGCCCTCCAGGGGAACCCGACCGGGTTGACGCCCGAGCAGGAGGAGCTGTTCCGGCTCTACAGCGAGGAGAACGCGGCCGAGCTCGACCCGGACGCGTACGACTTCGTCGTCGTCCACGACCCGCAGCCGGTCGGGCTCGTCGACCACCACGCAGGCTCGTCGGCGAAGTGGGTCTGGCGCGGGCACATCGACTTCTCGACGCCGAACCGGCAGGTGCTCGACTTCCTGCTCCCGTCGATCCGCCGCTACGACGCCGCGATCTTCCACATGCCCGAGTACGTCCCGCGCGCCGACGGGCTGCCCCCCTGCTTCATCTGGCCGCCGGCGATCGACCCCCTGGCGCCGAAGAACATGGCCCTGTCCCCGGAGGACGCCGCCTACATCGTCGACCAGTTCGGCATCGACGTGGAGCGCCCGCTGATCACGCAGGTCTCGCGGTTCGACCCGTGGAAGGACCCCCTCGGCGTGATCGACGCGTACCGCATCGTCAAGGAGCGCTTCCCCGAGGTCCAGCTCGCGCTGGTGGGCTCGATGGCGCACGACGACCCGGAGGGCTGGGACTTCTACAACCGCACCGTGGCCTATGCGGACGACGACCGGGACATCTTCATCCTCTCGAACCTCAACAACGTCGGCTCGGTCGAGGTGAACGCGTTCCAGGTGCACTCCGCGGCCGTGATCCAGAAGTCGATCCGCGAGGGCTTCGGCCTCACCGTGTCGGAGGCGCTGTGGAAGGCGCGGCCGGTCGTGGCGGGGCGCGTCGGGGGAATCGTGGTGCAGATCGAGGACGGCGCGACCGGGTGGCTCGTCGACACGCCCGAGGCGTGCGGGCGGGCCGTCCTCGAGATCCTCCGCGACCCCGCCGAGGCGCGGACTCGCGCGCTCCGAGGCAAGGAGCACGTCCGCCGCCACTTCCTCACGCCGCGGCTCCTCCGGGACTGGCTCGCGCTCTTCAACCGGCTGCTCGGCAACGACACGGCCGGCGTCGAGCTCCGGGTCGCCGAGGCGGCGCCGGCATGATCGCGGCATTCCGGGGCGACCGGGGTTAGGACCCGACAGGGCGGATACCCTCGTTGGATGGCCGGCCGGCGCAACCTGATCGTGGTCTCGAACCGCGGACCCGTCACCTATGGGCGGGACCTGACGGGAGCACGGGTCGCGCGCCGGGGCGGTGGCGGCCTCGTCACGGCGCTGCGGAGCCTCGTCTCGCACCACGACGTCACCTGGATCGCGAGCGCCATGAGCGACGAAGACAAGGCCGTCGCCGCCGAAGCCGCGGGTGCCGTCGAGGAGACGGCCCGCGACGGGTCGCCGTACCGGCTGCGCCTCGTCGTGCACGGCAGGCCCCAGTACGACTGGTTCTACAACGTCGTCGCGAATCCGACGCTCTGGTTCCTCCAGCACTACCTCTGGGACCTCGTCTCGCACCCCAGCCTCGACCCCGGCCTCCTCCACGCGTGGGAGCGGGGCTACGTGCCCGTCAACCGCGGCTTCGCGGACGCCGTGCTGAGCGAGCTCGAGGCGCAGCCCGACGCGACGGTGTTCTTCCACGACTACCACCTCTACCTCGCGCCGCGGTTCGTGCGGGACGAGCGCCCGGACGCGGCGCTCGCCCACTTCGTGCACGTGCCGTGGCCGCAGTCCGACTACTGGCACGTCCTCCACGCGCCGATCCGGCGCGCGATCCACGCGGGGCTGCTCGCGAACGACGTCGTCGGCTTCCACACCGAGCGGTGGGCGCGGAACTTCCGGCGGTGCGCGCGCGACATCCTCGGCGAGGGTGCGCTCGGCGACGTGCGGGTGACGGCCCACCCGATCTCCGTCGACGCGCGCGAGTTCGACGAGCTGAAGGAGAGCCCCGCGGTACGGACGGCGGAGCGCTTGCTCGAGTCCGAGCGGCCCGAGCGGCTCGTGCTGCGCGTCGACCGCACGGATCCCTCCAAGAACGTGGTGCGCGGCTTCCGCGCGTTCGAGCTCTACCTCGAGTCCCACCCCGAGGCGCAGGGGCGGGTGGGCATGCTCGCGCTCCTCGACCCGTCGCGTCAGGACATCCCGGAGTACGCGGAGTATCTCGGCGCGATTCAGCGCGAGGCGCGCCGGGTCAACGACCGCTTCCAGAGCGACGGCTGGAAGCCGATCGACCTCCGGATCGAGGACGACTTCGCAGCGTCCGTGGCCGCGTACAAGCAGTACGACGTGCTGCTCGTGAACGCGATCTTCGACGGGCTCAACCTCGTCGCGAAGGAGGCGCCGCTCGTCAACGAGCGGGACGGCGTCCTCGTCCTGTCCGAGAACGCCGGCGCGTACGAGGAGGTGGGCGACTGGGCGCTGGGGATCAACCCGTTCGACGTCGCCGGGCAGGCCGACGCGATCCACGAGGCTCTCGAGATGTCGGCAGCGGAGCGGCATCGGCGACTCGCCGGGATCCGCTCGTGGGTGCGCGAGCACGATCTCGAGCACTGGATCCAGGCGCAGCTCGACGACTTCGACCGCGGTGCCGTCCGCCGTCGGCCCGGGCTCGCGCGCGTCCGCCGCGGGTAGCCTCCGCCCATGGCCACGCTCGCGCCCGCCGAGCTCGTGTCGACCGATCCGGCGAGGCTGCGCGAGGTCGGGCGCGTTCCGACGACCCCGCCGGCGCTCGTCCACGAGCTCGTCGCCGAGTCGCGGCTGGCGCAGGAACGGTGGGCGTCGAGCGACTGGGACGACCGGCGCGCGCTGCTGCGCTCGCTCTCGCGCGTCCTTCTCGCCCGCGCCGACGAGCTTGCGCGGATCGTGACCGCGGAGGTCGGAAAGCCGCTGCCGGAGTCGTACCTGCACGAGGCGTTCCCGGCGCTCGACACGCTCACGTGGCTCGCCGACGAGGGGGAGGCGGCACTCGCGCCGGAGGTCGTCCCGCCGCGCGTCCCGTTCCTGCTCCACAAGCGGATCACGCTCGTCCGCGAGCCGCGCGGGGTCGTGGCCGTGATCAGCCCCTGGAACTTCCCGTTCGCGATCCCATTCGTGCAGGCGATCACGGCCGTGACGGCCGGGAACGCGGTTGTGGTGAAGCCGTCCGAGCTGGCCCCGCTCACGGGCGCGCTCGTCGAGGACGTCTTCCGCGAGGCCGGCGCACCGCCAGGCCTGGTGCGAGTGGCGCAGGGGGCGGCTGATCTCGGTGAGGCGCTCGTCCGTGCGCGGGGCGTCGCACAGGTGCTCTTCACGGGCTCCGTCGACGTCGGCCGGCGCGTCGCGGCCGCCGCGGCCGAGCGGCTGTGCCCCGTCACGCTCGAGCTCGGCGGGAAGCACCCGATGCTCGTGCTCGAGGACGCGGACGTCGAGCGCGCGGCCTTGGGCGCGGCGTGGGGCGCGTTCGTCAACTGCGGGCAGGCCTGCGTCGGCGTGGAGCGGATCTACGTGGCACGAACGCTCCACGACGAGTTCCTCGCCCGGCTCGTCGCCCGGGCGGCGGCGCTTCGCATCGGCCCCGGCGACGCGCGGGGCGTCGAGCTCGGCCCGCTCGTCTCCCAGGGCCAGCGCGACCGCCTGGAGGGGCTCCTGGCGGAGACGTCCGGCGAGGTGGTCACAGGCGGGCGACGCGCGGAGGTCGGCTTGCCGGGCTGGTTCCACGAGCCCACGGTGGTCGTCGCGAGGGACAACGAGGATCCGCTGTGCACGCGAGAGGCGTTCGGCCCCGTCGTGGCCGTGCTCGCGGTCGACTCGGAGGAGGAGGCGGTCCGGCTCGCGAACGACTCGCAGCTCG
>DASTPT010000114.1:0-19029 GCA_035762085.1 Actinomycetota bacterium | reverse complement strand
GCCGCTCGTCCGCCGGCGCCGGCCGCACCGACTCGAGCAGGGCGATGGTCTGCACCGTGTCGGGGAAGTCGAGGGCGACCTGCAGCGCGCTCATCGCCGCCGAGGAGTGCCCGACGAGGTGCGCTCGCTCGAGCCCGACGTGGCGCAGGAGCGCGTGACAGTGCCCGGCCTCCTCCGCGAAGCTCGTGGGCCCCAGCGAGGGGCTGCTCTCGCCGTAGCCGGCGCGGTGGTAGGTGACGACGCGGTGGGCGTCGACGAGCGCCGGCTCCGCGAGGAGCGTCCCGTACCAAGCCGAGGCCGGCCCCGTGGGGGATGAGGACGACGGGCTCGCCGGCGCCGCGCACTTGGTAGGCGAGCTCGACGCCGTCCAGGCGCGCCCGCTCCGTACGCTTCACCGTACGCCGGCTCCGCCGTGGAGGACACGCGAGCGCGTAGACTCACGCGCCGTGATCGACCCGACCGAGCGCTGGCCGCGCGGGCACGAGGAGAAGCCGGACTACGCAGGGCTCCTCACGTACGGCGCCGCGCCCTACACGCAGGACCCGGGGCAACTCGCCGGCGTCGACGTCGCGATCGTCGGGGCGCCGACAGACGACCTCGTCTCCGACCGGCCGGGAACCCGCTACGGGCCGCGGGCCATCCGGGCCGCGAGCTTCCCGCCCGGACCGCACCTCGAGGTGAAGGTCGACGCCTTCGCCGAGCTCCGGATCGTGGACTTCGGCGACGCGCCGGTCGTCCCGGCCGACCCGGTGCGCTCCCACGAGGCGATCGAGGCTCTCGTCGGGGAGGTGCTCGCCGCGGGCGCCCTGCCGATCGTCCTCGGCGGCGACCACTCGATCTCGGAGCCGGACGTCCGCGCCTGCGCCGCCGCGCACGGGCCCGTCGGCCTCGTCCATTTCGACACCCACACCGACACCGGCACGGAGGTGTTCGGCGTCGAGGTCTCGCACGGGACGCCGTTCTACAGGCTCGTCGAGCAAGGGCTGGTCGACCCTCGCCGCTACGTCCAGATCGGCCTGCGGGGGTACTGGCCCGGGGAGGCGGAGTTCGCCTGGCAGGCCGAGCGGGGGATCACGAGCTTCTTCATGCACGACGTCCGGACGCTCGGGATCGCGGAAGTGGTCGAGCGCGCGCTCGCGGTCGTCGGCGCGGGCCCGGTCTTCCTCACGGTGGACGTCGACGTCCTCGACCCGGCCTTCGCGCCCGGAACGGGTACGCCCGAGCCGGGCGGGATGACGACCGCCGACCTCCTCTGGGCGGTGAGGACGGTCGCCGCCGGGGTCGAGCTGGCCGGCGCCGACGTCGTCGAGGTGCTCCCGACCGCGGTGGGCTCGGCGGACGTGACCGCGCTCGCCGGCGACCGGATCGTCCGCGAGATCCTGACCGGCATCGCGCTGCGCCGCACGGCCTGAGGCGCGGACGACCTCTCAGGTGCGCGCCGCGCGGAAGTCGTCGAACTCGATCTCGAGCGTCTCTCCGGGCGCCCCGCCGTTTCGGTTCAGGAGCACCTGGAGCCCGAAGGTGCCGCGCGTGTGGGGGGCGTCCGCGTCGCGCGCCTCGAGGATCAGCTCCCCGCCGACCCAGAAGCGAAGGTCCACGGCCTCCTCGCTCCGCACGTGCGTGCAGGTGGCTCTGAGGGTCGTTCCCGGGTCCCCGTCGGCCGGCGCCGTGATCGCCGAATCGCTCGCCAGCTCCTCGTAGCCGCCGTCCGCGCTGCGCTTCTCGATCCTGGCGTGGAGCGTGCGGAGCACGAAGGCGTACAGGTCGTCGGGCCCGCGCCCCATGCAGAAGAGGCCGTAGCCGTACTCGTCGGAGGCCGAGCCGCCGACCCTGCGCGTCTCGACCTCGAGGTCTACCTTGCCCACCGTGGGGACGTCGCCGGGCGCCGCGAGGACGCCGTAGGCTTCGTCCGTCCGCTCGGCCTCGATCCGGTAGACGCCGTCGCCGTAGCGCCCGCCGCTCCAGCCGCGCTCGCGCGTGGAGAAGTCGTCCTCGAAGGGGAGCGCCGTCGGCGCAACCTCCTCGACCGTGGTCGTCGCTCCCTCCTCGGCCGTCGTGGGCGGTGTCCCCACGCCGTCGTTCCGCTCGCTCGCGTCAGGAGACGAGGACGAGGTCGCGATGACGGCCGCCAGGACGGCGACGAGGGCCACCGAGCCGATGCCGGCTCCGAGCAGGAGCCGGGGCCGCTCGGTGAGGCGGTCCCGCCACGACCGTGGTGGCGGATGTCCCGCCGGGCTCGGCCGCGCGGGAGCACCGTCGTCCGTGCGCACCTGCGTCTCCTCGTCCGTCGTCCGAGCCGGCTCTCCGGCCGGGACGGTGTCGGCCTTCGCGGCCTGCACGTCGGCGAGCGTCCTGCGCAGGACGCTGACCAGCCGCCCGGTGTCGAAGTCGAACCGGCTCGGGCTGAGGTCGAGTGCCTGGCGACGAGCCAGCGGGGCGAGGGTGGGCGGCAGCTCCTCCTCGTCGGGCATGCTCGCCCCTTCGACGAGGATCGGGATCACGCGGACGTCGCGCGCGAGGGCGGCCTCGATCTCCAGGCGCACGAAGTCCTCCGGGTCGTCCAGGCGCCGCCTGCCCTCGTCGTCGGTGATCGTGAGCCACTGATCGCCGATGAGGGCGAGCAGCACGTCCGTGGACGCGACCGCCGCCCTGATCACGTCGACGAAGTCGTCGCCGAGCTCGATCGAGTCGACGTCCTTGAAGATCTGACCCTCACCGAACTCCTCCGTCAGCCGGTCGAACAGCCAGCCGGCGGGGTACGCGGTCTCGGCCCGCCTGTAGCTGATGAAGATCCCGCCCGAAGCGGCTGGGGGGCTTGCGGTCATGCTTCCGGCGCCGCGGATCCGCGCGTGGGCGCCGCCGGCGGGCCCGGCGTGCCGGGCCCGAGCGGCTTCACGCGTCCTTCTCCTCGCCCCTCTCCTGGCGCGCGGAGACCCACTTTGCGTGCTCCTGGGAGATGAGGCCCTCGATCCGGTCGGCGAGGAGGGAGCGGCCGTCCTCCGTCCTCGCGTAGGGCCCCGCGCGGGCGAGGAAGAGGTACTTCTCGTGCTTGAGCGCCTCGGCATTCGAGCGATACAGCGTCCAGTTCTGCTGGTACTGGTTCAGCTGCTGGAAGCCCTCCACGACGACGATGAGGGCGCCGAGGATCGCCGCGACGGCGGGGTGGGCCGAGAAGGCCGCCGTGACCGGGATCGTCGCCGCCGCGACGAGCTGGACTCCCTTGAGCAGCTTGAACCGCCGCTGGTTCTCGGCGCTCTTGCGGTCGTACCACTCGATCTGACCGTCGAGGCGCTGGAGCGTGGGATCGTCGCGGTCGTCGCGGGGACGGCCCCTGAAGGGCTCCGTCGGCGGCTGCGGTGCGCTGTCGCTGGACATCCTCGGTGTCGCTCCGGTGTCGCCTGCAGATAGCACCTGCCGTCCCGAGGGTCAAGCGCCCCGCCCGCTCCCCGCGCGCCGCACCGGGGGCTGCGACGGTTGCGACTGGTGCCGTCGTCGGCGGCGGCCCGAGAGGCGCACGGAGCTCACGCCGCCCAGTTCGGCCGTGGCCGCGACTCCCCTCCGTGACCGGGCTCCTCGTCGTCACCGCCGACGTAGGGTTCCCGCGGACGTCCATGGTCGTCGAGGTCGGAGGACTCAGCGTCGCTTACGAGCGGACGGGCTCGGGCCCACCGCTCGTCCTCCTGCACGGGTACGTCGGCGACGGCCCCGCCACGTGGCGGCGGCAGCTCGACGAGCTGGCCGCCGAGTTCACGGTCGTCGCCTGGGACGCCCCGGGAGCCGGCCGGTCGACGGACCCGCCCGAGCCGTTCAGCCTGGCGGACTACGCCGACTGCCTCGCCGCCTTCGTCCACGCGCTCGGCCTGGAACGGGCGCACGTCGTCGGGCTCTCGTTCGGGGGAGGGCTCGCCCTCGAGCTCTACCGCCGGCATCCCGGCGTCGCGCTGAGCCTCGTTCTCGCGGGGGCGTACGCGGGGTGGGCGGGCTCCCTCCCGCCGGAGGTCGTCGAGCAGCGCCTGCGGCAGGCGCTCGAGCTGTCCGAGCTGCCGCCCGACCGGCTGGTGCGCGAGGTGGTCCCGACGCTCTTCTCGGAGGCGACGCCGCGGGAGCTGGTCGACGGGTTCGCGGCGAGCATGTCCCGGTTCCATCCGACCGGGCTCCGCGCGATGGCGCGGTGCTTCGCCGACGCGGACCTGCGTGACGTGCTCCCGCGCATCGACGTACCCACCCTTCTGCTCTACGGCGAGGACGACGTCCGCGCCCCGCTGGACGTCGCCCAGGCCCTCCACGCCGCGATCCCGAGGTCGCGGCTCGTGGTCCTGCCCGGCGTCGGCCACGTGAGCTGCCTCGAGGCGCCGGAGCGATTCAACGCCGAGCTCCTGACGTTCCTGCGGTCGGTCGCGCGCTGAGCCGTTGCGGTCCGGTCCGACCTCCCCCGATTTCGGCTTGGCCGGTCTCCGCGCCAGGCCCCGCGTCTCCCGGCATCGGCCGGTGGCTCTCGACCTGGGCCCGTCGACCGGCTCGCAGCCACCGTCGTCCGAGGCCTCGGCGAGCGCTTCCCCGTCCCGGGCCCGCGGTCGCGCGCTCGCTCAGGCGCCGGTGACGGCGAGTGCGCCTGCGAGCGAGTCCACGACCACGTCGGCGTTGTCGTCGGTGAACACGAGGGGAGGGCGGATCTTGAGCACGTTCCCGTGGCGGCCCGTGCGTCCGATCAAGACTCCGCCGTCCCGGAGCCGGTTCACGACGCGCTCGGCGAGGTCGGCATCGGGAGCGCGCTCGGGCGCCGCGGTGACGAGCTCGACGCCGACGAGCAGCCCGCGGCCCCGGACCTCCGCGATGCACGAGTGCCGGGCGCGGAGGCTGTCGAGCGAGCGAAGGAGTCGCGATCCGACGCGGGCGGCGTTCTCGATGAGCCGCTCGTCCTCGATGACGTCCAGGACCGCGAGCGCGGCTCGAGCCGCGACCGGGTTGCCGCCGAAGGTGCTGAAGACCCGCGTGCTCCGAGCGAAGCGGTCGAAGATCTCTCTGCGCGTGATCAGCGCGGCGACCGGGTAGCCGTTGCCCATCGGCTTGCCGAGCGTGACCACGTCGGGCGTGATGCCGTACTGCGTGAACGCCCAGAGGTGCTCCCCGCTCCGGCCGTGACCCGCCTGCACTTCGTCCGCCACCAGCAGACCGCCGGCGGTCTGCGTCCCGCGAGCGATCGCAGCGACCTCCTCCGGCGGCGGCGTCCGGATGCCGTCGCTCGTGAAGCCGCTGTCGACGAACGTCGCGGCGAGGCCGACGCCGCGGTCGTGCAGGCGCTCGACCGCGCGCCCGATCTCCGTGTCGTTCCCCGCGGCCGATCCGGGCGGGGCGATCGTCTCGACGTTCGGCGGGCGGAAGCCTTCCGGCCACTCCTCGGGGGAGAGATCGGCGATCGCGCTCGTCACGCCGTGGTAGGCGTGCTCGGTGACGATCGCGCCGCGGCGGCCGGTGGTGGCGGTGGCCAGGCGCCAGGCGAGGTCGTTCGCTTCGCTGCCGGAGTTGACGATCATCACCGCGTCCAGGCCTGCGTCGTGCGGCATGGAGGCGGCCAGTCGCTCCGCGAGCTCGATCAGCGGCTCGTAGAGATAGCGCGAGTGTGTGTTCACCGCTCGCGTCTGGCGGACGATCGCCTCCGTGACGCGCGGGTGGCAATGACCCGCGACGGGAACGTTGTTGTACGCGTCGAGCAATCGCCTGCCTTGGGCGTCGAAGAGCCAGACGCCTTCAGCGCGGACGACGTGCACCGGATCGCGGTAGGAGAGCTCCGTCAGGGCCGAGCCGAGCGCCGAGTGGCGGCGTCGCGCGAGCTCGTCGGTCGGAGCCGGCTGCTGCGTGCCGCCGAACCGGCGCGCGACTGCGTCGGCCCCGGTCGCGTCGAAGAGCTCGAGCAGCTTCCACGAGTCTGCGTCCCAGGCCTGGATGTACTCCGCGTTCTCCGGGTAGCGCTCGACGCGCCAGGCGCTGATCGTGACGATCGTCGCCAGGCGCGTGGCGACGAGATCGGCGAGGAGGTCGAGTTCCTGCTGCTCGAAGGGGATGCGGGATGCGTAGCCGTCGATGGCGATGCGGGCGATGCGAGAGACGTCGGCGTCGGGCCGGCCGCGGAGCAGCGAGGCGAGGCCGACGGCGAAGTCGGCCGCCTGCGCGGTGTAGCCGGTGTCGCCGAAGTCGACGATCCCGGCGATGCGATCGTGCTCGTCGAGGAGCACGTTGTCGAGATTGAAGTCGCCGTGCACGACCTGTGCCCGCAGCCGCGGCCAGCGGGGGAGGACGCGCTGCTCGTAGCGGTCGAGGACGGTCTCGACGAGACGGCGGCGGCCCGGGTCGCCGATCGCGCCCACGAGGGGTCGCAGCCTTGCCGCGTGCTCCAGGTTCCAGAGCAGGTCGCGTCTCGCCGCGGGGTCGAAGAACGCCCGCAACGCGAGGGTGAGCCGCGCGTGCGTCGCGCCGTAGGCGAAGACGGCGCCTTCGTCGAGCTCGGGGCCGCCGGCACGCCCGTGCACCCGATCGAAGAGGCGAACGAAATGCGTCCCGTCCGGCCCTTCGACGACCGGCCGGTAGGCGGAGAGCCCCGCGCCGCCGTGCGGCGCGATCCTCGGACGGGCGACCGGGATCGCCGGGTCGACGTCGGCGACGTGCAGGACGGCCCTCGTCTCGAGGTCGAGGGTCGCCGGGGCCTCGCCGCGGTTCGAGATCTTGAGGACGCCGCCGGCGCCCCCCTCGATGAGGAAGGTCTGGTCCCGCTCGCTGCCGAGTGAGACCGCGGTCCCCCGGAGGTCGAAGACGTCGGCGGCGATCTCCGCCGCCTCGGCGGGGGAGAACCGCGGCGGCGACGCCTCGAGGACGCTGAGAGACCGAGATTCCGGCGCGGCCACGCCGATGATCCTATGTCGGCGGATCCGACGGCCCGTAGAGGTCGATGCCGTGCGGTTCCTGAATCAGATTGCCGCCGTCGACGACGATCGACTGACCGGTCACGTAGCTCGCGGACTCGGAGGCGAGATACGCGATCAGGCCGGCAACCTCGTCGGGCGTTCCCGGCCTGCCCACGGGCGTGTGGCGACCCGCCTCGAGCTCGTCGGGCGCCGACGACGCGGTCGCGACCCACCCGGGCGCGACCGAGTTCGCCGTGATGCCCAGGCGGCCGTACTCGAGCGCGATCGTCCGCATCATGCCGTCCATCGCCGCTTTCGCCGTCGCGTACGCGGTGGAGCCGGGAGCCGTCACGAGGGGCCCGGTCACGGACGAGACCATCACGATCCGGCCGTAGCGGCGCTCGACCATCGCCGGCAGCACCGCCTGCGTCGTGTGGAAGGCGGTCTTGAGCGTGATCTCGAGCTCGCGCTGCAAGCCCTCGGGCTCGAGCTCGCCGAACGGCGCGGCGATCGGCTCGATGCCCGTCTGGACCATGCCGGCGGCGTTGACGAGGATGTCGATCGGGCCGTGAGCCGCCCGAGCCGCGGCGACGAGCTCGAAAGCCTCCTTCCGCTCGGTGAGATCGGCGACATGGGCTGACACGCCCGCACCGTCGCCGCTCAGCTCCGCGGCGCGCGCCTCGATCCGGTCCGTCGTCGCCGTGATCGCGACCCGGGCGCCGAGGCGAGCCAGCAGCCGTGCCGCGGCGAAGCCGATCCCGGCTGCGCTGCCGCACCCCGTCACGAGCGCGTTGCGGCCGGCGAGGTCGAATGGGTTCCGTGGCACGAGCGGCCGGTGATGCTACCCGCGCGCCGTCAGCGCGTCAGGCGATCTTCTCCAGCGCCGCCCGCATGGGCTCCGGGATCGGGCGGGAACGCTCCGCGGCGCGGTCGACGTAGACGTGGACGAAGTGACCGTGGGCCGAGGAGTCGTCGTCGTCGTTCCTGAAGATGCCGATCTCGTAGCGCACGCTGGAGGTCCCGAGCCGCGCCACCCGGATCCCGGTCGTGACGCGGTCCGGAAAAGCGATCGGCTTCTCGTATGTGCAGGAGGTCTCGACCACGAACCCGATGGTCTCGCCGTCCCGGATGTCGAGGACGCCCTCGTCGATGAGGTAGCGGTTCACCGCGGTGTCGAAGAACGAGTAGTAGACCACGTTGTTCACGTGCCCGTAGACGTCGTTGTCCATCCAGCGGGTCTCGATGGTCAGGAAGTGCTTGTAGTCGCTCCTCCGCATCGGATCACCAGCAGGTGAGCGCGTCCTCGAACAGCCCGGCGAGGAGCTCGCGATCGATCGGCACGGGGGCGTTGTCGAGGAGGCGCCGCTGCACGATCGCGCCCTCGGTCAGCGCCGCGACGTGGGAGCGGTCGTAGCCGACGCCGGAGATCCCGTTCGGCATCCCGGTCGCCTTCATCATCTCGGCGATCCGCCCCGAGACCGCCTCCCCGGGCTCCGCGTCCCGGACGTCGGCGCCGAGGAGCTCGGCCGCCTCGAGGTGGCGCTCCGGAGACCTCGCCGCGATCCGGCGGAAGACCGCAGGGGCGTTGACGATGACCGACATGCCGTGGGGGACGATCGGCTCCTCCTTCGGGTAGCCGTCGGGCGAGAACGACTCCACCAGCCCGGCGACCGCGTACGACATGCCGTGGGGGACGTGGACGCCCGCGTTGCCGAACGCGGTCCCGGCGAGGGTCGCCGCCCACATCATGCTCTCGCGGGCCTCGCGATCCGACGGATCCTGCACGGCCCGGACGAGATACCGGCCACACAGCCGGAGCGCCTCCCTGCAGCCGAGGTCGCTCCACGGGTTCGCGCCCTGGCTCAGCGGGCGCGCGAGGGGATCCGTCTTGCTCCTCGCGGTGAACGGGCGCGCGGTGAAGGACTCGAGCGCGTGGGAGAGGACGTCGAACCCGCTCGCCGCGACGACCGGGCCGGGGAGCGTCTCCGTCGTGTCGGGGTCGATCAGCGCGCGCGTCGGGACCAGGTGCCGGTTGGCGATCCCGGTCTTCGCCTTCAGCGAGAGCAGGTCGAAGATCGCGATCCCGGTGCACTCGCTGCCGGTGCCCGAGGTGGTCGGACAGGCGATGTGCGGCCGGAGCGGTCCGGGGATCGGACGGCCCTCGCCGACCGGCGCGTTGACGTAGGTCAGGAGCTCGGCCGGGTGGGTGGCGTAGAGGTTCGCGGCCTTGGCGGTGTCGACGACGGAGCCGCCGCCGATCGAGATGAAGCCGTCGACCTTCGCCTCGACCGCGAACCGCGTCGCGGCTCGAAACGACCGGTCGGTCGGCTCGACCTTCACCTCGTCGTAGAGGGCGACGTCGATGCCGGCCGCCCCGAGCGAGGAAAGCGCGCGCCCGAACGGCTCGAGCTTCGCGACCCGCGGGTCGGTGACGACCGCGACCCGCGAGAGCCCGAGCGCCTTCGCCCACGGGCCGACCTCCGCGAGCACGCCGCGTCCGAACGTGATCGCGTTGCGATCGACCGCGAAGGCGGACTCTCGCCCCTCGATCGGGACGTCGTGACAGCAGACCATCGGGCGGCCGACGCTACATCATCAGGCTCGTGAGCTCTCGGCGGACTAACGACCTGATCGCCCCAACGTCGCGGCATTCGCCGAGCGAACCGGTGTCCTCCTCGAACCGCACGGCGACCGGGGTCCGCAGGCTTCGGGCCATGCCCCCGACAGGAATCGAACCTGTGCACGCGGTTTAGGAAGCTTCGCGCCAAGCGCACACTTTGCAGGGAGAGTTTGGTTCTGATCTCTTCGGCGCGCCAGGCGCCGCGCCAGCCGCGCGGGACACTCGTCTTCAGCCGGGGACCGGCAGGAAACGACACGCTCGTGCCGTCGCGGACGCCGCCGGAGGGAGGTGGTGGAGGCGGCAGGATCGCAGAGCTCAAGTGGCTGGAGACCGAGACGTTCGTCGCCGAGGACGTCGAGGTGTTCTTCAAGGCGTTCGCCTAGGCGGCGAGCGAATCAGGCGCGAGGCCGCACACTCGGTGGCGGCCTCGTCGCCTTTTCCTGAGACCAAACATGGCCTGTCCGCCGCGGGCCGGGCGGCGTGGAGGGGCTCCCCTCCGTGGGAAAGAAGCCTCGGCCTCCGCCGACGCTCACACTCGTAGGTCGTATCGACGCCCCCCGGCGCTGCCGGCCTATTCGCGTTCGATTTCGAGTAGATCAGCGATACCGTGCTCGGCCCCGTGCAGATCGCCCTCGCGCAGGTGCGCGAGCGCCGCCTGGCCCTTCTCTCGCTCGGCTCCCTTTGCCGCCTCGATGAAGTGGCGCAGCTGGTGACTCGCCTCGGCCCGGTCGCCCTGGTCGACGGCGGTGAGCGCGAGACGGAGGGCGAGTCGCCCGCGGCCGAGCTCCGGCTCGGCCTTGCCGGCGAGCATCTCCTCGATCAGATGCTCCGCGTCGTGGAGGTCCCCCTCCCGCAGGAGCTCGCGTGCCTGTGTCATCGCCTCGCGGTGCTCGCCCGTCACCGTCTCGATGATGTGTCCGACGTGGTGGAGAGCGTCCCCCCGATCCCCGGCCGCGATCGCGCTGATCGCCATCCAATGGTGAATCGAGACGACCTCGGAGAGCTTCATCGGCTCGACATGCTCCTCCATCGGCTCGAGCCCTTCGATATACCCTGCGATCGCTTCGAGGTCCTCGTCCGAGAGCTGCTCCGCCGAGTACGCGGGCATCTGTGCAAGCGGACTCCGCACCTGCTGGCGCGTCTGCTCGCGCGTGTGGCCGCCGAGCGCGGGAGCGACGTCCGTCCCCTCCGCGTTCTCGCCATGGCAACTCCCACAGCCGGCGGCGAGATACACCTGGTTCGGCGTCTCAGCGCCGGTTGCCTCTTCCGGCTGCGTCTCTGTCTCGGCTGGAGTGGTCACGGTCGCTGTGACCGTCATTACCTCGTCGCCGCCTCCCTGGCAGCCGAGCAAGCCCGCCACGAGAGTCACGCCAAGGGCGAGCGCGACGAGGAGCACTGCCGGTGCGCCAGGGAAACGCCGACCGTGACCGTGAGCCAGGAGTCAGTACCCTCCCCTACAAGCGGGTTGCTACAAATGCTACCAGCGCGGACTGTAGAGGGCGGGCGGCGACAGGAGCCTCACTGAGCCTGCTCACGATCGTCGACGTGACCTACGCGTCGTGGCCTCATGCCTGCCGCCTCTTGCCGGTCTTCTCCACACCTCGGATAGCGCCTTCTATCCATTGAGACAGGAGCCGTCCGGACGCCGATCCGTACTTTTCCGAGCCGGAGTTCGGTGCCCGCCCTGATGTCGGCGGGGCCGGGCGGCGTCAGAGTCGAGCACGTGCGAAACGGAGAGGCCGCAGTGACCGACAGTGGAACGCTGAGCCCGCAGCCGTGGCCGTGGCGTGGGCGCGCGCGGGTTCTCGTCGAGCATGCCGACCCGTCGGCGGGCTTGGCTTTCACATCCGCCTTGCGTCAAGCCGGCTACGCCGTCGCCGTCTGCCCGGGACCGGAATCCTCGCAGCGGTGTCCGCTGGCCGGGGAGGAGGGCTGCGCGATTGCCCACGACGCCGACGCTGTCTTTTTCGCGCTGGGATTCGGCACCGCGGCCGCCCGGCAAGTCCTCCTGTCGCTCAAGACGAGCTTCCCGGCGACGCCGATCTTCGTGGAGGCGACCGCCCGTGAGTCTGCGGAATGGCCGGAATTGGCCGCCGGCTGCGCCGTGGTAGCACCGGCCGTCGCTCCGGACCGGCTCGTGGCGCTCGTCGGTGGGGCACTCGCGAGACGCGGACGAGCCTGAGATGCAAAACCCAATTCGAAACGAAGCGGAGGCGTACCGGTTCCTGCTTCTGACCGTGATCGCGTTCGGGATCGTCACGGCGGTCGCTCTCTTGGGCGGCGCCGTCCCTGGAGTGGTTGCCTGGGCCGTTGCGTCGGCGGGGACGATCCTCTTCTACCTCCGCCGCGGGCGAGCAGGGCGCCCGGTCCGAACCGCTCCGCCGCATCGCGGCGCCGCGGACGAGTGCCGCGTTCTTGTCCTTGCGAACGACGCACTCGCCGACGAATCGCTCGTCGCCGGGAGACTCGTCGAAGAGATCCAGCGCTCAACCGCAGGCTACCGCGCGCGCGTCAACGTCGTCTGTCCGCTGCACACGTCGACAATCCGGCACTGGGTCTCCGACCTCGACGGCGCGAGAGCCGAAGCGAAGAACCGCGTGCAGCGCGCCGTCGAGGTCCTCCGCGTCCACGGGTGCGAGACACGAGGCGAGATCGGAGACGAGGATGCCCTGCAGGCCATCGAGGACGAGCTGCGGACATTCGGAGCGGACGAGATCATCGTCCTCACCCGTCACGGCGCACGCGCCGGTGAGCTCGACCCGTCCATCGTCGAGCAAGCGCGTACGCGATTCGCGCTTCCGATCACCCATCTCGTGGCCGAGTCCAGGCCCGAGCCCGCCCGGGCGTAGGGCTGGCGCACGAGTTGACGGTGTTCTCGGAGGTGTAGAGCGCCGGGGCGATTTTCGGCTGTCGCTGCCGGCTGCAACGTGCTGGAGTCCTTCGCGTTCGCCTGGGCGAGTTCGTGCCACGAGCTCCCGCACGAACGCCTCGCCTGCCGGCCTAGAGCGGCGGAGTGGGGGCGAGCGCCGTGGACAGGGTCGGCGAGACCGCAGCCATTCCGAGTTCGCGATAGGCGGTGCGGGCGCTCGAGCAAGCTGTGGGCCTTCTGGGCATCCCCGCGCTCACGGCGCCGGAGCAGATCTGCGCGTAGTCGCCTTGCGTGCGTGCGAGCCAGGGTCGAGCACCGATTCTCTCGCTCATCGCCAGGGCGTCTTCGAACTGCTCAGCCGCATCGTCGAAGTCGCATGTCGTCGAGGCCAGGATTTCGAGAAAGCGTGAGATAGGTCCCAGACTGATCTCCGGGGAGTACGCAGCGCCAGATCGGATACGTCGGATACTCAGCCGCCGTGTGACGGACGAGGGGCTCGACCTCTCGCGGCGTCCCTGGTCGCGGCGAAGAAGGAACAACTGGAGCCCGTAGGTAACGGCGGCGTTCCAGCTTTGCGCGCGCTCCCCGAGGGAGCGCGTCTCGGCGATTAGCTGCTCGGCCTCGCTGCGGGCAAGATGCGGCGCAACCCGCTACACCGGGTCCTCCCGGGCAACCGAGGAAGGGCCGCGTTTAGCAGCCCTTCTCGGATCAACTTCTCTTTCCAGGCACCGAGCAGTACGAGGAGAGGAAAGTTGATTGCCGCACAAGGTTACCCCACCGCTTGGCGGCGTCGACGCGCGCTAGACCGGGAAGGCGGAAACGCGGTCCGCCGATTACTCGGGCGCGAATGCCTGGAAGAAGGTGGGGAAGGTTCCGACGACGCCCAGCAGGACGAGTACGACAGCAACGATGAGGATCGGCCGTAGCGCCCGATTCTCGCGCCTCCAGACGACGTGCAGGATCGCCCACGAGGCGAGGTAGGCGGCGACCGCGAGGATCGTCTTCCCCGCCAACGGCCCGACGTCGTCGCTGAACTCGAGGAAGTCATGGACGCCCTCGCTTGCCTCGCTCAGCGTCGTCAGGAGCCCGAGTGTGAAGGCGCCGATCCCGGTGGCCAAGACGGCTGCGGCAATCGGTCCGGTTGGCCGGTCGATCTCGTGCAGTTCGGTGACATCCATCGTCTGGCTCAGGGGATCACGCTCCTAGGTGATCGGCGCCGTCTTCGTGATCAGCGCACCGAACAGGCCGGCGATCGCAGCCGCCACGAAGGCGGCGGTGAAGACCACGAGCACGAGCCGACGCGCCGTCCGGTTGCGGGCGAGAGACGCCCCGTAGTAGAAGACGAGGAAGGCAGCCAAAGTAGCGAGCATCGGGGAAATCCAGGCGATGTGCTCTTTCCACTCCATCCCGAACTTGTGCCACTCCTCGGTCGTACCTGACGCGTTGGAGAGGAGGAAGTCGCGCGGCGAGCACTCGTCCCCCGGCACGCTCGCGCCCTCACAGCCAGACAGGTCCTCGCCCGCGAGCGCTTCCCGATACCAGGGATAGACGATCCACGTCCCCGTGATCACCGTCGCCCAGGCGGCCAGCGCCATCGTCGTCGTCCCGATCTTGAGCCGCCGCACACGCTCGACGACCCCGGCTTCTGTGACGTACTCGGTGCGCAGGCTCCAGAGGCCGGCCAGACCACCGGCGAAGGCGACCAGGAAGAAGGTGCCGATCACCAGTCCGTGGATGAGCGTCCACGTCTCGCGACTCGTGAACTCCACAGTCACCTCCCCAGCCGGGAAGGGCCATCCTTCCGCTCCACGCCAAACCTGTCAAGGACTTCGCTCTCACCCGTTCCGATCGCTCGCCGAGCTACAGCACGGAGGCCTCGTCGTGCACGCTCACAAGCCGGAGGTGGAGTTCCGAGGTTTCCGTCGCGTGTGAGGCAATTCCAGCGGCCCGCTAAGACTTCCCCCCTTTCGACGAGGCAGAGTTCGTCGATCTCGGTGAGGGAGCCACCGTCGAGGACCCTGACGCAGCCCCTAGCCGTCGAACTCGGACTGAACCCCCGATGTCGGGACCGAGCGTTCCGGGCTTCGGCTCGTTCGGCGCCGGCACGGGGTAGGGGAAGGTGTAGTCCGGCGTCGGCACAAAGGCGAGGTGCATAAACCCGGTGCCCCACGGAAAGGCCGGCAGCGGTTCCCGCGACCGGGTTCCCCTGGCCTTCGCAAAGGAAGGCGTCAGGGAGCTCTCCCGCATTCGAGCCGAGGTGGTGGTTGGCGATGATCACGACGTCGTAGCCGGCGGCCTGGCCGGCCGCGATCTTCTCGGAGAAGAAGCACCCCTCGTGAGCGGCATGGCTTGAGACTCCGACAGGTCCCCGCTGGAAGACGATGATCTTCTCCTCACCGGGGTCGACGGCCGGGGCGCCGGCACTGCGTCGTCCGGGCACCCGTAGCCGCCGTACACCATCGGTCCGTTCACCATCCCGCCGGGGAAGCTCGCCACCTGCTTGGTGAAGGAAAACTCACCGGCGTCGAACTTCTGCCGCTCAGCGGACCCGACGTGATGGTGGTGGGCTGCCGGAAGGGGCTGGAGTTCTCGTCGGTACCGAGGAACAGGCTCCCGTCGGCGTTCCACTCACCTTGGTGTGCGTTCCCTTCAGGAGCACGACCGTGTAGGCGAACGGCCCTCGCCGCCCACCAGCCCGCCTGAAGCGAGCGCGGGAAGCGGCTCGCCTGTCCCGCCGTACATCCCGGGTTCCCCGTCTGCGCCCGCCACAATTTCGATCATCAGTAGTTTCGGGCAACCCGGTTACAGGGGTTCCCCGATGTCAGAACGACGTTCCCGGTGGGAACGTTGAGCTTCGTAACAAACATGACGAACGAAGGAGGTTGTCATGCCCCTGAATATGGGAGCGTTGGATCGGGGGCTTCGGGCCTTCATCGTCGCGCCGGCTGCCGTGTTGGTGGCGTTCATCCTTGGTGCGACGACGCTCGGCGGCGTCATCCTTTTCGTCTTCGCCGGGATCATGCTGGCCACAGCTGCCGTCGGGTTCTGCCCCATGTACACGGTCGTCGGGATCTCGACCCGCCCGCATTTCCATCGTGTTGGCCATCGCCTGCGCGGCCGTCACGCCTAGGAGGCGAGCATGAACCTCGCACAGACACTTCCCCTGGCTCAAACGTGGGACATGCACGGTGACGTCGGCTGGGGCTGGATGGCCTTGATGATGGTCGCGATGGTGCTCTTCTGGGGCGCGATCATCCTCGGCATCGCCTGGTTGATCCGAGGCGCCGTGCGGGGCTCGTCGGCGCCTGCGCAAGAGCGCGTCGATACGCAAAACGCCTTAGAAATCCTTGAGCGTCGCTTCGCGGAAGGCGCCATCTCGGTCGAGGACTACCGCGAGCGGCGTGCCGTCCTGGTCAACGAGGCTGCCGAGCCAAACGATGCCTGAGACGAGGACCTGTTGACGGCGGCTCGACAAGAAGAAGGGAGTTAGCGATGAAGAGGGCAATCGCCGGAGTCGCCGCCCTCGCCGCCCTCGCCGCCATGGTCGCACTGCGGCCGGTGGTGAAGCGCCGAATGGTTCAGAAGATGCGCGATCACTGCAAGCAGATGATGGCGCAGTTCGCACGAGACAGCGAGATGGCGGGCCAGGAGGCCATGGATCCCGAGGCGATGCGTCACGAGACGCACGAGCACTGCGAGCAGATGGCCGCCCAACACGAAGAGCGGACGGAGCCGGTGGCGACCACGTAGACCGTCCTCAAGAGGGGCATCTAGCGCCGACCCATGCGCGTCCGGAGCCGCGAGCACCGATCCGAGCGGAAAGGAGGAACGAGATGCACGAGCATGACATGCAGGCGATGAGCACCTCGGACTGGGTCTGGATGACGCCAACGCTGCTCTCCTGGGTCGTCCCCATCGTGCTCGGGGTATTCCTCGTCGGCGTCTTCGTCGGCGGCGACGCGCTCTCGGTGACATCTCGCTGGCGACGCATGGGGAGGTTCCTGTGCCACACGTTCGGGATGACCGTCGCGATGATGCTCGGGATGGTCGTTCTCGCAACGACGTTTACGTGGTATGACCAGACGGAGCTCGCGGCGCTCACGATGGCGTCCGGCATGACCCTGCCGATGCTGGCCTTGATGCGCTACCGCGGGCATACCTGGAGACGCTGCTGCGAGATGGCAACCGCGATGCTCGTTCCGACTCTCGCGCTGCTGGCGTTGTTCTGGCTCGGCGCCTTGGCGGGCCACTTGGTCGTCCCACTCCAGATGCTCCTCATGCTGCCGGCGATGATGGCCGTGATGCTCTATCGGGCTGATCAGTACACGGACCATGCCTGCACTGTCCGACCATGAGCGCTCGCTAAGCCCGGGAGGCGCGATCGGCTCGGGATCCAGGTTCGCCCGACCCGGCCAGCTGCCGAGCGGCAGCAATTTCGAGCAGGGCCGAGCGCGAGCTCGCCGCGATGTTCGCCGCCCGGACGCACGCCCGAATCGTCGAGTTGCCGAGGGATCGATGGAGCGGTATCTGGCTGGCCTGGCCGATTTCACCCGCCGGCGGCGGCGGCTCGTCGTGGCGGTGTGGGCGGCGGTGCTCCTAGGCTGCGGCTGGTTCGCGGCGCACCAGTTCGACCGGCTGTCGAGCGGCGGCTGGGATGTTCCGGGCAGCCAGTCGGCGACCGCAGCGACTCTGCTCGAGCGGTTTCCAGGGAGGGACGGCGTCCAGCTCGCCGTCCTCGTCGAAGCGTCAAGCGCGGGGCGGGCCGACGCCGCGCTCGAACGCACACGCGCCGCTCTCTCGAGGTTCTCCGACGTTCGGGTCGCGGGGTCCGCGCAGCGGTTCGAGAGCGGCTCCGCTGCCGTGCTGCCCCTCCTCTATGTCGGTGACGAGGACGAGGCGACCGCCCGCGGAACGGCGCTGCGCGAGGCCCTCGTGGCGGATGCGAACGCGACGGCGGTCCGCGTGATCGGAGAGCCGGCGCTGTGGTCGGAGCTCGACGCCGTCTCCAAGGCTCAGCTTGCCCGAGCCGAGGGGATCGGGCTGCCACTCGCGCTCGTCGTCCTGCTCGCTGCTTTCGGCACGCTCGTCGCCGCGCTCGCCCCGCTGGCGGTCGGCTTCGTGGCGGTGGCAGTGACCGGGGCGCTCGTCTACTGGCTGGCCGGGCTTGTGCCGATGTCGATCTTCGCTCCAAACGTGGCCTCGATGATCGGGATCGGGGTCGCGATCGACTACTCGCTCTTCGTCGTCAGCCGCTTCCGCCGCGAGCTGCACGCGGGACAGGAGACCGACGAGGCGCTGCGCAGGGCGCTCGCCAGCGCCGGCACCGCGGTCGTCTTCAGCGGCGGCACCGTGGTCGTTTCCCTCGCCGGGCTCTTCCTGGTCGACGTCAACGCCATCCGCTCGATGGCCGCCGGAGCGATCATCGTCGTCGCGGTCGCAGTGCTGACGGCGACCACGCTCTTGCCGGCAATGCTGGCGTTCGCCGGCAGACGCGTAGACCGGTTCACGGTCCCCTTCGCGCACGCCTCCGCCGGCGAGAGCGGCCGCTTCTGGCCGGCGTGGACACGCCGCGTCATGCGCCGTCCCGGGCTCGCGCTCGCCGCCGGTGTCGCCCTGCTGGCGACGATCGCCGTCCCCGCCTTCTCGCTGCGAACCGAGAGCCACGGGCTGGATCAGCTTCCCGCCGGCTCGGAGGTTCGGCAGGCGACCGAGCGCGCCGGCGAGCTGACCGGCTTCACGGGTCCGATCCAGATCTTCACCGACGACCAGCAGGCTGCCGCTGAGATCGCCGCCGCGGCCGCCCGGCTCCCCGGTATCCGATCCGCGAGCGGCCTCGCCTCGACCGACGGCTCGCGCTACCTGGTCGAGGTCGTCCTCGCCGCCGATCCCGAGTCGCGTGAGGCGCAGGCCGTCTACCGGCGGACCGCCGACACGGCGACGGCGATCGCCTCCCGGCACCGAACCGAGGCCGTCGTCGGCGGGATGACCGCCTCGGTCGTCGACGCCAGCAGCGCCGTCACCGGGAACCTGTGGAAGATCCTCCTGTTCGTCCTCGCCGCCTCCTACCTGATCCTGCTCGTCCTGCTGCGGAGCGTGCTCCTGCCGCTCAAGGCGGTGTTCATGAACGCGTTCAGCGTGGGCGCGGCCTTCGGAGTCCTCGTTGTCGTCTTCCAGTGGGGTTGGCTCGATTGGACCGGCTACACCTCGCCCGGTTACCTCGACCCCTTCGTCCCTGCCGTCGTGCTCGCCATCACCTTCGGGCTCTCCATGGACTACGAGGTGTTCCTGCTGACTCGGATTCGGGAGCGCTACCTCGCCGGAGCCCCGAACGAGCAGGCCGTCGCCGAGGGCCTGGCGGCGAGCGCGCGGACGATCACCGCCGCAGCCCTGATTATGGTCGCCGTCTTCGGCGCCTTCGCTCTCGCCGGGGCGCCGTCGATCAAGGCATTCGGCGTTGGCCTCTCGGTCGCGATCCTGGTGGACGCCACGATCGTCCGGCTCGTGCTCGTGCCGGCGACGATGCGGCTCCTCGGCGACTGGAACTGGTGGCTCCCAAGGCCGCTCACCCGCGTCCTTCACACGCCCGAGCCGGCCCGGTCGCGACTCGCCTAGCCGGCGGGCCGTCCGGGCCAGGTTTGGGT
>DASTPT010000113.1:0-50871 GCA_035762085.1 Actinomycetota bacterium | reverse complement strand
CGCCCTCGACCAGCCCAAGCGAGACGCCCTCGACCAGCCCAAGCGGGACGCCCTCGACCAGCCCAAGCGAGACGCCCTCGGTCTCGCCCACCGAGGCCCCGTCTCCGAGCCCGACCGACGGGCCCTCGCCGACTCCGACGGAGTCGCCCTCGCCCTCACCGAGCGGAACCGAGACGCCGACGGAGTCGCCCACCCAGACCGAGACGCCGACGGAGTCACCGACTCTGACCGAGACGCCGACGGAGCCGCCCTCGCCGTCACCGAGCGGAACCGACTCCCCGACCGAGTCACCGACCCAGACCGACCCGTCGACGACCGCCCCCACGGACACGAGGGGGGAGGCCGGGAGCGGGATCGTCCTCGTCGTGCCGCCGGGGCTCGTGCTCCTGCTCGGGTCCTCGGGCGCGGCGCGCTGGCTGCGGCGGCGACAGTAGGCCGAGCGGCCGCTCTCAGGACGCCGTCGAGCGGGTCGAGCGCTCGCCGGCGCCCCGGAGCATCGGTCCAACCGCGCGAGCGGCGACGAACGCCACCGCGAGCCAGGCCAGTCCAGCGAACAGCAGCATCATCGTCTCCCCGTCCTCGGCATCCCGTCCCCCAAGGTCTCGACCTCGGCGACGGGTCCCTTGAGCCGGTTCGCCCGCATGTCGACATCGACCGCATCGTGACGGGAGGGTGGACCGCGGCGCGGGACCGACGGGAACACCCCGAGACGGCGACGTCAGCGCGTGGTCAGATCCAGCGCTTGCGGCGGGCGAAGGCGAGGATCGCCGCGCCGAGCGCGACCATCGCGACGATCACCACCCAGAACAGCTCCCGGCGCTCGAAGAACGACTGACGGAAGTTCATCCCGAGGATCGCGGCAGCGACGAGCGAGGGGAGCAGGACCGCGTTGATCACCGTCAGGATCTTCATCACGTCGTTGGTGCGTTGCGCGGTCCTCGTCATGAGGACGTCGAACGATCCCATCACCATGAGCCGCGCGTTCTCGATCTCGATCAGCGCCTTGTCCAGGCGCTCCGACAGCAGCTGGAAGCGCTCGGCCGAGCCCGTTCCCGACACCTTGTCGAACTCGGGCTGTGCGAGCGTCGCGAGCATCTCGCGGTGGGCGGCGAGCGACCGTCGGAGCACCGTGACATCCCGGCGGATCCCCACGAGGCGGCCGAGCAGTCCCTCCTCGGCATCCGCTTGGACGCCGCGCAGGATCAGGGACTCGTCGATCTCGTCCAGTCGCCCCTCGACCTGGTCGATCGCGCGGTAATAGCCCGAGACGATCCAGTCCAGGAGGAGCGCGAGGAACACCGGTCCCTCGACGCGTCCGAGCTCGGTCTCGCCCTTGATCGGCTCGAGGAAGGCCTCGATCAGGTCGATGTCGTCGCGATGCGTGGTGAACACCCAGTTGCGTCCAACAACGCAGTGGATGTCCATCGGCCGGTCGTGCTCGGGATCGTCCCCGAGGAACCGGCAGTTGAGGTGGAAGTACCCCTCGAGATCCTCGAGGCTCGGACGAGCGGGGGGCGCGCCCAGGCGCTCCAGGGTGCCCTCGTCGATCTCGAGGGCGGCGGCGATCTCATGGAGGTGCTCGTCCCGCGCGTCCGCGTCGACCCACAGGAGCTGCCGGTCGTCGAGCGTCGGCTCCGCGAGGTTCCCCGGGTCCACCTGCCGATCGGTACCGTCGGCGTCGAAGAGGAACGCCCTGGCGCCGGAGCGTTCGCCCTTGGTCCGCTCGTCGTCGTCTGATCCCATCGGTGGTTCCCCGGTCGCGCAGGCACGCGCATCCTAGTCGACCGAGATCGGCACGGCCGGTGCCTCGCCGGCCCAGCCGTAGGGGTCCACCACGACGCGGAGGCAGCGCGGTTGGGAAAGACGACGGCACGTCCGGCGACATGGAGTGGGGATGTTCTGGCCTGGATCGGGTGCCCAGGCGGTGTAGGGTCGCCCAGTGGCGAACGTGGGCGATCTCGACCGCCGCTACTACCCCGACTACGAGGACGAGCATGCCCGGTTCGATCGGGTCGTTCGTCGGTACCTGCGCGAGGGGATGACGGTGCTCGACGCCGGCGCCGGGCGCGGCGTCCGCTACCCGTACGACTACGCGAGGATCGCTCGGCGGGTCGTCGGTGCCGATCTGAACCCCGCGATCGCGCGGAACGCAAACCTGACCGATGCCGTGGTCTCGGACCTCGCGGCCCTGCCGTTCCACGACGGGACGTTCGATCTGGCCTACTCGAAGTACGTGTTCGAGCACCTCGACCGACCCGTGCACGTACTGGGAGAGCTCCGCCGGGTGCTGGCAACGGGAGCGCACCTGCTCGTCCACACACCGAACCGCTGGCACTACGTCGCCCTGGCGGCGATGGTGACCCCGGACGCCTTCCACCGCTGGTACAACGCACAGCGCGGACGCGAGGCAGCGGACACGTTCCCGACGAGGTACCGGGTCAACGACCGCAGGACGATCGAGCGGATGGCCGCGATGACCGGGTTCCGCGTCACGGCGCTCGACCTGTTCGAGACGAAGCCCGACTACCTGTTCTTCTCGCGACTCCTGTACCGTGCCGGCATCGCGTACGAGCGCACGGTCAGCCACTGGGACGCCCTCGCGGGGATGCGGGTCCAGCTCATCGCCGACCTCGAGGCCCGCTGAGGGGACGGGCGCGCGTCTCAGCGGCGCAGGTCGGCGTCGCGCGCGAGGTCGCGGAACATGTCGCGCGCTTCGGGAGCCAGCAGGACCACGCTGCGACCACCGATGGTGGCCGTGCGGCCCGGCACCACGCGGTTGCGGACGTCGCCGGGTGCGATCGAGGAGGCCGAGAGCGCGAGATCCGCCATCTGGCCCAGGTCGAGGTCCGTCAGCGTGTACCGCGCGCCGGCCAGGAGCCACGGCAGCATGTCCAGGTCACCGCGCCGCAGGTCCTCGCGCAGCTCCGCGAGGAACGCGATCAGCAGCCGGCCCTGGTTCAGCGAACGGCCGAAGTCACCCCCGCGGGCGTCGTGACGGTTGCGCGAGAAGGCGAGCGCGTTGTGCGCGTTGAGGCGCGTCCGACCGGCCCGGAAGCGAGCGTGCGAGTACGGATCGTTCATCGCGTACGGGATGTCGATCTCGATCTGCCCGACGGTGTCCACGATGCGCTCGAACCCCGCGAACCCGGTGAGCACGTACGCGTCGATCCGGACGCCGGCGAGGCGCTCGACCGTGTCCACGACCAATTCCGGACCGCCGCGCAACGAGGCGTTGATCTTGTCGCCGCCTCGACCTGGGATCTGGACGAAGGAGTCGCGTGGGATGCCCAAGATCGAGGCGCGGCCACGCCTCGGGTTCACCCCGACGATGTGGATCGAGTCCGCGAGTGCCCGAGCGGGGTTCGCGCCGGGTCGAGCGTCGCTGCCGATCACGAGCACGAACATCGGGCGGGCGGAGGGGAGCGGCACGTCGACACGCGCCCGCCGGACCGCCTCGTCGACCTCGCCGGGCGCGGGCACCCGGCTCGTCACGTCGTAGCCGGTGATCCGCCATCCCGAGTCCGAGCGGCGCAGCACGTACGCGCCGTCGTGCCGGATCGGGATCTCGGCGCCGGCCGCGAGGCCGGTGGCGCGGAAGCGCATCGTCGCGAGCGCCACCACCGGCCGGCTCGCGCGATCTCCGATGACACGGACGTCGAGCGACGCCTCGTCCGGGCGCACGTCCTCGAGACGGTCGGCGGTTCGGCCGAGCGTGAGCGCGGCGAGGTCGTCGCGCGCCGCCACACGGGCCGCCGGCGCGAAGGATCCGAGCAGCGGGGGCACGGTGTCATCGGCGGCCCGAGCCGCGTCGACGAAGCCGGCGGTGTACATCCCGGCGATCACCTCGCGAACGCCCTCGGCGGCCGTCCGCAGGGTCGCCCGCGGCAGGCGGCCCTCGACACGGCGGCCGACGACGCGACCGAGCTCGACCGCCAGCGGCTCGATCGGGCCTGGGGACGGCGAGGATGGCGAGACGGTCGTCGCGCCCGGGGTAGGGGCGGCGCGCTCGTCGCGGCCGGCGTCACGGGTGGAAACGATCCTGATGCCCGCGACGATGAGGCCGGCGACCGCGGCGATGCCCACCCAGAGCCACCACCTGCGCACGGCCCTTCCGTTCACGTCGATCCCAGCGCGGACACGCGAGGCACCCTACCCCCCGCGTCTGGGGGACGACACTCGGAGCGGTGTCAGCTCCAGGGGGTTGCGCGCAAGTGCAATCTTGCACATGTGACTTGCAGGTGCGACACTGACAGGCGTCCGAGCTGCAAAGCTCGGCGAGACGGCGGCGCGACGCGGGCACGCGCCGCCGTCGCCTATCTGGGGTCCGTCCCACGGGTGCTACCCTGGTCCGCGCGGGCGCGTAGCTCAGCGGGAGAGCGCTTGCTTCACACGCAAGAGGTCGCAGGTTCAAAACCTGCCGCGCCCACCAGATCACCACTGGTCAACGGTCCGATCGGTCCGACCCTGATCGAGAGCGTGGGCCGGGAGCCGGAGTGACCGAGGATGCCCTGACTTCCTGCGAGGTCATCCCGGGTCGAACCGGATCCCGCAGACGTACCGCGCCCCACATCGCCTGAACGAGTAGACCCGCGCGCAGTGTCGCGTAGTGTCGTTCCGGTTCGAGGATGGCTGGGTACTCAGAGCGCATGCGGATCCCGGGCCGATCGGGGTATCCGACCGGCTTCTCGCTGCTCGCACACGTCGCACGGAGCGATGGACGGGCGGTCCTGTTGACGGCGCTCATGGTCGTGTTGCTCGGCCAGCTCGTCCGGGTGGCGATGCCCCTCGCGCACGCGCTCGCGGAGGACATGGGGGGGATCCGAGGCTACGTGGCGGGCGGCGTCGCCGTCTTCGCAATCTTCACCTTCGCGGCGGTCGCCGTCCTCCGCGGCCGGCCGGCGCTGTCCCCGTTCGGTGCCATGGCCGTCCTGGTGTGCGCTCGCGTCGCGATCCAGCTCGTCCACCCGATCCCGATCTGGCTCGGCGCGCTCGGGCTCGCGCTCGGGCTCGCGGCGACGCCCGTGCTCGTCCACGCCGTTCGAGGGCTCGCGGGAGACGAGGCGGTCCTGGGGGGCGTCCTAGTCGGCCTGGCGGTGGAGACGGCGATCCATGGCGCGTCTTCGACCTGGGATTTGATGTGGCGCGACGGCATCTGGCCGCTCCTCGTGACCCTGGTCCTCGGCGGGGTCGGGCTCGCCGCGGCGGCCGTCGTGCCCTCCGACGGGGTCACCGCGCAGCAGCGGGAGTCCTGGCCGCTGTCCCTGTTCGGCCCGTTCTTCGCCCTCCAGCTGCTGCTCGTGCAGAACCCTGCAGCTCTCGCCGCGCAGGCCGGCCTGTCGCTCGAGAGCGCCACCGCGATCGTGGTCGTCGGGGACGTAGCCGCTGTGGCGCTCGCGAGCCGCCGCCCGGCCGGATCCACAGCCGTCGTGCCGCTCGCCGTCGCCGGGACGCTCGGCGCGGCGGCAGTCACGCAGGTCTCTGGTGCGTGGACAACACTGCTCGTGGTCGCGTTGCAGTGCACCGTCGTTGTGCTCCTGCGTCGGGCGCTCGTCGGCGGCCCCTCGATGCGGCGCGGTTCCTTGCCGACGACGTACGGCTGGTTCGCCGCCGGCGCGTTCACGTTCGCCGTCCTGGTGTTGCTGGCCCAACCCCCGTCGAGGTACCGCTTCGGGATCCCGGTGGCCGTCGTCCTCGCGGCCAGCGTCGCGATAGTCGGCGCCGGTGCGATCGCTCGCCGTGCCTCGCCCTCCGGGAGGGCGTTCGAGCACGGGCTCGCGGTCGCGATCGCCGCCCTAGCCGTTCCAGCGGTCTTCTCGGCGGCTGTCCCGGTCGTGTTCCCTTCGCCCGACACCGTGGGGGCGCCGCATGACGGACCGGTCAGGGTCGTGACGTACAACATCCACGGGGCGAGGGATCTCGACGGTCAGATGGACCCGGAGTCGACCGCGCGTGCGATCGAGCGCTTGCGTCCGGACGTCGTCGTCCTGCAGGAGGTGGGACGCGGTTGGCCGATCTTCGGGACGTTCGATGCCATCGAGTGGCTGTCTCACCGACTCGGCATGCCGTACGTCTACGAGCCCGCGGCCGACCACCAGCTCGGGAACTCGATCCTCTCGCGGTTGCCGATCGTCGACGTCGAGGGCGGTCCCCTGCCAACCGGGGAAGAACTGCAGCAACGAAGCTACGTGGCCGCCACCGTGCGGGCGGGGGCCGGCGACCTGCTCGTGATCGGTGTCCACCTCCAGGGAGGGGACGAGGGGACCCGAGCTCGGCAGATCGAGCGCGTGCTTGCGGTTTGGGACGGGGTCGCGCCGGCGGTGGTCGCCGGAGACATGAACATGCCGGCGGACGCCGACGACGTGAGCCGCTTCGAGGACGCCGGTCTCGTGAGCGTCCAGGATGCGATCGGAGCACGGTGCCTCTCGACCTTGACGGATCCCGCCGAGCCCTGTCAGCGCTCCGACTGGGTCTTCGCCACACCCGACCTGGAGCTCGGTGACTTCGTCGTCGGGACGGCCCGCGCGTCGGACCACCTGCCGGTGGCCGTGACGGTGACCCCCTGACCCCTGTGAGTGTCGTCCATCTCGTCGCGATCGCGAAGTCGCGACGGCCGCGCGACGGGGTTCGGAAGCTGCGGGTTCGATCCGGTTGTTCCGACACCCAGCCCCGTCCTGGCCGGCTCGCACCCGCGGGCGCGGCCGAGCCACAGCCGGGACGCGGGGAGAGCGTGCACCGAGGAGAACCCACCGCCGATGGCCCGATGGGGCTGGACCGCGGACGGATCGGAAATCACCCTACACCCGAGCGGCTCGCGCGCCGATGGTGTACAAGCGCGACCCTGCCCGGAGCGCGCACCGTTGTCGAGGAGGTTGCGGTGTCCGACCGACTGAGGCAGAGCCTGATGTCGAGCAGGTCCGAGATCGTGGCGGGCTTGGCCGAGGCCGAGGCCGAGCTCGCGCGCGTGCGTCAGCGCGCGGGGGAGCTCGAGGAGCTCATCGCGCTCGGCACGGCGACCCTGCTCGCGGCCGAGATGATCTCCGGCGGCGCGAAGGGAACGCCTGAGCCCGCCGCCGAGGCGCCGGCGCCCGAGCCGTCCGCCGAGCCCGCGCCCGAGCCGTCCGCCGAGTCCGAGCCGTTCGCCGAGCCCGCGCCCGAGCCGGCTGCCGACGTGGACCCGGCCCCCGAGGCGGAGGTGGCAGCGGAGCCGATCAGGGGCGCGACGTACGAGGACGACCTGCGGGCGTTGCTCGAGCGGGCGCAGTCCTAGCCGACACCTGCCCTGCAGCGACGCCGCCCCGCCCCGCGAGGCATCCCGAGGTTGCCCCCTCGCGTAGCATCTGTCGGATGCGTTCCGACGCGAGACGAGGGGGATCGGGATGAGCGCTGGCGAGATGCAGCCGACCGCGACCACGACGGCAGCCGCGCGCGCCGAGGGGCTCACGAAGATCTACGGGGAGGGCGACGCCGCGGTGCGGGCCCTCGATGACCTCTCGATCGCCTTCGAGGCCGGACGGTTCACCGTGATCATGGGGCCTTCGGGCTCGGGCAAGTCCACCCTGTTGCACTGCATGGCCGGGCTCGACACGCCCACCGGGGGTCGCGTGCTGATCGGCGACGTCGATCTCACGACACTATCCGAGCGCGAGCTCACGCTACTGCGGCGTGAGAAGGTCGGCTTCGTCTTCCAGACGTTCAACCTGGTCCCCACCCTCACGGCCGCCGAGAACATCACCCTGCCGATCGACATCGCGGGCGAGCGGGCCGACCCGACGTGGTTCGACCAGGTGATCGAGGCCGTCGGGCTGGGCGACCGGCTGCACCACCGTCCGAGCCAGCTCTCGGGCGGTCAGCAGCAGCGGGTCGCCGGCGCCCGCGCGCTGCTCAGCCGTCCCGAGATCGTCTACGCCGATGAGCCGACGGGCAACCTGGACTCGCGCTCCGGCGCCGAGCTGCTCGCGTTCCTGCGCAGCGCGGTGGACGAGCACGGGCAGACGATCGTCATGGTGACCCACGATGCCAGCGCGGCCAGCCACGCGGACCGGATCGTGTTCCTCGCGGACGGCCGGATCGTCGACGAGATGTCGGAACCCACCACCGATCGCGTACTGGATGAGCTCAAGAAGCTCGAGAGCTGACGGTGTGGCGGGCGACCTGGAAGAGTCTGCTGGCCAAGAGAGTCCGGCTCGCGCTGACCACCCTCTCGGTCGTGCTCGGAGTCGGCTTCGTCGCGGGGACGTACGTGCTCACCGACACGATGAGCGCGGCCTTCGATGAGGTGTTCCAGACGGCGGTCGCGAACACGGACGTCATCGTGCGGTCCGAGTCCGCCTTCGCCGCGACGGCCGCCGGGCCCGGGGGCGGGGGGACCGAGGGCCGCGAGCCCATCCAGCAGTCGGTGCTCGACGACGTCGTGGCCGTGGAGGGCGTGGCCGCGGCGCACGGGGAGGTCGCGGGCTACGCGCAGTTCGTCGATCCGGCCACCGACGAGGCGATCGGCGGGTTCGGGCCGCCGACCCTGGGCTTCAGCTGGGACCCAGACTCGACGGTCGTCGACATCCGAGAGGGAGAAGCGCCGCGGGGATCCGACGAGGTGGCCGTCGATGCGGGGACTGCGGAGGATCACGGCCTGGGGATCGGACAGCAGATCGAGGTCCTGTTCGAGGGACCGGCGCGCGAGTTCACGATCAGCGCGATCGTGGGCTTCGGCGACGCCGACAACCTCGCCGGCGCAACGCTCGCGCTCTTCGACCTGCCCACGGCGCAGCAGGTGTTCGGCAAGGTGGGGGTCTTCGACGCGATCAACGTGATCGGCGAGGAGGACGCCCCGGTCAGCGAGCTCCGCGCCCGGGTGCAGCAGGTGCTGCCCGACGGCCTGGAGGCGGTCACCGCGACCACCGTCGCCAACGAGAACGCGCAGGCGCTGAGCGAGGGGCTCGGGTTCTTCAAGACGGCGCTCCTGATCTTCGCGCTGATCTCGCTGTTCGTCGGGTCGTTCATCATCTTCAACACCTTCGCGATCATCACGGCACAGCGCACACGCGAGCTGGGGCTGTTGCGTGCGCTCGGCGCCAGCCGGACCCAGGTGCTCGCCTCCGTGCTGGGCGAGGCCGCGGTGATCGGCCTGATCGCCTCCGCCGTCGGGCTGGCGGCCGGCGTCCTGATCGCGATCGGGTTGCAGGCGCTCCTGTCGGTGTTCGGCATCGACCTGCCGAGCACCTCCACGCAGATCCTGCCGCGAACGGTCGTCGCGTCCTTCGTGGTCGGCACGGTCGTGACGGTCGCGTCCGCGATCCTGCCGGCCCGACGAGCGTCGAAGGTCGCGCCGGTCCAGGCGCTGCAGGACAGCCCTCCGGCGACGGGTCGCCCGCTCCGGCGGCGCCTGGTGCTCGGCATCGTCGTCACGGTGCTGGGCGGCGCGATGCTCGCCGTGGGCCTGTTCGGCGGCGGATCGAACGCCGCGGCGACCATCGGGGCCGGCACGGTGCTCACGTTCCTCGGGATCGCGGTCCTGGCACCGCTGTTCGCGCGGCCGTTCGCCCGCGCGATCGGCGTGCCGGTGGCGCGCCTCGGGGTCCCGGGCAAGTTGGGGCGCGAGAACGCGATGCGGAACCCTCGACGGACGGCGTCGACCGCGTCGGCGCTGATGATCGGCCTCGGGCTCGTCGCGATGGTCGCGATCCTCGCCTCGTCGCTGAAGGCGTCGTTCAACGCGGCGCTCGAGGAGACCCTCAAGGCGGACCTCACCCTCACGACCACGACGTTCACCCCGTTCAGCCCCGAGGTCGCCGACCTCGTCCGGGCGGTGCCCGAGGTCGAGGCCGTGTCCGAGGTCCGGCAGAGCGGCTTCCGCTTCGATGGTCGGGCGGCCTTCATGTCCGGCGTGGACCCGCAGACGATCGACGACGTTGCACTCGTCGAGCTGGACGCCGGACGCCTCGAGTCCCTCGGACAGGGGAGCGTTCTCGTCCACCGCGACGTCGCCGAGGGCCAAGGGCTCGGCGTCGGCGATCCGGTCACGCTCTCGTTCCCGGCCGGGGGCGACCGGGAGTTCGTCGTCGGCGGCATCCTGGCGGACGATCGGCTGCTCGGCGAGTGGGTGGTCTCGGTGTCGACGTACGAGCAGGTCTTCACGGAGCAGCTGGACGCGTTCGTCCTCGTGAGGGGCGCGGGCGGCGTGACGCCGGCGGCCCTCCAGGGGGCCGTGGAGGGGGCGGTGACCGACTACCCGAACGTCGAGGTCCAGGATCAGGCCTCGTTCCGAGAGAAACAAGCGGGCTTCATCGACCAGCTGCTCGGGCTGGTGACGGCGCTCCTCGCGCTCGCGATCCTGATCGCGGTGTTCGGCATCGTGAACACGCTCGGTCTGTCGATCTACGAGCGGACCCGCGAGCTCGGGCTGTTGCGAGCCGTCGGCATGACCCGGCGGCAGGTCCGTTCGATGATCCGCTGGGAATCGGTGATCATCGCGGTGTTCGGCGCCCTCCTCGGGATCGCGATCGGGGTCCTGTTCGGCTGGGCGCTGCAGCGCGCGCTCGTCGACGAGGGCCTGTCGGAGCTGGCGATCCCCGGCACGCAGCTCGTCGTGTACCTGGTGATCGCCGGGGTCATGGGCGTGCTGGCGGCGGTGATCCCGGCGCGCCGTGCCGCGAAGCTGAACGTGCTCCAGGCCATCAGCTACGAGTAGTTCGACCGCCCCGGCGTGTCCGGCGAGGCGTGCCGGATATCATGACGGCTCCATGCCGCGGATCCTCCTGTACGGTCGTGAGGTAGAGCTCCCCGAGGGGGAGCCGGTCGGCTCCGTCCTGGATCCGCCGGCGATCGCCGCGCGCGTGGATGGCGTCGCCGTGGACCTGTCCTTCGTTCCCGCCGCCGACGCGGAGGTGGAGCCGGTCCTGCCCGCCGACGAGGAGGGACTCCACGTGCTCCGGCACTCGACGTCGCACGTCATGGCGCAGGCGGTGTGCGACCTGTTCCCCGGGACCGCCTACGCGATCGGTCCCGCGGTCGAGGACGGGTTCTACTACGACTTCGATCTCCCGCGGTCGCTCGGGCCGGAGGACCTGTCGGCGATCGAGGCCCGCATGGCGCAGATCGTGGAGGCCGACCAACCGTTCGTTCGCGAGGAGATCGCACGGGACGAGGCGCTCGAGCGCTTCGCCGACCAGCCCTTCAAGCGCGAGATCGTCGGGTCGATCGGTGAGGAGGAGGGCGAGGTCGGCGCGGGCGGCACCGTGAGCGTCTATCGCAACGGCGACTGGTCGGACCTGTGCCTCGGGCCGCACGTCCCCTCCACCGGCAGGCTCGGTGCGTTCAAACTGATGAAGCTCGCCGGCGCGTACTGGCGCGGCGACGAGGGGCGCCCGATGCTCCAGCGGATCTACGGGACCGCGTGGGCGACGCAGGAGGATCTCGACGCGTACCTCGTCCGGCTCGAGGAGGCGGAGCGGCGGGATCACCGGCGGCTCGGCCGCGAGCTCGACCTCTTCTCGAGCCCCGAGGAGCTCGGTCCCGGGCTCTGGGTATGGCACCAGCGTGGCGGCCTGTTCCGGAAGCTGCTCGAGGACTACGTCCGCGACCTGCACCTGGACCGCGCCTACGACCTCGTCGTGACCCCGCACATCGCTCGCTCGGTCCTGTGGCAGACCTCCGGCCACCTCGCGAAGTTCGCGGAGAATATGTACCCCCCGATGCGCGACGACCAGGGCGACTACTACGTGAAGCCGATGAACTGCCCCTTCCACGTCCTGATCTACAAGTCCAGGACGCGCTCGTACCGGGATCTCCCGATGCGCCTGGCGGAGCTCGGCACGATCTACCGACACGAGCAGATCGGCGCGCTGCACGGACTGCTGCGGATCCGCGGCGGGACCCAGGACGACTCGCACATCATCTGCACGCAGGAACAGCTGATCGACGAGGTGCTCGGTGTCTTCGAACTGACGCTCGAGATCCTCGGCACGTTCGGGTTCACCGATCCCGTGATCAACCTGTCGACGCTGCCGGGCCAGTCGATCGTCGATGCCGAGATGGCGGAGCGTGCGACCGAGGCGCTGCGCAACGCTCTGGACAAGAGCGGCCTGGAGTACACGGACGCGGAGGGCGAGGGGGCCTTCTACGGACCCAAGGTGGATTTCCACTTCCGCGACGCGATCGGACGGCTGTGGCAGCTCACGACCGTCCAGTGCGATTTCGCGCTCCCCGAGCGGTTCGAGATGGAGTACGTCGGCGAGGACAACCAGCGGCACCGGCCGGTGATGATCCACCGCGCGATCCTCGGGACGCTCGAGCGTTTCAGCGCCGTCCTGATCGAGCACTACGCGGGTGCGTTCCCCCTGTGGCTCGCGCCCGAGCAGATCCGGATCGCCCCGGTCGCCGACCGTCACCTGGGGTACGCCGGCGAACTCGCCGAGGGGTTCCGCGCCGCGGGCCTGCGGCCGTTCGTGGACGAGAGCGCCGAGACCGTCGGCAAGAAGGTGCGGGGGGCGCAGCTCATGAAGGTGCCGTACACGTTGGTCGTCGGCGACAAGGAGATCGAGTCGGGGCGACTGACCGTGCGGCGCCGCGACGGGGTCGAGACGAAGGACGTCCCCGTCGACGCATTCACCACGGCGCTCGCCCACGAGGCGGCGACGCGCTCGCTCGAGCCCTCCACGTTCGAGGGGTAGCCGGTGGAGCGACTCTGGTCGCCGTGGCGGATGGAGTACATCGAGTCCGCCAAGGACACGGTGCCCGAGGGCTGCGTGCTCTGCGACGTGCTCGAGGGGGTCGAGGAGCCCTCGGAGCGCCGCGTCCTGTACCGGGACGAGCTGGCGTGGGTGACGCTCGCGAAGTATCCGTACAATCCGGGCCACCTCCTCGTCCTGCCGGTCCGGCACACCGGCGAGCTCGAGGACCTCACCGCGGAGGAGAACGCTGCGCTCTCGTCCCTGCTTCAACGGAGCGTTCGGGCGCTGCGCGAGCAGGCGCAACCGCACGGCTTCAACATCGGACTGAACCTCGGGCGCATCGCCGGCGCCGGGATCCCCGAGCATCTGCATTGGCACGTCGTCCCTCGCTGGAGCGGCGACACGAACTTCATGCCGGTGGTGGGTCAGACCCGCGTGCTGCCACAGCTGCTCGAGGAGACGTTCCAGAAGCTCGCGCCGCACTTCACCGACTGATGGACGTGCGTTCGGGACACGCATCGTTCGAGGACGGCGGCCTCTATTACGAACGGGCCGGCGAGGGGTTCCCCGTCGTGCTGGTCCACCCGGGGCTGTGGGACCTCAGGATCTGGGACGCGCAGTTCGAGGTTTTCGCGGAGCATCACGACGTCGTCCGGTACGACCTGCGCGGGTACGGGCGGTCCGACATGCCGATCACGCCGTACTCGGACGTCCGGGACCTGTCGCTCCTCCTCGAGGAGCTCGGGATCGGGCGATGCGCGGTCGTCGGGTGCTCCGTCGGCGGGCAGGTCGCGGTCGACTTCGCGCTCGACCATCCGGAGGTGGCCGACGCGGTCGTCCTGGTCTCGACCGGGCTGACGGGCTACGAGTGGCAGGACCCCGACCTGGACGAACCGTTCGCGGAGATCGAACGCGCGGTCGCCGAGGGGGACCTCGAGCGGGCGATCGAGGCGGAGATCGCGCTATGGGCGCCGCTCGGCTCCGACCAGGACTCGGACCCGAGCATCCGGGCGATCGCGATGGACAACACGCGCGTCTTCCGCATCCCCGACAGCCTCGTGGAGGCGCCGCCGTCCGCCGTGGAGCGCCTGCCCGAGCTCCAGGCCGCGACGCTCGTGATCGTCGGCGACCGGGACGTCGCCGAGATCCACCGGATCGCCGACCTGCTCGTCGAGCGCGTGCCCGGCGCGCACAAGCGCGAGATCCACGACGCGGACCACCTCGTGATGGTCCGGCAGCCAGAGGTCTTCAATCGGGTCGTGCTGGACTTCCTGTCGTTCCGGATGTAGGGGAGGGACGTGGAACGGACGTTCCTGCTGATCGGCGCCGTATCCGGCCTCGTGGGCGTCGGACTCGGAGCGTTCGGGACGCACGCGCTCCGCTCGAGGCTCGCGCCCGAGCGTCTGGCGCAGTTCGAGACCGGCGTGCGGTACCAGCTGTGGCACGCGCTCGCGCTCTTCGGCGTCGTGCTCGTCGGGTCGCTCCGGGTGGTGAGCGGCGCCGAGATGTATGGCCTCCTGGTCTCCGCAGGCGCGATGGACTGGCCCGCCGCGCTCGCGGGGTGGCTCTTCGTCGCCGGCACCGTGCTGTTCTCGGGGAGCCTGTACGCGCTGGCGCTCACGGGTGTGCGCCGCTGGGGCGCCGTCGCGCCGCTCGGTGGAACGTGCCTCCTGTTGGGCTGGGCAGCGCTCGTGTTCGCCGCGGCGACGGCCTGACCGCTACCTCTTCTGCGCCTCTTCCCTGGCCTTGTTCGCCTCCGCGATGATCTTCTCGGCCAGGTGCGAGGGGACCTCCTCGTAGTGCGAGAACCGCATCGTGAACGCGCCGCGGCCGCCGGTCATCGAGCGCAGGTCGATCGAGTAGCGGGCGACCTCGGCCTGGGGGACCTGCGCCTTCACGCGCTGCTTGCCGGCGCCGGCCGACTCCATGCCGCCGATCTTCGCGCGCTTGGAGTTGAGATCGCCCATGACGTCGCCGGTGTAGGACTCGGGCACGACGACCTCGAGCTCGACGATCGGCTCGAGGAGCACGACGCCGGCCCGATCGACCGCGTCCTTCAGCGCGAGCGAGCCGGCGATCTGGAACGCCATGTCCGAGGAGTCGACGGCGTGGAACTTGCCGTCGACGAGCGTGCAGCGGATGTCCACCATCGGGTTCCCGCTGATCACGCCCTGCTGCATCGTCTTCACGACGCCCTTCTCGACCGACCCGATGAACTGGTTCGGGATCGCGCCGCCGAAGATCTTGTCCACGAACTCGAAACCCTCGCCGCGTGGGAGCGGCTCGATCTCGATGTTGCACACCGCGTACTGCCCGTGCCCGCCCGTCTGCTTCACGTGCCGACCGAGTCCCTTGCCGGCCGAGCGGATCGTCTCGCGGTACGCGATCCGCGCCGGGCTCGTCTGGACCTCGACGCCGAACTTGCGCTTCATGCGCTCGGTCATGACGTCGAGGTGGGCCTCGCCCATGCCGTACATCACCGTCTCGTGGGTCTCGTCGGAGCGCTCGACCCGGAACGTCGGGTCCTCCTCGCGCAGTCTGGCGAGCGCCGTCGAGAGCTTGTCCTCGTCGCCCTTCGTCTTGGGGACGATCGCGAACGCCAGCAGTGGCTCCGGCAGCTCGAGCGACGGCAGCTGGACCGGATCGTCCTTCGTCGAGAACGTGTCGCCGGTCGTCGTGTGGCTGAGCTTGGCGACGGCGCCGATGTCGCCGGCCGGGATCTCGGCGACGGTCTCGTGCTCCTTCCCGCGGAGCGCGAACAGCTGGCCGACCCGCTCCTCCGTCCCCTTCGTCGCGTTGTAGACGCTCGAGTCCGGCCGCACCTTGCCCGAGAAGACCCGGAACATCGTGATGTGCCCGACGTACGGGTCGGACAGGGTCTTGAACACGAAGGCGGTCAGCGCCTGGTCCGGATCCGTGGGGCGCTCCTTCTCCTCGCCACCCTTGGAGAGCACGGTGATCGACGAGCGCTCGGAGGGGGCGGGGAACTCGTCGACGATGAACTGGAGGAGGCGGTCGACCCCGACCGGCTTCGTTGCCGCGCCGCACAGGACCGGCGCGATCCGGGCAGACGCGAACCCCTCCTTGACGCCGTGGAGGATCTCCTTCTCCTCGAGCTCGCCCTCCTCGAGGTACTTCTCGATCAGGGCGTCGTCGGACTCGGCGACGGCCTCCATGAGCTTCTCGCGGAAAGGGTCGGCCCGGGCAGCCAGGTCGTCGGGCCAGTCGCCCTCGGCGGCCTGCGCGCCACCCTCGTAGGTGTACGCCTTGCGGGCCAGCAGGTCCGCGACCCCGCGGAACTCGTGTTCCTCGCCGATCGGGAGCTCGAGCGGCGCGACCTGCGTCCCGAACGACTGCACCAGCTCGTTCAGGGTGCGCTCGAAGGAAGCGCGCTCACGGTCGAGCTTGTTGACCACGATCGCGCGCGGCAGGCCGGCCTCCACCGCGAGCTCCCAGGCGACCTCGGTCTGCACCTCGACGCCGTCGACGGCCGAGACCACCAGGATCACGGCATCGACCGCTCGGATGGCCGAGCGCACGTCGCCGATGAAGTCGGCGTACCCGGGGGCGTCGAGCACGTTGATCTTCACGCCGTTCCACTCGACCGGGGCCATCGAGAGCGACACGGAGATCTGCTTCTTCACCTCCTCGGGCTCGAAGTCGCTGACGGTGTTGCCGTCCTCGACCCTGCCCATGCGCGTGAGGGCGCCGGAGGCGAACAGCATGGCCTCGAGGAGCGCCGTCTTGCCGGCGCCGCCGTGGCCGACGAGCAGCACGTTGCGGATGTCGTTGGCGTCGTAGGTCTTCACCAGGATCTCCGATCGGAACGCGGGGAACGAAGGGGGATTCTAGCGCGCGGGCGTCGGAGGCCCGGAGGCCCGAGGCCCGATGATAGGCTCCGCGCCGGTGGCCGGGCAGGACGCGAGGACGCAGCACCGGACGCGCGCGTTCGTCGCCGCGCTCTGCGTGACCGCAACGCTGTTCGTCGCCCTGGCGGCCTGGGCAATCCTGGTCGACCGGGTGGTGGCCGGCGGCGCAGCGGCGCTCGTGGCCGGTGCCCTCCTCGTCCTCGCCGGGGTGCTCGCCGCTCGGTCGAAGGACGTCCGCGCGCGGCTCGTCGTGTCGCTCTCCGACCGTGTGTTCGACGGCGTCGTGCTCGCGGCCGTCGCGTGGGCGTTCCGCACCGAGGAGCCGGCCGCCGCGGTGGGTGCGCTGCTCGCGCTCGCGGCCGGGTTCCTCGCCGCGTACGTGCGCGCGCGTGGGAGCGCGCTCGGCTACATGGTCGAGGAGTCCGCCGCCACCCGAGCGCTGCGCGTTGGACTGATCTCCGCGGCCCTGCTCGCCGGATGGGTGGCGTGGGCGCTGTTCGCCGTCGCGGCCTGGATGCTCCTCGTCACCCTGGTCCGCACCAGTCAGGTCGCGAAGGAGGAGCGCGCGTGAGCCTCCGGGAGGACGGCCCGCGGCTCACCGCGGTGTTCTGGGCGTACCGGGCCCTCGAGGGCGTCGCGACGTGGCTCCCCGAGCGCCTCGGACGGCGTCTGTTCCACGCGCTGGGCGGGCTGGCGTACCGGACGCTCCCCGGCGTGCGGGCCACCGTCGCCGAGAACCAGGCGCGCGTGCTCGGGTCGCCCGTGGGGTCTCCGGTCGTCGGCGCGGCCACGCGCGAGGCGTTCGCCTTGTACGCGAGGTTCTGGTACGACGCGTTCCGGATCCGCGCATTGTCGCGGGAGGAACTGATCCGACGCACGCGGCTCGAGGGTGCCGAGCACCTGGATGCCGCGCTCGCAGGCGGCAAGGGCTGCATCGCCGCCATCCCGCACATGGGGAACTGGGATGTCGCCGGCGCCGTGATCGCCGCCTCGGGCTTCAAGCTCGCCGCGGTCGCCGAGGTCCTGAAGCCGCCGCGTCTGACGGAGCTGTTCGTCCACCATCGAGAGGCCCTCGGGATGCGGATCGTGCCGCTCGCCGAGGGTGGGCAGATCGGACGGCGGCTCGCCGGCCTGCTGTCGGAGGACTGGCTCGTGGCGCTCGTCGCCGACCGCGCCCTCTCGGGCCGCGGCGTCGAGGTGGAGATGTTCGGCGGCACGCGCCGGCTCCCCGCCGGCCCGGGGATGCTGTCGGTCACCTCGGGCGCCGCGCTCGTCGTGTGCTCCTCGCACACGACCGAGGACGGGTGGGTCGTCCGGATCGGCCCTCCGCTCGAGATCGCCCGCACGGGCAACACGCGTGCCGACGTCGCCGTCGTCACGCGGCGGCTCGCCGAGGCGTTCGAGCGCGCCATCTCCGCGAACCCGCCCGACTGGCACATGTTCCAGCCGGGCTGGCCACCGTGAGCCCTGCGTGAGGATCGCGCTCGTCTGCCCGTACGCGTGGGACGACCCCGGTGGAGTCCAGACGCACGTCCGCGAGCTCGGCGAGCGCCTGCTGGCCCGTGGGCATGCCGTCGTGGGCCTCGCGCCGGTCCGCACGCGCGTCGAGCAGCCCTGGGTGGGCGCGATCGGTCGTCCGGTCGACCTCACCTACAATCGGTCGAACGTCCCGCTCGACCCTCGGCCCTGGTCGGCGCGGCAGGTGGGTCGTCGGCTCCGCGCGTTCCGCCCCGACGTCGTCCACCTGCACGAGCCGTTCGCCCCGAGCACGACCCTGTGGGCGCTGCTGACCTCGAGGGCGCCGCTCGTCGGGACGTTCCACTCGGGCGCCCAGCCGGCCCGGCTGTACGACGTCGCGGGACCGCTGCTCCGACGGCTGGCACGCAGGCTCGCGGTCCGGATCGCGGTGTCCGAGGCGGCCGCCGACGTCGCTCGGCAACGCCTGGGCGGCCGGTTCGAGGTCGTGCCGAACGGCGTCGACGTGGCGCGGTTCGCCGGTGCCGCGCCGGCCGACCTCGGACCGGGGACGAAGCTGCTGTTCGTCGGGCGCCTGGACGAGCGCAAGGGGTTCGCCATCGCGGCCGATGCCTTCGGCCGGCTGGCCGCGGACCGACCCGGCCTGCGCCTCGTGGTCGCGGGCGACGGACCCGAGCGCTCGGCGGCCGAGCCGCTTCCGGCGGCCGTGCGCGAACGGATCACCTTCCTCGGGCCCGTGGCGAACGAGGACCTGCCCCCGATCCACGCGGCGTGCGATCTGTTCGTCGCCCCGAACGTCGGCGGCGAGAGCTTCGGGATCGTCCTGGTCGAGGCCATGGCGGCCGGTCTGCCGGTCGTGGCCACGGCGATCCCCGGCTTCACCGAGGTCGTCCGCGACGGCGCCGACGGTCTCCTCGTCCCGCCGCGGGACCCGGACGCCACGGCCGCGTCGATCGCCCGGGTGCTCGACGATCCGGCGTTCGCCGCCCGGCTCGCCGCATCCGGACGGGAGCGGGCCAGGGCGTACTCGTGGGACGCGGTGCTGCCGCGGATCGAGGCCGCGTACGCGCTCGCGGCCGAGGGCTCGACCGCGACCGGCTAGGATGACCGCCGACATGTGGGTGTGGATCGTGGTCGGCGTGGTCGCGGTCGTCGTCCTCGCCGCCGTCCTGGTCTTCAACCGCCTCGTCCGGCTGCGGAACCGGGTCGACAACGGCTGGGCGCAGATCGACGTGCAGCTACGCCGCCGCTACGACCTGATCCCGAATCTCGTGGAGACCGTCCGCGGCTACGCGGCGCACGAGCGCGAGCTGTTCGAGGAGGTGACGCGCGCTCGCACCGCCGCGATCGACGCGTCCTCCGTGCCCGACCAGGCCCAGGCCGAGGACCAGATCACCCGCGGTCTCCGGCAACTCCTCGCCGTCGTCGAGGCGTACCCGGACCTCAAGGCGAACGAGGGGTTCCTCGCGCTGCAGGAGGAGCTCACGGGCACGGAGTCCAAGATCGCCTACGCGCGGCAGTTCTACAACGACCAGGTGATGCGGCTGAACACGCTGATCCAATCGTTCCCCTCGGTGCTGGTCGCGCGAGCGTTCGGGTTCACCGAGCGCGAGTTCTTCGACATCGAGGACCCGGCCAGGGGTCCCGCGCAGGTCGACTTCACCGGCTGACGTGTACGAGCAGATCGCCTCGAACAAGCGTCGCACCGCCGTCCTGGTGCTCGGCGCCGTCGTGTTCCTCGCACTGATCGGTTACGTGATCGGCGCCATGACCTCGAGCGGGGTCGTGGGGCTCGTGCTCGCGCTCGTCGTCGCGATCGTGATGTCGCTCGGCTCCTACTTCTACGGCGACCGGCTGGTGCTGGCCTCGACCCGCGCGAGGGAGGTGAGCGCAGGGGAGCAGCCACGGCTGAACAACATCGTGGAGGGCCTTGCGATCGCCGCGGGGATCCCGAAGCCGCGCGTGTACATCGTGCCGGAACGGGCTCTCAACGCGTACGCGACCGGACGGGATCCGGAGCACTCGTCGATCGCCGTCACGCAAGGGCTCCTGGAGGCCGTGAACCGCGTCGAGCTCGAGGGCGTGATCGGGCACGAGCTCGCGCACGTCCAGGACCGCGACATCCTCGTCGGGACGGTCGTCGCGACGCTGGTCGGCGCGGCCGTCCTGCTGTCCGAGTTCTTCATGCGCGCCTGGTTCTGGGGCGGGATCGGCGGCCGGCGAGGCGGCGACCGAGGGGGAGGGGTGGTCTCCCTCGTGCTCCTGGCCGTCGGGATCGTGATGCTGATCCTCGCGCCGATCGTGGGTCAGATCATCAAGCTCGCGGTCTCGCGGAACCGGGAGTACCTGGCGGACGCGCAGGGCGCCATGCTGACGCGCTATCCGCCGGGCCTGATCAGCGCGCTCCGGAAGATCGAGGCCGGCGCCAAGATCCCGATGCACTCGGCGAACAACGCGACGGCCCACCTGTGGCTGAACCAACCCTCGAGGATCCAGGGCGAGGGGATGGGTCCGCTCGAGCGCCTGTTCCAGACGCACCCGCCGATCGCCGAGCGGATCCGGCGCCTGGAGGAGATGTGACCCGCGGTGGTTGAGGGCGGCCCGATCGGCCGCTAGCATCGCAGGCCCCGGCCTCGGTGCCGGCAGCGACCCCCGCATATCACCCCGAACCCATCTGGAGGTAGCCCGCATGGCTGTCACGCGTCGCGGCAAGGTCTGGATCGCCGTCGTGACGACGCTGCTCGTCGTCGTCGGGGGCATCGTCGCCACGACGGCCCTGTTCCCCGACAAGGTCCCGGCGATCGTCCGCACGGGGCTGTCGCAGGTCGGTCTGGCCGAAGAGCCGCCGCCGCCCCCCGAGTGCCCGCTCACCGGACAGCCCGCAGCCGGCGGCGTCGTCCCGGACCGCCCGGCGCTGGCGATCAAGGTGGAGAACTACCCGGACGCGCGCCCGCAAGCCGGTCTGCAGGCGGCCGACGTGATCTTCGAGGAGCCGGTCGAGGGCGGCATCACCCGATTCATCGTGGTCTACCACTGCGACGACGAGCCCAGCGTCGGCCCGGTCCGGAGCGCCAGGACGGCGGACCCCGACGTGCTCGCGCAGCTCGGCGTGCCGATCCTCGCGTACTCGGGCGGGGCGCCGAACGTCGTGCGGGCGATCGAGGAGGCGAACCTGCTGGACCTGGACGAGACGAGCGGGGGCGCGGCCTTCACGCGCGACGTCTCGCGCCCGTCCCCGCACAACCTGTACGTGTCGACGAGAGCGCTCTACCGCATCGCGAGCTCGACCGAGCCCGCCCCCGAACCGCTGTTCGCGTACGACGAGGAGCTGACCGGGAAGTCGCGGAAGGCGACGAGCCTCCACCTGCCGTTCTCCACGACGTACGCGGACGTGTGGTGGGCGTGGGATCGACAAACCGACGCCTGGGTCCGGTCGCACGGCGACGAGGCGCACATGGCAGAGGAGGGCGAGCAGGTCTCGGCCGACAACGTGGTCGTCCAGCTCGTCCACGTCGAGGTCGGTCCGCGTGGCGGCATCACCCCCCACCTCGAGTTGGTGGGCTCGGGGAAGGCCTACGTGTTCCGGGACGGCAGGATGATCCTGGGGCGGTGGGAGCGCGAGAGCCTGCGGGACGTCACGCGGTTCGTCGCGAAGGACGGGACCGAGATCGCCCTCACGCCCGGTCGGACGTGGGTCGAGCTCCTGCCCAACACCGCCGACGTCGAGACCGAGCGCTGAGCCCGAGCGCTCCAGCCCGAGCGCTCCGGCCCGAGCACTCCGGCCCGAGCGCTCAGGCGTCGGTCCGCAGCGAGTCGTAGGCGGCCTCGGCGCGGCGGCGGAGGCCGGCCGACACCGCTCGGTACTCGGCGCGGAGCCGATCCTTCATCTCGCGGCGACGCTCCGAAGGAAGGGGGACGATGCGGTCCAGGTCCTGCTGCGATCGCGCACGGGAGCGGTAGTCCTCGGCGATCTCCCGGTCGAGCCGCGCGAGGTGTTCGGGCCGGTGCTCGAACGGACGGAACGCCGTGCCGAATCGGTGATTCACGCGCTCGATCACGGCGCCGAAGTCGCCGACGACCTCCTCGAACATGCCGACGACGAAGCCGGAACGGTGGGGGAGCAGGGGCTCGTGGAACCGCACGTAGCCGCGGAGCGAGACCGCCGGCGTGAGCGCGGGCGTGTGGATCACGTGGGAGAGCACGGCGTCCTCCGGCGAGCGGATCAGCACCAGCGTCGGCACGCGCCGCCGCGTCGCCGCCAGAACCTGGGCCGGCGTGTGCGTGTGATGTGCGATCCGGCTGGCGTGAGGCTCTTGGGCCAAGCGGAACGCCGCGACGGCGAACGAGGAGGCGCACCGGGGGAACGACTCGATCACGATCTCGGTGTCGTCCGCGAGGACCTCGCCCCGCCCCCGGAGACGCTGGATCGGCAGCGCGAGCGTCGGGTACCGCGCGACCAGGGTCTTCAGGTGGTACGAGACCCTCGCGGCGGCGGTCACCGGTGCTCCCGACCCGATCGCACGGGCCCGAGCTTAGCGGCGGGTCGCGACCGCGCGAGCGGTCTTCGGCCGAGGCGCGCTCGGCGGTACACTCGATGTGCAGGCGCAGCGTGGCTGCGACAGCGTTGCCGCAGTCGAGGAGGGGGTACCCGTGGATCGCGAGACCGGCACCTTCCGTGTGAAGTCCGGCCTGGCCGAGATGCTCAAGGGCGGCGTCATCATGGACGTCACGAACGCCGAGCAGGCGAAGATCGCCGAGGACGCCGGCGCGTGCGCGGTCATGGCTCTGGAGCGGGTCCCCGCCGACATCCGCAAGGAGGGCGGGGTTGCGCGGATGGCGGACGCCACGAAGGTCGAGGAGATCATGCAGACGGTGTCGATCCCCGTCATGGCCAAGGCGCGGATCGGGCACTTCGTCGAGGCGCAGATCCTGCAGGCCCTCGGCGTGGACTACGTCGACGAGTCGGAGGTCCTCACGCCGGCGGACGAAGAGCACCATATCGACAAGTGGGCGTTCACGGTCCCGTTCGTCTGCGGGGCTCGGAACCTCGGCGAGGCGCTCCGCCGTCTCGGCGAGGGCGCCGCGATGATCCGGACGAAGGGCGAGGCCGGCACCGGCAACGTCGTGGAGGCCGTTCGGCACCAGCGGACGATGCTCCGCGAGATCGGCTGGCTGCGTTCGCTGCGTCCCGAGGAGCACATGGCCGCTGCGAAGGACCTGGGTGCGCCCGTCGAGCTGGTTCGAATGGTGGCCGAGCAGGGCAGGCTCCCGGTCGTGAACTTCGCAGCCGGCGGCCTCGCCACCCCCGCCGATGCGGCGCTGATGATGCAGCTCGGTGTGGACGGCGTCTTCGTGGGATCGGGGATCTTCAAGTCCGAGGATCCCGCCACGCGGGCCCGCGCGATCGTCGAGGCCACGACGCACTTCCAGGACCCCGACGTCCTCGCGAAGGTGTCCCACGGCCTGGGCGAGCCGATGCACGGGCTCGACATCAAGGAGCTCGGCGAGGAGGGTCTGCTCCAGACCCGCGGCTGGTAAGCGAGGCGCATGAAGGCGGGCGTCCTCGCGCTGCAGGGTGACTTCCGCGAGCACGCCGCCGTGTTCGCCGATCTCGGCGCGGCCCCGGTCGAGGTGCGAACGCCCGAGGACCTCACGCGCGTCGATTGCCTGGCGATCCCCGGTGGCGAGTCGACGACGATCTCCCGGCTCGCCAGGACCGCCGAGCTCGTCGAGCCGATCCGCGAGCGCGCCCTCGGCGGGATGCCGGTGCTCGGGACCTGCGCGGGGATGATCGTCATGGCCGCGCGGGTCCAGGGTGGTGACCCGCTGCTCGAGCTGATCGACATCACCGTGCATCGCAACGCCTACGGGCGACAGGTCGACTCGTTCGAGGCGGACGTCGCGGTCGACGGCGTCGACCACCCGGTGCGGGCGGTCTTCATCCGAGCGCCGATCGTCGAGGAGATCGGCGGGCGGGTGCGGGTCCTCGCCGAGCACGAGGGGCACCCCGTCGTCCTCGAACAGGGGAACCTCGTCGTGGCATCCTTCCATCCGGAGCTGGTCGGCGAGACCCGGCTCCACGAGTACGTCCTGAAGAAGGTGTGAGATGTCGGGTCACTCCAAGTGGGCGACGATCAAGCGGAAGAAGGGCGCGAACGACGCCAGGCGCAGCAACGAGTTCGCGAAGCTCCTGCGCTTCGTCGAGGTCGCCGCGCGGGACGGCGGCAGCGGCGACCCGAAGGCGAACATGACGCTCGCGACCGCGATCGAGAAGGCGCGCGCCGCCTCGGTGCCGAACGACAACATCGACCGCGCGGTCAAGCGCGGGACCGGTGAGCTCGAGGGCGGAGCGAGGTACGAGGAGGTCGTGTACGAGGGCTACGGCCCCGGCGGCGTCGCGATGTTCGTCGAGACGCTCACCGACAACCGCAACCGGACCGCGCAGGAGGTCCGGCACGCGTTCACGCGCAACGGCGGCAACCTCGGCGAGACGGGCAGCGTGGCGTGGATGTTCCACCGCAAGGGTGTGATCCAGATCGAGAAGTCGGCCGCGCCCGACGAGGAGCGGCTGCTCGAGATCGTCCTGGAGGCCGGCGCCGAGGACCTCAACGACTCGGAGAGCACGTGGGAGGTCACGACGGACCCGACCGGGTTCGCCGCCGTTCGCGACGCGCTGGTGGCCGCCGGGGTCGCGATGCTCTCGGCCGAGCTCTCGATGGTGCCGCAGACGACGGTGCCGGTCGAGGGCGGCCAGGCCAAACAGGTCCTCGCGCTGCTCGAGGCGCTCGAGGACCTGGACGACGTGCAGTCGGTCTCGGCGAACTTCGACATCCCCGAGGCCGTGATGTCCGAGCTGGGATAGCGCGGGCTACGGGGGCGCCCCGTCGGGTGCGGATGCCCCGCCGGCTCGGCTGAAGACCGGGACCCCGTCCACCATCTGTACCCGGAACCCGCGGTGGACCGCCCGGTGATGGGGCCGGCAGAGCAAGACGAGGTTGTCGAGCGCGGTCCGACCGCCGTCCGCCCAGTGCCGGACGTGATGCGCGTCGCACCAGCTGGGCGGCCGCCCGCATCCCGGGAAGCGGCAGCCTCCGTCGCGGACGATGACCGCGCGGCGGAGGGCCGGCGGGATCACCCGGCTGGACCGCCCGACGTCGAGCGGCTGGGAGCCGCCGTCCGTGATGATCCGACTGACCCTCGCGTCGCACGCGAGGCGCCGGGCGGTCTCGGGCGTGACCGGGCCGACGTCGGCGAGCTCGGAGCGCCCCGCCCTTCCCTCGAGCGCCTCGAGGTCCAGCGTGACGAGGACGTGCGGCCGCTCGCCGAGGACGACCGGCCGGTCGCCCGAGTCCATCCAGGCCCGGCAGATCTCGCCGAGCGCGTCCGCCCGTCGCTGCGCCGGCGTCCGGAACTCGAGGCCGCGCTGCGCGTGCGCGTCGGCGTCCATCACGGCGCGGAGGGCGGTGAGGAGCATCTGGCCGCCCTCGGGGTCCAGGTCGCCGTCCACCCGGACCATGCCGCTGAGCGTGGGGGAGACGTGGAGACGCCGCCTGCCGTACCGCTCGTCCTCGTCGGCCTGGGCCTCGGCCAGGTCCTGAGCCTGTCGCCAGTACGCGACGACGCTGCGGAGGGACGAGATCGGCAGCGTTCGGGCGGCTTGCACGAGGGCCTCCTCGGTCCGGGCGAACGCCTCCGGGTGCGACTCGCGGGCCGAGGCGAGCAGCCCGACCGGCGCCTCCGAGAGCTCGCCCGCCGAGGACGCCTCGGCCGACCGAGGCATCGACGCCATCGCCCGAGCCACGCGGACACGCCGGGCCGCGGTGCTGGGCGCCAGCCGGTGCCGCGCGACGAGCCACGCGGACACGGACAGGAACCCGTCGTCCTGCTGAGCGCCGCGGCGCTCGAACTCCGCCAGGCGGCGCGCCCGCTCGGCCTCCAGCACGCGCACGGCCCGCTCGATCTCGTCGAGGTCGGCAGCGAGCTCGTCGTCGGCCAGGGACCTCAGGTCCTGGGCGCGGAGCTCATCGGTGGCCGATCGAAGCGTGCTCATGGGGGCACGGTACCGAACGGATGTTCGGTCGTCTGTGAGATCCGTCACATCCCGTGAGGGTCCGCTCGACGGCGGTGCCTCCGCATGCCAGAGGCGGATGATTGCGCGGCCCCCTGCCGCTCCCTAGACTGAACACGTGTTCGAGCCCCTCGTGCTCGGTGTGGATCCCGGTGTGGCCGCGATCGGTCTGGCCGTGGTCGGACGTCGGGAACGACGCTCCGTGCTCCTGTGGGCCGAGACCGTCCGCACGCCGGCCGGGCTCGCCGAGGCCACCCGGCTGCGGGCGATCCACCTGGCCGTCCGCGGGGCGATCCAGACCTATCACCCGGGGTCGGTGGCGGTCGAGCGCGTGGCGTGGAACCGGAACCAGGTGAGCGCGCTCCGAGTGGCTCGCGCGACCGGTGTCGTGCTGCTGGCGGCCGCCGAGGCCGGTCTCACGGTCGAGGAGTACGGTCCGCTCGAGGTCAAGATGGCCGTCACCGGAAGCGGGACCGCCGACAAGGCGCAGGTCCGCGCCGCGCTCGGCACGCTCCACGGGCTCAGGGACGTCCCGCAGCAGCCGGACGCGGCCGACGCAGCGGCCGTCGCGGTGTGCCACCTGTCCCAGACCGCGCTCCGGCGCGCCGCGCGGGCGGTGGCGCGCCGGTGATCGCGTTCCTCGAGGGCGAGCTGGCCGACAAGGGCGCCGGCCGGGTGGTGGTGGCCGTCCATGGGGTCGGGTACGACGTCCTGGCGCCGGCCTCGACGATCGCGAAGCTGCCCGCCGTCGGCGAGCGCGCTCGGCTGCTCACGCGCCTCCTCGTCCGCGACGACGGCATGGCGCTGTTCGGATTCGCGACGGGCGAGGAGCGCACCCTGTTCGACCTGCTCGTCACGGTGACGGGCGTCGGCCCGAAGGTCGCGCTCTCGTTCCTGTCGGTGCTCTCGCCCGAGGCGATCCGCCGGGCGGTCGTGGCGGGCGACGTCGCGGCGCTGACGGTCGTGCCGGGGGTCGGCAAGAAGGTCGCGCAGCGCGTCGTCCTGGACCTGAAGGACAAGCTCGGCGGCGAGGGCGTGCCGCTCACGGGGCCGCTCGCGGACGTGCGCGAGGCGCTCCTGTCCCTCGGGCTGACCCCGCAGGAGGCGAGCGAGGCCCTCGGCGCCCTGCCGCACGACGGCGCCCGCCCGGTCGAGGATCTGCTGCGCGAGGCGCTCCGTCACGTGGGCCGGGGATAGGGTAGGCGCGTGGAGGAGGATCGCATCGTCGACCCCGAGCTCCCCGAGGAGGAGCGTGCGTTCGACGCGGCCCTGCGGCCACGGGTGCTCTCGGAGTTCGTGGGGCAGGACCGGATCAAGGAGCAGCTCGGACTGCTGATCGAGGGAGCCCGGGCCCGCGGCGAGACCCTCGACCACCTGCTGTTCTCCGGACCGCCCGGGCTGGGCAAGACGACGCTCGCGGGGATCGTCGCGAACGAGGTGGGCGTGGGGTTCCAGCCCACCTCCGGGCCGGCGCTCGACCGCCCGGGGGACCTGGCCGCGATCCTGACGAACCTCGAGGAGGGCGACGTCCTGTTCGTGGACGAGATCCACCGGATGCCGCGTCCGGTGGAGGAGGTCCTGTACCCGGCGCTCGAGGACTTCAAGCTCGACGTCGTGCTCGGCAAGGGCCCGAGCGCCCGGTCGATCCGCCTCGACCTGCCGCGGTTCACGCTCGTGGGCGCGACGACGAGGCCCGGCCGGATCACCCTGCCCCTCCGGGAGCGGTTCGGTTTCTCTCCCCGGCTCGACTACTACTCGGTCGAGGACCTGGAGCGGATCGTCCGACGCTCGGCCGGGATCCTGGAGGTCTCGGTCGAGGACGAGGGCGCGATGGAGATCGCACGCCGCTCGCGGGGAACGCCCCGCGTGGCGAACCGGCTGCTGCGCCGGGTCCGCGACGTTGCCGAGGTGCGGCACGACGGACAGGTGACGGGGGAGGTGGCCCGCGCCGGGCTCGAGCTCTTCGACGTCGACGACGTGGGGCTGGACAAGCTGGACGTTGGGGTCCTCACCACGATCGTGCGCAAGTTCGGCGGCGGGCCGGTCGGGCTGTCGACGCTCGCGGCGGCGGTGGGGGAGGAGACGGACACGATCGAGGACGTGGTCGAGCCGTACCTGATGCAGCTCGGCTTCCTGAAGCGGACGCCACGGGGCCGGGTGGCGACCGAGCGCGCCCTCCGCCACCTGGGGATCTCGCTCGACGGCGCGCTACCGCTCGCCTGAGCCACCACGGTCCGTGCGGACGACGTAGCCTGTATGCTGCCTCGCCGACCAAGGAGGCGACCGCCCAGTGCTCTGGATCCTGGCTCAAGACTCGACTCAGACGGGAGGCTCGCTGCTCACGTTCCTCCTGCCGATCGCGATGATCGCCGGTCTGTACTTCATCATGATCCGGCCCCAGCGCAACCGGCAGCGGCAGCAACAGCAGATGCAGAGCTCGCTGCGCGTGGGGGACGAGGTGATGATCAGCGGCGGGATGTTCGGCGTCCTCACCGACATCGACGACGAGGCCGGGACCGTCCGCGTCGAGATCGCCCCTGGGACGCAGGTCCGCCTGCTCCGCCAGGGGGTGCTCCAGCGGATCACGGAGGACGAGATCCCCGACGGGGACTACGACGAGCCGCTCGACGAGGAGACCGACGACCGGCCGTGAACGTCCCCGCCGAGCCGGCGCCCCCGACGCCGCAGGGCGGCTCGGTCTCCGACGAGGGACCGGAGACCCTCACCTTCGAACAGATCCAGGCCGATGGCGAACTCTCGGCGCTGATCTCGGCCGCGGATCGCGTGATGGAGGGGATGGGGTACACCGAGCACGGCTTCCGGCACGCGAACCTCACCGCGCGGATCGCCTACAACGTGCTCACGCGGGCCGGCTTCGACGAGCACACGGCGAACCTGGGGTGCGTCGCCGGCTACCTGCACGACGTCGGCAACATGCTGACCCGTGACGCGCATGGACAGACGGGCGGCCTGCTCGTCTACCACGCGCTGCACGACCGGATGCCCGCGGCCGACCTGGCGACGATCGTGTCGGCCATCGCGAACCACGAGGAGGATCAGGGGTACGCCGTCTCCGAGGTCTCGGCGGCGGTGATCCTTGCGGACAAGTCGGACGTGCATCGCAGCCGGGTGCGCAAGACCGGACGGCCGGAGTTCGACATCCACGACCGCGTGAACTTCGCGGCGGAGCAGTCGTTCCTGCGGGTAGACTCGATCGCCAAGACGATCACGCTCGAACTCACGATCGATCCCCAGATCAGCCAGGTCATGGAGTACTTCGAGATCTTCCTCGGCCGCATGCAGCTGTGCCGGAAGGCGGCCGACGAGCTCGGGTGCCGTTTCAAGCTGGTCATCAACGGCGCGGAGCTGGCGTGAGGCGGACCCGCGGTCTGTGGATCTCGATCGCCCTCGTGTTGGCGCTCGTGGCCGGCTCCATCGCGCTGTTCCTGACCGGAACGGGGCCCCTGCTCGGTCTCGACCTCGAGGGCGGCGTGTCGGTGATCCTCTCGGCGCCGGACGGGACCCCGGAGCCGGTGATGGAGCGGGCCGCCGAGAGCATCCGGCGCCGGGTCGATGCGTTCGGGACCTCGGAGCCGACGATCTTCGTGAGCGGCTCCACCATCGAGGTCCAGATCCCGGGGCTGGCGCGCGGCAGCATCGAGGAGCGCGCGGCCGGGCCCGACGAACGGTACTGTCTGGTCGGCGCGGACGACCTGAGCTACGGCTGCTACCCGGACGAGGCTGCGGCCGAGGCCGCGCTCGCGGACATCGAGGTCGAAGCGCTGACGCAGTCGGTCTGCCTGACCGGCCTGAACGACGCCGACGGCCCGTGCTTCGCGACCGAGGAGCAGGCGCAGGACGCCATCGACGGGCTGGAGGCCGTCCCAGCGTCCCGGGCGACGCCGGCGCCGTCCCCCCCACCGGCCGAGGGGTCGTTCTGCGTGACCGGTCCGGATCTCGGGACGCCGGTCTGCGGCTTCGCTTCCAAGGAGGACGCGAGGGCCGCCATCGACGGCGTGGGCACCGCGGTCAACGTCCAGCACTGTCTCCGCGCGGCCGACGGCTCCACGCTCAGCGGCGACGAGGGAGCCGCGTGCTACGCGGACGAGCAGGAGGCGGCGGACGTCCTCGCGGCCACGAGCGTCCGCGAGGCTCAGACCCGGTACTGCGTCGTGTCCTCGGCGGAGGAGGACCTCGGCTGCTACCTATCGCGGGACAAGGCCGAGGCGCGCCTGCAGGAGACCGGCCAGGAACGCCTGCTCCAGGTCATCGGGACCACGGCTCGCCTCGAGGAGCGCGAGGTGCTCGGGGTCCTGGTCCCGACCGACGACGCGTACGACGCCACGCCGGTCACGTGCGCCACCACGGCGGAGCGCGAGTCCGAGGGATGCTCGTTCGAGGCGCTCCGCGACCAGGACGTCGTGTACCTGGGCGAGGACGGCGAGACGAAGTACCAGCTGGGGCCGGTCCGGATCTCGGGCGACGCGATCCGGCGTGCCACGGCGATCTACGACCCGGGCGGTCAGACGGGCGTCGCGCAAGGGTGGCAGATCGACTTCCAGCTCACCGACGAGGGGTCGGATCGGTTCGGCGACGCGACGACCGAGCTCGTCGGGCGCCAGCTGGCGATCGTGCTGGACCGAGAGGTCATGTCGGCGCCCGTGGTCGAGGAGCCGATCACCGGCGGCCGCGGCGTGATCACCGGCTCGTTCACGGAGGAGCGGGCGAAGGACCTGGCCACGGTCCTGAACGCGGGAGCGCTGCCGGTGAGCCTGACGACCGAGCAGGTCGTCACGGTCAGCCCGACGCTCGGCGACGAGTCCCTGCAGCAGGGTCTGGCGGCGGGGATCGCCGGGCTCATCGCGCTCGCGCTGTACCTGCTCTTCTACTACCGGCTGCTGGCGATCGTCGCCTGGTTCGGGATGGCGATCTGGGCCGTGCTCGCGCTCGCGCTGATCTCGCTCGCCGGGCGGACGATCGGGTACACGCTGACGCTCGCCGGGGTCGCGGGCCTGGTGATCTCGCTCGGCGTGACCGCGGACTCGTACATCGTGTTCTTCGAGCGACTGAAGGACGAGGTGCGGAACGGTCGCAGCCCGCGGGCGGCGGTTCAGCCGGCCTTCAAGCGCGCGTACAAGACGATCGTGGCGGCCGACGTCGTGACCGCGCTCGCGGCGATCGTGCTGTACGTCACGGCGATCAGCTCGGTCCGCGGCTTCGCGCTCACGCTCGGCGTCTCCACCGCGCTCGACCTGTTCGTCGTCTACTTCTTCAAGCGTCCGGCGGTCTTCCTGATCGCCCGCAGCGATCGCCTGGTCGGGATGCACGGGTTCGGGCTCTCGAGCGGGGTCGCCGGCGACCATGCGCCGGAGCCCGCGATCGCCGGAGGCGCGCGATGAACGTTCGCCACGCGCTCGACACGTTCCGTGGGTACCGGACCCCGCGGTTCCGGATCATCGAGCACCGCCGGTGGTGGGCGATCGTCTCGGGGACGCTGCTCGTTCTGTCGATCGTCGGCCTGCTCGTGCGCGGACTCAACTTCTCGATCGACTTCACCGGCGGATCGTTGATCCAGTACCGGAATGTCTCCGGGGTCTCGACCGAGGACATCCGGGGCGTCCTGGCCGACTACGGTCGCGAGGAGGCCGAGATCCAGGTCGTCGGCGGCGACCAGGTCTCGATCCGCACGACGGCGATCACCGACGACCTCACGGCCGAGGAGCGCGCGCAGCTCGTCGACGACCTCGCGACGCAGGCCGGGGTCACGCCGTCCGACGTGAGCATCCAGGTCGTGGGTCCCACCTGGGGCTCGCAGATCTCCCGGCAGGCCCTGATCGGGCTGGTCGTCGTCGTGCTCGCCATCGCGACGTACATCACCTTCCGGTTCGAATGGAAGATGGCGGTCACGGCACAGCTCGCGATGGTGCACGACGTCGTGATCACCGCGGGGGTCTACGCGCTCACCGGTCGGGAGGTGTCACCGGCGACCGTGATCGCGATCCTCACCATCCTCGGTTTCTCGCTGTACGACACCGTCGTGATCTTCGACAAGGTGAAGGAGAACACCGAGTCGGCGTCCATGCTCGCGAAGGACACGTACTCGGGCGTGGCGAACGCGTCGCTGAACTCCGTCTTCATGCGTTCGGTCAACACCTCGCTCGTCGTCCTGCTGCCGATCCTGACCCTGCTCCTGTTCGGCGGCGAGACCCTGAAGGACTTCGCGTTCGCCATGCTGATCGGCGTCGCGATCGGCGCCTACTCGTCGATCTTCATCGCCGTTCCGATCCTCGCCGCCCTGAAGGAGCGCGAGCCAAGGTTCCGGCAGCTGCGCGCGCGTCTGGAGTCACGCCCCGGCGGAGAGCGTCGGCTGCGCGCGGTGGCACCGGAGGCGTCGGAGACGGCCGAGCCCGCGGCGCCATCACCCGCGGCGGTGGGCACCGCGGCCGCAACGCGCGCCACCGCCCGGGGTCAGGGCTCGCGGCCCGGCGCCAAGGGCCGGCGCAAGCCACCCGCCAAACGCAAGCGGAGGTAGTCCCGTGGACATCGACCAGCTGAAGGCGCTCGTGCGCGACGTGCCCGACTTCCCCCAGGACGGCGTCGTGTTCAAGGACATCACGCCCCTGCTCGCCGACCCGGTGGCGTTCTCGACGGTGATCGACCTGATCGTCGTGCACTTCGGACGCGGGAGCGTGGACAAGGTCGTCGGCATCGAGGCGAGGGGGTTCATCATCGCCTCGCCCGTCGCGTACCACTTCGGCGCCGGGTTCGTCCCGGTCCGCAAGAAGGACAAGCTCCCGTGGCACACGGAGGCCGCGGAATACTCGCTCGAGTACGGGACGGCCACGCTCGAGATCCACCAGGACGCCATCGCGCCTGGCGAGCGCGTGCTGATCGTCGACGACGTGCTGGCGACGGGCGGCACGTCGCGCGCCACGGCGGACATCGTCGAACGCATCGGCGGCAAGATCGTGGGCGTGGCGTGCCTCATCGAGCTCGACTTCCTGCACGGGCGGTCGCAGCTCGAGGGCTACGACCTGTTCACGCTCCTGAACTACTGAGTCCCTCCACGGTCCGGCCCCGGCGTACACTGGCGGTTCCCTAAGGAGGAGATCGCCGTGGACGGCCCTGAGCAGGTCAAACAGGAGCGCCGGGGTGGCATCCTGTCGCGCCTGCGCCCGGGGTCGACGGAGGCGGAGGCCCCGCGCGACGGCCTGGACGTCCTCGTGCGCACGGTCCGCGGGTACAACGCGAAGGCGGACCTGAAGGAGATCGAGCGCGCCTACCGCTTCGCGGAGGAGCATCACCGAGGGCAGACGCGGATCTCCGGGGACGACTTCATCACGCACCCGCTGTCGGTCACGCAGATCCTCGCGGAGCTCGGGCTCGACACCACCACGCTCGTCGCCGCGCTCCTGCACGACACGGTCGAGGACACCGACGTCTCGCTCGAGGACCTGGAGGAGGGGTTCGGCCGGGAGATCGCCAACATCGTCGATGGCCTCACGAAGCTGGAGGCGATCGAGTTCCGCAGCCGCGAGCAGGAGCAGGCCGAGAACGTCCGGAAGATGATCGTCGCGATGGCGGGCGACATCCGCGTCCTGCTGATCAAGCTCGCCGACCGTCTCCACAACATGCGCACGCTCTCGGCGCTCGCACCCGACAGGCAGCGGAGGATCGCGACCGAGACGATGGAGATCTACGCCCCGCTCGCGCACCGCCTGGGGGTGCAGCAGATCAAGTGGGAGCTCGAGGACCTGTCGTTCAAGACGCTCCACGCCGGCCCGTACCGCGAGATCGCGAACCTCGTCGAGCGCAGGCGTGGGGAACGCCAGGACTACGTGGACGGTCTCCTCGAGGCGGCCGGACATCGGCTGCGCGAGGCCGGTCTGCGCGCGGAGGTCGCCGGCCGGCCGAAGCACCTGTACTCGATCTACGAGAAGATGGTGGTCGGCGGCAAGGACTTCAACGAGATCTACGACCTCGCCGGCCTCCGGATCCTCGTCGACTCGGTCCGCGACTGCTACGGCGCGCTCGGCGCGATCCACTCCCTGTGGAAGCCGGTCCCTGGGCGCTTCAAGGACTACATCGCGATGCCCAAGTCGAACATGTACCAGTCGCTTCACACTACGGTCGTCGGCCCGGGGGGGCGGCCGATCGAGGTGCAGATCCGCACGCACGAGATGCACCGCACCGCCGAGTTCGGCATCGCCGCGCACTGGCGCTACAAGGAAGGTCGCAACGGGAAGAAGGCGAAGGAGGCCTCGGACCTCGCGTGGCTCGGGCAGATGCTCGAATGGCTGAAGGACATGGCCGATCCACGCGAGTTCATGGAGGGCCTGAAGATCGACCTCTACGCGGGGCAGGTCTTCGTCTTCACCCCCAAGGGCGACGTGATCAACCTGCCCGCCGGGGCGACGCCGGTCGACTTCGCGTACGCGATCCACACGGAGGTGGGGCACCGCACGATCGGGGCGAAGGTGGGAGGCCGGCTCGTGCCGCTCGATTACGAGCTGCGCACCGGCGACACCCTCGAGATCTTGACCTCGAAGGCACAGGGCGAGGGCCCGTCGCAGGACTGGCTGAAGTTCGTGCAGACGCCCCGGGCCCGCAACAAGATCCGCCAGTGGTTCAGCCGCGAGCGCCGCGAGGACGCCATCGACGAGGGGCGCGACGCTCTCCAGCGCGTCATGCGCAAGCAGAACGTGCCCTTCAAGCGTCTGGCGACCGAGGACGCCCTGCGCCAGGTCGCCGAGGAGATGAAGTTCCCGGACCTGGACTCCCTGTACGCGGCGATGGGGGAGGCGCACGTCTCGCCGCAGTCGGTGGTCGCCCGCCTGTCCAGGATCGTGAGCGGCACGCCCCAGGAGGACGTCACCGAGGTCCCCCTCGCGCGGCCCGTCCGCGTGGAGCGCCCGGACGTCACGTCCGGGATCGTCGTCCCCGGTTCCGTCGACGTGTGGGTGAAGCTCGCGCGGTGCTGCACACCCGTCCCCGGCGACGAGATCATGGGGTTCGTCACGCGGGGCCAGGGCGTCTCGGTGCACCGGACCGACTGTCCGAACGGGAGGGCCCTGGCGCGGGAGCCGGAGCGGCTGATCGACGTCTCGTGGCGGGCGGGCAAGCCCACGACGTTCGTGGTCTCGGTCCAGGTCGAGGCGCTCGACCGCACGCGCCTGCTCTCGGACGTCGCCACCGTCCTGTCGGACAACCACGTCAACATCCTCACGGCCACCTCGACGGTCGGACGGGACCGCACCGTGACCCTCCGCTTCACGTTCGAGCTCGCCGACATCACCCACCTGGGCGGGATCCTCGGCGACGTGAAGAAGATCGAGAACGTCTACGACGCCTTCCGCGTCGTCCCCCGGTGAGGGTCCTGCTACAGCGGGTGACCCGGGCGGCCGTCCGCGTCCGGGGCGAGGAGGTCACGCGGATCGGGCCCGGGCTGCTGCTGCTGGTGGGCGTCGGCCGCGAGGACGCGTTCGGGGAGTACGACCGCCTGGCCGAGAAGGTCTTCAACCTCCGGGTGTTCGCGGACGAGGACGGCAGGATCAACCGCTCGCTCCCGGACGTGGGGGCCGAGGTGCTCGTCGTCCCGCAGTTCACGCTGTACGGCAGCGTGCGGAAGGGGCGCCGGCCGTCGTGGGACGGAGCGGCGCCGCCCGAGATCGCCGAGCACCGGGTCGAGGCGTTCGCACGGGCGCTCGAGGCCAGGGGCGCGGCCGTGCGCCGGGGCGCGTTCCGCGAGCACATGGAGGTCGAGCTCGTGAACGACGGACCCGTCACGCTTTGGATCGACGCCGCCGAGCTCTGAGGGCCGCTCGGCAGACGGCCCGTCACCATCCGCTACGATGGCCGCCCGATGTACCTCGACGTCTTCTCCGACAACTCCTTCGAGTCCAACTGCTGGTTGATCGGCGGGAACGACACGGACGAGGCCGTGGTTGTCGATCCCGGCTTCACGCCGGAGCGGGTGCACGCGCTCCTGCGGGCCGAGGCCAAGCGCCCCGTGGCGGTGCTCGCGACGCACGGGCACTTCGACCACATCGGGTCCGCCGCGGCGTTCTGCGGCGACGAGCTGCCGTTCTACATCCACGAGGACGACGTGCAGGCGCTGACGGACTCCGTCGCGTGGGGCGCCGGCTACCAGACGCCGCCGGTCCCCGTGAAGGACGTGCGCACGATCGCCGACGGCGAGGTGCTCACGTTCGCGGGGTTCCAGATCGAGGTCCTCCACACGCCGGGGCACACGCCCGGCTGCGTCTGTTTCCGCACCGACGGCTGGGTGGTCTCGGGCGATCTCGTGTTCGCGGGCGCGATCGGCCGCAGCGATTTCCCGAACTCCGATCCGGCGGCGATGCAGCGGAGCCTCCGCCGCTTCCTCGGGCTGCCCGACGAGCTGGCGGTCCTGCCCGGCCACGGACCGCGGACGACGGTGGGCAGGGAGCGGGTCCGGAACCCCTTCCTGTTGGAGCTCGGCTGATGGCCGACTTCCTGCCGCCGCGCGGGACCCAGGACCTGCTCGCCAAGCGGTCCGACGCGATGCTCGCGCTCTACGAGGACGCCCATCGGCTCGCCGGCGTGTTCGGGTTCCGGTACGTGGAGACGCCGACGTTCGAGCACACGGACCTGTTCGCTCGCGCGGCGGGCGAGACGTCGGACGTCGTGACGAAGGAGATGTACACGTTCGAGGACAAGGGGGGCCGGTCCCTGACGTTGCGCCCCGAGATCACGCCGGGGATCGTCCGCGCGTACCTCGACCACGTCCACGAGCTCGGGGCGCCGTTCCGCGCGTACTTCGTCGGGACCTGCTTCCGGCACGGACGCCCGCAGGCCGGTCGGCTCCGCGAGTTCCGCCAGTTCGACGTCGAGGTGATCGGGGATGCCAGCCCGGGCTCGGACGTCGAGGTGATCGAGATCGCCGACCGGTTCCTGCGGGACCAGGGGCTGCGGCGGCTCACGCTCAAGGTGAACTCGATCGGCGACCCCGTGTGTCGGCCCGCCTACCGCGAGCGACTGATCGCGCACCTCGAGCCCCATGCCGACGAGCTCGACGAGGACTGCCGGGTGCGGCTGCGGGTGAACCCCCTCCGCGTGTTCGACTGCAAGGTCGACGGGGACAAGGACTTCGTCCTCGCGGCCCCGACCGTCAGCGACCACCTGTGCGAGGCGTGCCGGACGCACTTCGCGGGGGTCAGGGCCGGGCTCGACGCCGCCGGGGTGGTGTACGAGGTGGATCCCCGGCTCGTCCGCGGGCTCGACTACTACACGCGGACCGCGTTCGAGTTCGTGAGCGGCGTGCTCGCCAGCTCGAAGCAGGGCACCGTGTGCGGCGGGGGGCGCTATGACGGGCTCGCCGAGGTGCTCGGCGGACCCCCGACGCCGGGGACCGGGTTCGGCCTGGGCCTCGACCGCGTGCTCCTCGCCATGGAGGGCGAGGGGCTCGTGGTCCCAGCCGAGCGGTCCCCCCACGTGTTCGTCGTCGCGGTGAGCGAGGACGTCCGCGACACCGTCGACGACCTGGTCCGGCGGCTCCGCGGGGCCGGCGTCTCGGCGATCTCGGCGTTCGAGGAGCGCCCCTTGAAGGCGCAGCTCCGGATGGCCGATCGGGCGGGAGCCGCGTACGCGGCGTTGGTGGGCGAACGCGAGGTGGCGGAGGGCGTCGTGACCCTGCGTCGACTCTCGGACGGGGCCCAGGAGGAGGTTCCCTCCCGCGACGTGGCGGAACGGCTGGCGCGGCGGGACGAGCGAACGGAGCAACCTTGACCGACATGCGGACCACCATGCGGACCCACGCCTGTGGGGAGCTCCGCGCCGAGGACGTCGGGGCCGAGGTCACGCTCTGTGGCTGGATCTGGCGCCAGCGCGACCACGGCGGGGTGACGTTCCTGGACCTGCGGGACCGTGAGGGCCTGGTCCAGCTGGTGTTCCACCCCGAGGAGAACCCGCAGGCGCACGCAGCCGCCCAGGCCTTCCGGCCGGAATCCGTGGTGCAGGTCGTCGGCGAGGTCCGGGCCCGGCCCGAGGGCACGGTGAACCCCGCCCTGCCGACCGGCGAGGTCGAGGTCGCCGTGCGCTCTGTCGAGATGCTCGCCGCCTCCGAGACACCGCCGTTCCCCGTCGAGGACCGGATCGAGGCCTCCGAGGAGCTCAGGCTCCGCTACCGCTACCTGGACCTCCGTCGCCCCGAGATGTCGAAGATCCTCCGGCTGCGGCACGACGTGAACCGGATCGTCCGCGATCACATGGAGTCGCTGGGGTTCCTGGAGATCGAGACGCCGTACCTCACGCGCAGCACGCCCGAGGGCGCGCGGGACTTCCTCGTCCCGTCCCGGCTGTGGCAGGGCACGTTCTACGCACTGCCGCAGTCGCCGCAGCAGCTGAAGCAGCTGCTCATGGTGGCGGGGCAGGACCGCTACTACCAGATCGTCCGGTGCTTCCGGGACGAGAACCCGCGCGCCGACCGCGGTTTCGAGTTCACGCAGCTCGACGTGGAGATGTCGTTCGTCACCGAGGAGGACGTCTTCGCGGTGATCGAGCCGCTCATGGCCCGGATCGTGCGCGAGACCCAAGGGGTCGAGGTCCCGACGCCGTTCCCGCGGATGACGTACCGGGAGATGCAGGACCGCTACGGCTCGGACAAGCCCGACCTCCGGTACGCGATGGAGCTGGTCGACCTCGGCGACGTGTTCCGGGGCACGGGCTTCCGCACCTTCTCCTCGGCGCTCGAGGGCGGGGGCGTCGTGAAGGGCTTCGCGGCGCCCGGCGCCGCGGCCGTGTCCCGCAAGGAGCACGAGCAGCTCACGCAGATCGCGAAGGCGAACGGTGCGGCCGGACTCGTGACCTTCGCGGTCCTGCCCGAGGGGATCCGCTCCCAGGTCGAGAAGCACGTCACGCCCGAGGAGGTCAAAGGGGTGCTCGCGGCGACCGGCGCCGCCGAGGGCGATCTGGTCCTCGTCGTGGCGGACCGGGTGGATCGCGCGAACGTGGCGCTCGACGCGCTGCGGCGGCAGATGGCCGTCCGGCTGGACCTGATCCCGCCGGACGCGTGGGCGTTCTGTTGGATGGTGGAGCCGCCCCTGTTCGAGTGGAGCGACGACGAGGGGAAGTGGGTGAGCGTGCACCACCCGTTCACCTCGCCCGCCGACCCGAGCGACCTGGAGCCGCGGACGGCGACGGCCCGCGCCTACGACCTGGTGCTGAACGGCTTCGAGCTGGGTGGGGGCAGCATCCGGATCCACGATCCCGAGGTCCAGCGCCGGGTGTTCGAGCGCCTGGGGCTGACCACCGACCAGACCGAGGAGCAGTTCGGCCACCTGCTCCGCGCGTTCCGGTACGGCGTGCCGCCGCACGGTGGGGTGGCGTTCGGGCTCGACCGTATCGTGATGCTGATGGCGCGCAAGGATGCGATCCGCGACGTCACGGCGTTCCCGAAGGCGCAGTCGGGACAGGACTTCCTGACGGGCGCCCCCGCGCCGGCATCGCACGACCAGCTCCGGGAGCTGAGGATCCGCGTGGTCGTGCCGCCGACGACCACGACCGCCCCGACGGAGGCGTGATGGACGAGCTCACCCCCGCCGACGTGGAGCTGTTGACCGGCCGGAACTTCGGCACCCTCGTGACCCTGAACGAGGACGGATCGCCGCACGCGAGCGTGATCTGGGTCGACGCCGCGGAGGGTCTGGTGCTGGTGAACACGGCCGAGGGGCGCGTGAAGGCCCGGAACCTCCACGCGGATCCGCGCACGACGCTGCTCGTGATGCGCGATCCGTTCGACTGGATCTCGATCGCCGGACGCGTGGAGGGGACGACCGGCGAGCCCGAGGCGCTCGCCCACATCGACGCGCTCTCGCAGCGGTACGACGGCAAGCCGTGGGACCCGGTCGAGGGGCAGGAGCGCATCGTCTTCCGGATCCGGCCCGAGCGGATCCTCCGGTACACCTGAGGCGGACCCGTGGCGGAGGCCCCCCTCGCCGCTCGGATGCGTCCGCGGACCTTCGAGGAGTTCGTCGGTCAGCGGCACCTGATCGGGCCCGGGCGAGCGCTCTCGAAGCTCCTGGAGGGGGGCCACCTGCCCTCGCTGCTGCTGTGGGGGCCGGCCGGCACCGGGAAGACCACGCTCGCGTACCTGTTGGCCGACGCGGTGGGCGGCGAGCTCGTCCAGCTGTCGGCGGTGTCGTCCGGAGTAGCCGACGCCCGCAAGGTCATGGAGGGTGCGCGCGGCGGGCTGTTCCGCACGGTGCTGTTCGTGGACGAGGTCCACCGCTGGTCGAAGGCGCAGCAGGACGTGCTGCTGCCCGCGGTCGAGGACGGCACGATCACGCTGATCGGCGCGACCACCGAGAACCCGTACTTCTCGCTCGTGACGCCGCTCCTATCCCGCTGCCTGCTCCTGCGGCTCGAGCCGCTCGGCCCCGACGACGTGCGCGCCGTGATCGCCCGGGCGCTGGAAGACCCCGAGCGCGGGCTGGGGAAGCTCGGCGTGACGATCGCGCCGGAGGCGGTCGAGCACCTGATCGAGATCTCGGGCGGCGACGCGCGGATCGCGCTGACCGGCCTGGAGTCCTCGGCCCTGGCGGCGACGAGCGCGGGGGAGCGCGAGATCACCCTCGCGCTCGCGGCGGACGCCGTCCAGAAGAAGGCGATCGTCTACGACCGCCAGGGCGACGCGCACTACGACGTCATCAGCGCGTTCATCAAGAGCATCCGCGGCTCGGACCCCGACGCCGCGCTCTTCTGGCTCGCCCGGATGATCGAGGCCGGCGAGGACCCGCGGTACATCGCGCGGCGGATGGTCGTGCACGCCTCGGAGGACATCGGCCTGGCCGACCCGCGGGCCCTGCTGATCGCGGTCGCGGCGGCGCAGGCGGTCGAGTACGTCGGCCTGCCCGAGGCGCGTCTCAACCTGGCCGAGGCCGCGATCTACCTGGCGCGCGCACCGAAGTCCAACAGCGTGATCGCCTCGCTCGGCAAGGCGCAGGCGGACGCCGCCTCGGCCGACCCGGTCCCCCTGCACCTGAAGGAGCCGGGGCACCCCGCGCTCCGCAAGCTCGGCTACGGCAAGGGCTACAGGTACCCGCACGACTACCCCGGTCACCGTGTGGAGCAGCAGTACCGTCCGACGCGGTTCGAGGGTCGCCGCTACTACGAGCCCTCGGGGCAGGGCGAGGAATCCGAGGACCCGGAGTCCTGACCCGCGCGGGGTCGCGTCCTGGGTGCGCGGGAACGGCCCGTAGGTATGATGCGCACCGGTATCCCGACCTCGAGGAGTCCGACCATGGCCGTCATCGGAGCGCTCGACGGGGGCGACGTCGCCCTCATCGTCCTGTCCGCCTTCTGGGGCCTGCTGGTCCTGTTCCTGTGCATCGTGTTGGTGAACACGTTCCGCGTCCTCGAGAGCACGAAGATGATGATCGACACGGTGCGCGAGGAGACGATCCCGCTGCTCCGCGAGGTCAAGGTCTCGGTCGAGCGGACGAACGTGATGCTCGAGCAGGCCTCCGCGGTCACGGGGCGCGTCGAGAGGCTCTCCGGGCTGGTCGAGCAGGCGGCGGCGAGCCCCCTCGTGAAGATCGTCTCGTTCGGGGCCGGGATCTCGAAGGCGGCGAAGAAGTTCCGCGGGGATCGGAGCTCGCCCCGGTGAGGCGCCTGTTCTGGCTGGCGCTCGGCCTCGGCGCCGGAGCGGCCGGCGCGATCGTGACGCTTCGGTTCGCTCGGCGTCAGGCGGAGAAGGTCGCGCCCTCCCGGATCGCCCGGGAGGCGAAGGGCGGGCTCATGGACCTGGCCAAGCTCGTGTCCGAGTCGATGGCCGAGGGGCAGCGCGCGATGCGCGAGCGCGAGGAGGAGCTCCGAAGGGACGTTCGGGACGCCGGGTAGACTCCCGAACCATGCTGGGCCGAGACGTCCGCGAGTCGTTCCTGCGCTTCTTCGAGGAGCGCGGCCATCGACGCGTGCCCTCCTCGAGCCTGATCCCGGCGCCCGAGTCCGGCCTGCTGCTCACGAACGCGGGGATGAACCAGTTCATCCCGTACTTCCTCGGGCACGCCGAGCCGCCGTACGACCGCGCGGCCTCCGTCCAGAAGTGCTTCCGCGCCAACGACATCGAGAACGTGGGGCGCACCGACCGCCACCTGACGTTCTTCGAGATGCTCGGCAACTTCTCGTTCGGCGACTACTTCAAGCGCGAGTCGTGCGGCTGGGGGTTCGAGCTGGTCACCGAGGTCTGGGGCATCGACCCGGACCGACTGTGGGTCACGGTGTTCGAGTCCGACGACGAGGCGATCGAGGTCTGGCTCGAGATCGGCATCCCCCGCGAGCGCATCGTGCGCCGCGGCAAGGCCGACAACTACTGGTGGACCCACGCTGCGGGCCCCGCCGGTCCGTGCTCGGAGATCTACGTGGACCGCGGGCCGGTGTACGGACCCGAGGGCGGCCCCGCGGTGGACGAGGAGCGGTTCCTCGAGATCTGGAACCACGTCTTCATGCAGGAGGAGGTCGACGACCAGGCGAACGTCCTCGGCGACCTGCCGGCCAAGAACATCGACACGGGCTCGAGCCTCGAGCGCGTGGCCATCGTGCTGCAGGACGTGGCGAACGTCTTCGAGACGGACCTGCTGCGCCCCCTGCTCGAGGTGGGCGAGTCGCTCTCGGGCCACGCGTACCGCGACGACCCCCGCACCGACCTGTCCCTCAAGGTCGTCGCCGAGCACGGCCGCGCCACCACCTTCCTGGTCGCGGACGGCGTGTTGCCCTCGAACGAGGGGCGCGGGTACGTGCTCCGTCGGATGTTGCGCCGGGTCGTGAGCCACGCCCGGCGCCTCGGCATCGAGCGCGAGGTGATGCCGGCGCTCGTCGAGCGCAGCGTCGAGCTCTTCGGCGACGCCTACCCCGAGCTGGTCGAGAACCGTGCGTACATCGAGCAGGTCGTCGCCTCGGAGGAGGAGCGGTTCGCGGGGACGTTGCGACAGGGGATGGCCCTGTTCGAGACCGAGATCGAGACGGCGCGGGCGGGCGGCACGCTCCCGGGAGACATCGTGTTCAAGCTGCACGACACCTTCGGCTTCCCGAAGGAGCTCACCCGCGAGCTCGTCGAGGACGCCGGGCTCGAGATCGACGAGGAGCGGTTCGACGCGCTCATGGCCGAGCAGCGCGAGCGCGCGAAGAAGGCAGCGAAGAAGGAGCGGCTCGGCGAGGACCTGGCGGAGATCGCCGGCGCCGCGGGCCGCACCGAGTTCATCGGCTACGCCTCGCTGACCGGCCAGGGCAGGGTGGTCGCGCTGCTCACGGACGCCGGCCGCGCCGAGGTCGCCGGCGAGGGCGAGGACGTCCGCGTGGTGCTGGACCGAACCCCCTTCTACGCGGAGTCGGGCGGGCAGATCGGCGACCACGGCTACCTGCGGACCGCCGGCGGCCTGATCAGGGTGATCGACGCGCAGTTCGGCCCCGGCGACGCGATCGTGCACACCGGCATCGTCCAGTCCGGTGAGGTTCGACTGGGCGAGGACGTCGAGGCCGAGGTCGACGAGGTCCGCCGTCAGGCGACGGCGCGCGCGCATACGGCCACGCACGTCGTGCACTGGACGCTGCGGCACCTGCTCGGGGAGCACGCGCGGCAGGCGGGGTCGCTCGTCGCGCCGGGACGGCTGCGGTTCGACTTCCCGCACCATGCGGCGGTGCCGCGTGACGTCCTCGAGCAGGCCGAGGAGTACGCGAACCGGCGGCTCGCGGAGGACCAGCCGGTGACGATCTACGAGACGACGTTCGACGAGGCGCGGAACCAGGGCGCGATCGCGCTGTTCGGCGAGAAGTACGGCGAGTTCGTCCGGGTCGTCGAGGTCGGCGACTACTCGATCGAGCTCTGCGGCGGCACCCACGTGCCGCGGACCGGCAACGTGGCGCTCGTGCGGATCCTCGGCGAGTCGAGCATCGGCGCCGGCATGCGGCGGGTCGAGGCGCTCGTCGGCCCGGACGCGCTGAAGGAGATCAACCTCGAGCGCGACCTCCTCAACGCGGTCGTGCAGGCGCTCGGCGCGGGCGACCCGCAGGCCGCGCCGGACCGTGCCCGCCAGCTGGTCGAGCACGTGAAGCGGCTGGAGAGCGAACTCGGCAAGATCCGCAAGGGGGACGTGCGGGCGCGCGTCGACCAGATCGCCGGCACCGCGACCACCGTGGCGGGGGCGCGCCTGGTCACCGCGCTGACCCCGATGGCCGCCGACGAGCTGCGCGAGCTCGCCCAGGGCGCCGTTGGCAAGCTCGAGAACGAGGGGGGCGCCGCCGTGGTGCTCGGCAGCGACCTCGATGGCAAGGCGCTGCTCGTGGCCGCGTGCAGCAAGAACCTGCTCGCTCGGGGGGCGACCGGGCCGAAGCTGCTCGAGCGCGCGGGCCCGGCGATCGGGGGCGGGGCGGGCGGCAAGCCGATCCTCGCGATGGCCGGCGGGCCGAGGGGCTCGGCGGTCCGCGAGGCGCTCGACGCGATCCCGGGGCGGCTCGAGGAGCTCCTGGCCGACGGTGCCTGAGCGGGGGCGGGTCCTCGGCCTGGACCTCGGCGAGGTCCGCATCGGTGTCGCGATCTCGGACCCCGAGCGGCGGCTCGCGGTCCCACTGGGGACGATCCACACCGGGGCACCCGCGGACCTGAAGGCCGTGGCCAGCCTGGTCCGGGACAACGACGTCTCGCTCGTCGTCGTGGGCCATCCGCTGCTCCTGTCGGGGGAGGCGGGGGACCGGGCACGCCACGCCGAGGCCTTCGCGGACGCGCTGCGCTCGGTGCTCGAGGTGCCGGTTGTCCTGCAGGACGAGCGCCTGTCCACCGTTGAGGCCGACCGGGCTCTGCGCGCGGCGGGCGCGAGCGGCGCCAGGCGGCGGGCGGCCGTGGACCGCTCGGCCGCAACGGTGATCCTCCAGGCGTATCTGGACGCATGGCCCCGATCGTGAACCCGGGGTCCGGCGGGCTCCGGGTATGCTCTGCCCCCGGATGTCCGTGACCACCCCCGAAGTGCCGACGGAAGCCCCACCCGGCCCCCGCCGCCGTCGGGCGCCCTGGGGAGCGATCGCCGCCCTGATCGTGCTGCTCCTGATCGTCGGCGGCGCGTTCGCGAGCCTCCGCTACTACACCTGGTGCCAGGAGGCCTCGGGGCCGAGGACGGCGGTCGAGTTCACCGTCGCCGAGGGCGCGAGCGCCGGCGACGTCGTCGCCGACCTGCACGACGCCGGGGTGATCCGCTGCGGAACCGTGTCGCGGTGGCTCCTGCGGCGGAGCGGGCTCGAGGACGAGATCCTCGCCGGCTCCTTCCAGCTCACCACGAACATGGTCCCCGAGGACGCGTTCCGCGCGCTCACCGTCGCGGCGCCGCCCGTCCCCACGGTTCGGCTGACGATCCCCGAGGGCTACCGGCTGACGCAGATCGCAGAGCGCGTGCGCGAGGAGCTCGGCATCCCCGAGAAGCGGTTCCTCGACGAGGCCGAGGACGGCGGCTGGGACCTGCCCCCGTACCTGCCGAAGGACGCCGAGACGCCCGAGGGGTTCCTGTTCCCGCAGACGTACCAGTTCGCCCGCAAGGGCACGAGCGCCAAGGACGTGGTCGACAGGCTGCTCGAGCAGTTCGACACCGAGGTCGCGGATCTGCCCTGGGGCAACGCCGAGGACCTCGGCCTGACGCCGTACGAGGTCGTGATCGTCGCCTCGATGATCGAGGAGGAGGCCAAGCTGGCCGAGGAGCGACCGCTGATCGCCGGGGTCATCTACAACCGGCTCCGCGAGGAGATGGTCCTGGGGATCGACGCCACGCTGCTGTACGACGACCCCACGCCCGACGGCCAACTGTCGTCCTCGGACCTCGAGCACGACAGCCCCTACAACACCCGGATCCACGCGGGTCTCCCGCCCACGCCGATCTCGAGCCCCGGCCTCGCCTCGCTCGAGGCGGCGCTGGAGCCGGCCGACACCGAGTTCTTCTACTACGTGCTCTGCGGCGCCGACGGCCACCACGAGTTCGGGGTGACCGAGGCCGACCACCTCGAGAACCGCGCCCGGTGCGGTGAGTGAGGTCGTGGCTGCCGACGTCGGCGTGTCGGTGGGCGGCGACACCCGCACCGTCGGCGTGATCGGATGGCCGGTCTCGCACAGCCTGTCTCCGGCGATCCACAACGCAGCGTTCGCCGCGCTCGGGCTGCCGTGGGTGTACGTGCCGCTCCCGGTGCCGCCGGGTGAGCTCGGCTCGGCGCTCGCGGGCCTGCGGGCGCTCGGCTTCGCGGGCGCGAACGTGACCATGCCGCACAAGACCGACACGGCGGAACGCCTCGGATCGCTCTCGGACGACGCCCGCCGGCTGGGCGCCGTAAACACGGTCGTCGTCGGGGCCGAGGGCCTGGAGGGCCACAACACCGACGCCCCCGGGTTCGATCGCTTCCTGCGGCGCGACGCCGCGTTCGATCCGGCCGGCCGCACCGGGTTGCTCTTCGGAGCGGGCGGGGCGGCACGGGCGTGCGCGCTGGCGCTGGCGCGGGGTGGGCTCCGCTCGCTCACGGTCGCGGTGCGCGAGCCCGAGCGCGGACGCTCGGTGGGCGACGTGCTCGACGACCTCGGCGTCCCGGTGGACGTCGTGCCGCTCGACGACGCCGCCACGGTCGAGGCCGACCTCGTCGTGAACGCGACCCCCGTCGGCGCGGCCGGCGAGACGTTGCCGGTGCCGCGGCTGGCGCCGGAGGTGGTCGTCGTGGACCTCCTGTACCGGCCGGCGACGACGCCGCTGCTCTCGAGCGCGCGCGAGGCCGGGGCGAGCGCGTTCGGCGGCCTCGGTCTCCTGCTCGAGCAGGCGGCGCTCTCCTTCGAACTGTGGACCGGACAGGCGGCCCCGCTCGAGGTGATGTCCGCGGCGGCGGTCGCGGCCCTCGCGTCGTCGGCGGGCGGGGGAGGCCGTCCGGCCCGGGCGTAGCGCCGATCTCGTCCGTTCGTCCTCCGCCGCGGGCGTCGACCTCAAGACGTCGACGCCGGGGCCCGATGGACTCGTTGGAGCAGTCTGGATGGAAGACTTCACCGCGCTCGCCGGCGCGCTGTCGGAGAGCGTCGGCGACGCACGTGGTGTCCTGATCCTGTCCTCGGACGGGCTGGTGCTAGGCGTGCACCCCGCCGACGCCGAGACCGCGCTCAAGCCGTCCTGGCTCCGCTTCGCCGGCCTCGGCGAGCCGGCCCGAGGGTTCGTCCAGTTCGGCACCGAGGTCTGGTGCCACGTGCGCCGGGGACCGTACGCGGCGTTCGTGGTCACCGGCATCGGCGTCCGCCCGGGCCTGGTGATCGACCAGATCGAGACGACGCTGCTCGCGGCCGAAGAGGCACGGATCCACGGCGAGAGCCGCCACCCCTCGGACGCTCCGACCATCGTGATCCACAGCGACGATCCGCCGCCGTCGCGGCGTCCGCAGCCCGAGCCGGCGCCCGCGCCGGCCTCCGCCGAGGACGCGTCCGCCTGGTCCGGCCCGGCCGGCGACCCGAACGTGTGGGGTGAGGAAGGGGGCGAGGGTGACGGTGAGGAGGTCGACAGGTTCTCGCTCGCCAGAGAGTTCTCGCAGCTCCTTCAGGAGGACCACGGCCCTGCCGATGGTTAGGCCGACCTCAGGCCGAAGGACGTAGCTCCGCATGGTGACTGCCAAGCGCAAGCCGAAGCAGCTCGGACAGATCCTGCTCGAGCAGGGTCTGCTCACCCCGGAGCAGCTCGACACGGCGCTCGAGGAGCACCGCAACACGCCGAAGTCCCTCGGCCGGGTCCTCATCGACCTGGGGTACATCCGCGAGCGTGACCTCGTGCGCGCGCTCGCGGAGCAGGTCGGCCTCGAGTTCGTCGACCTGACCGACTACCGGATCGATCCGGTGGTGACGTCCCTGCTGCCCGAGGCGCTCTCGCGCCGCTACCGGGCCCTGCCGATCGGGGAGCGGGACGGCAAGCTCCTCGTCGCGATGTCCGATCCCGCGAACGTCTACGCCCTCGATGACATCCGCACGATGACCGGCCGCGACGTGCAGCCGGTCGTCGCGACCGCGAACGACGTCGAGCAGGCGATCCAGAAGTTCTCCGTGATGGGGGACCAGGTCGAGGCGCTCGCGACGGAGGCCGCCGAGGGCCTCGAGGACGACGCGGGAGACCTGAGCGGCGTCGGCGCCGCGCTCGAGGACGCGCCGATCGTCAAGCTCGTCACCGCCATCATGACCCAGGCCACGGCCGACCGCGCCTCCGACGTCCACATCGAGCCGACCGAGAAGGACGTGCGCGTCCGGTTCCGCGTCGACGGCGTGCTGCACGAGGTCATGCACTCGCCGAAGAGCATCCAGGGCGGCCTGATCAGCCGGCTGAAGGTGATGGCCGACCTGAACATCGCCGAGAAGCGCGTGCCGCAGGACGGGCGCGTGAGCATGCGCGTGGGTGGCAGGAACCTGGACCTGCGTCTCGCGACCCTGCCGACGGTCTACGGCGAGAAGGTCGTGATCCGCATCCTCGACAAGAGCAACGCGCTGATGCAGCTCGCGGAGCTGGGCTTCCAGGACGAGGCCTTCAAGCGCTACGAGCACTCGTTCCGTCGCCCGTACGGCGCGATCCTGGTCACCGGCCCCACGGGCTCGGGCAAGTCCACGACGCTGTACGCGACCCTCAACATCGTGAACCAGGTCGACCGGCACATCGTGACGGTCGAGGACCCCGTCGAGTACCGGCTGGGCGGGGTCAACCAGATCCAGGTGAACCCGAAGGCGGGCCTGACGTTCGCGTCCGCGCTGCGATCGATCCTCCGCGCGGACCCCGACATCATCCTGATCGGTGAGATCCGCGACCGGGAGACGGCGATGATCGCCGTCGAGTCCGCCCTCACCGGTCACCTCGTGCTGTCGTCGTTGCACACGAACGACGCGCCGAGCGCCATCACGCGACTGATCGAGATGGAGGTCGAGACGTTCCTCGTGGCCTCCGCGCTCGACTGCGTGGTCGCCCAGCGGCTTGCGCGGAAGCTCTGCGAGAAGTGCAAGGAGCCGTACACACCCGACCGCTTCGAGCTGATCGAGGCGGGATACCAGGAGTCCCAGCTCGACGAGATCCACGAGCTGTACCGCCCCGTCGGCTGCCAGTATTGCGCGAACACCGGATACCGCGGCCGCACGGGTCTGTACGAGGTCATGCCGATGTCGGAAGAGATCGAGCGGCTCACGGTGGATCGCGCCTCGTCCGATGCGATCCGCGCCGTGGCCATCGAGCAGGGGATGATCGAGCTCCGCACCGACGGCCTCCTGAAGGCCGTCAAGGGGCTCACGTCCATCGAAGAGATCGCGAGGGTGGTGAAGTGATGAGCATCGCGTCCGAGGAGCAGGAGGTCGCGATCCCCGTCCCGGAGCTGCTCGAGGTCGTCCTCGAGCGCGGGGCGTCGGACCTCCATCTGACCGTGGGAGCACCGCCGACGATCCGGCTGCACGGCGATCTCCTGCGGCTGGAGGAGTACCCGAAGATGACCCCCCGCGGGGTCCAGGGGATGGTGTACGCGATCCTGCCGCAGAAGATGCGGGAGCGGCTCGAGCAGGAACTCGAGCTCGACATGTCGTACCAGCTCCCCGGCAAGGCGCGGTTCCGCGTCAACGTCTACTTCCAGCGTGACTCGATCGGTGCCGCGTTCCGGCTGATCCCGTTCGAGATCAAGAGCCTCGAGGACCTCGGGCTGCCGACGGTTGTCGCGGACCTCGCGCGCTACCCGCGCGGATTCGTCGTCGTGACCGGGCCGACGGGCTCGGGCAAGTCCACCACCCTGGCCTCGATGGTCGACATCGTGAACCGGGAGCGGCAGGCGCATATCATGACGGTCGAGGACCCGATCGAGTTCCTCCACCGGCACGTGAGCTGCATCGTGAACCAGCGGGAGGTCGGGGCCGACACCCACAGCTTCTCCTCGGCCCTGAAGCACGTCCTGCGGCAGGACCCCGACGTGATCCTCGTCGGCGAGATGCGCGACCTCGAGACGATCTCGACCGCGATCACCGCGGCCGAGACGGGGCACCTGGTCTTCGCGACGCTCCACACGCAGGACGCGCCCCAGACGATCGACCGCATCATCGACGTGTTCCCGCCGCACCAGCAGACACAGGTGCGCGTCCAGCTGGCGACGACGCTCCAGGGGATCGTGACCCAGCAGCTGCTCCAGACGGCTGACGCGCGCGGCCGGTGCGTGGCGTCCGAGGTCCTGATCGCCACCCCGGCGGTCCGCAACCTGATCCGTGAGGGCAAGACGCACCAGATCTACTCGATCATGCAGGCCGGCGGTCGGTTCGGGATGCAGACGATGGACCAGTCGCTCGCGAACCTCGTGAAGGCCGGCAAGATCAGCCAGCAGATGGCGTACGAGCGGTGCCACGACGCCGAGGAGCTGAACCGGCTCATCGGCGGCGGCAGCGCCGGGTTCAACGCCGGCGCCGGGGCGGCGGCCGCAGCCGGCGTCTCCATCGGCGGGTTCGAGTACTAGGAGCTGTCCGGGAGGGAACCCAGATGCCCACCACCTACGACTACAAGGTCCGAGATCGGAGCGGGGGCCTGGTGACGGGCCAGCTCGTCGGCGACAGCGAGCTGCTCGTCCTCCAGAAGCTCCGCGAGATGGGCATGACGCCGGTCGAGGTCAAGAAGGCCAACGCGGGCATGAAGATGGAGATCAACCTCCGCCCGGGCCGCGTGAAGCTGAAGGACCTGGCCGTCTTCTGCCGGCAGTTCGCCACGATGGTGAACTCGGGCCTGCCGATCCTGCGCGCGCTGGCGATCCTGTCGGAGCAGAC
>DASTPT010000112.1:0-12866 GCA_035762085.1 Actinomycetota bacterium | reverse complement strand
GTCGAAAGCGAGGTGGACGGTGCCGGTAGGGCCGTGGCGCTGCTTGGCGATGATGACTTCGGCCTTGCCGTAGATCTCCTCGCCGCGCTGCTGCCACTTGTCCATCCGGTCGTGGAACTTCTCCGGCGGCTCGTCGTCGCGCTGCTGCGGCGGGCGCTGCTTGTGGTAGTACTCCTCGCGATAGACGAACATCACGACGTCGGCGTCCTGCTCGATCGCGCCCGACTCACGCAGATCGGAGAGCTGAGGCCGCTTGTCCTGGCGGCGCTCGGGGTCGCGGTTCAGCTGCGAGACCGCGATCACCGGGATGTGGAGCTCCTTCGCCAGGAGCTTCAGGCTCCTGCTGATCTCGGCGATCTCCTGCTGGCGGTTGTCCACGCGTCGGTGGTGGGACATCAGCTGCAGGTAGTCGACGATGATGAGCCCGAGGCCCCCGCGCCGGGTCGCGAGGCGGCGCGCCTTCGCCCGGATGTCGACGATCGTCACGTTGCCCGAGTCGACGATCGTGAGCGGCGCGTCGTGGAGCGACTCGGCGGCCTGCGCGATGCTGGCCCAGTGCTCGGCGCCGACGCGTTTGTTCCGGATGGCGTCCCACGGCACGCGCGCCTCGGCGCAGAGCAGGCGCATACCGATCTCCCAGCGCGACATCTCGAGCGAGAACATCCCGACCGGCGCCGCGTGTTCCACGGCGACGTTGCGAGCGAGGTTCGTGACGAACGAGGACTTGCCGACGCCGGGCCGGGCCGCGACGACGATGAGGTTCCCGGGCTGCAACCCCGATAGGAGTGCGTCGACGTCGCGGAAGCCCGTGGGGAGGCCGGCGAACGCGGACTCGCGGTTCTGGATGTGCTCGAGATCCAGGATCGCCTGATCCACGAGCTCCCGGAGGGTGGCGATCTGATCCTTCTCGTCGCGGCGGGCGACGTCGTAGATCCGCTGCTCGGCATCGTCGGCGACCCGCTCCGGATCCTCGGGGGCCGAGTACCCCATCTCCATGATGTCCGCCGCGGCCGAGATGAGCCGGCGGAGCAGCGCGGCCTGCGAGACGATCCGCGCGTAGTTGGCGGCGGCCGCGGGGGTGGGCACCTGCTCGACGAGCTCGTGGACGTAGAGGTGACCACCGATCTCCTCGAGGATGCCCCGCCGGCGGAGCTCCTCGACGGCGGTGATGGCGTCGACCGGCTCGCCCCGGGCGTAGATCGAGCGGAGGGAGTCGAAGACCTTGCCGTTCGCGGTCCGGTAGAAGTCCTCGGGCCGGATCAGCTCGACGACGTCGGCGATCGCCTCGGCCGAGAGCATCATCGCGCCGAGCACCGACTCCTCGGCCTCGAGGTTGTGGGGCGGCACCCGGTCCGGCCGGATCCGCCGGACCTCCTCAGGCGCGCGCACCACCGAACCTCACCCCCCTCATGCGTTCCCCGGCGCCGGAACGCTAGACCCCCACCTGGTCGTCCGGCATCGGAAAACTCGGTGGGTATCCTCCGCCGCTGGTCGCGTGCCCAGAATCCTTGTCACACCGCCTGCCACCTGCGATCTCCCCATGTGGAGAACCCTGTGGAAACATGTGTACCACGGGGGAATGACACGGGTGTGATTCTCGCACGTCCTCGGCGTCGATGGTGGCGGGTGGGTGGGTGTCCGTGGTTGGCGTCGGGGGAGGCGCGCTGAGGTCGGGGGCTCCGGTCGGGCTGCTCGGCCCGCCCTCCGCCTGATGTGGTTGCTCGGCAGGCTCCGCCCGCTCCGGGCGACCTCGACGACGCCCGACCCGACCCCTCCCCGCGCGCCCTCTCCCGCGTCACCACCGACCGGGGCACCTCCTCACGCCGAGAAGATCAGGCCCTCGACCTGCCCCGCGAGGTATCAGGATCGCGGGTGGCCTGCGCAGCGGGAGCGTCGCCGCCGGCGGTCGTGGCGGAGGCGGCGATGGGGAGGCGCGGTCGGGGGATGCGACGCTCGGTGGCGGGTGCGGCTGGTCATGCGTGAGCGAGTGGTGTGGAGGCTGCCGGGAGGTGGGGTGACGGGAGCGTGGTGCGCGCGGGGAGGGGTTCGGCGCGGGCGTCGTCGAGCGGAGCCGAAGCCCGATCACACCGAGCCGCACGCTCGTCGCGCGTAGGCGGAGGCGAGCAGCCCGCGCCGAGGCCCCGACCGCAAGCGCGCCCCAGAGGCCCTCAACGACCCCGGCGGCAGAACGCGCAGCGGCCCCGGCCACGCACGCGAGCGCGACCGAGGCCGGATGCTCGGCGCCTACTGCTCGGAGGCCTCGACCTCGACGGAGATGACCGGGTCGACCTCGGCGAACAGATGGACGCGGACCTCGTGCGCGCCGATCGAGCGGATCGGCTCGTCCAGGTGCACGTCGTGCCGGTCCACGCGCACGCCCGCCTGGCGGTCGATCGCCTCGGCGATGTCGCTCGCGGTCACGCTGCCGAAGAGCTTGCCCTCCTCGCCGGCGTGCGCCTTGACCGTGATCGGCGTCCCGGCCAGCCGAGAGGCGACCTGCTCCGCCTCCGCCTTCGCGGCGTCCACGCGGACCGCGTGCGCCCGCCTGAGGCTCTCGATGTGCTTGACCCCGCCACGGGTCGCCTTGACGGCGAGCCCCCGCGGCATCAGGTAGTTCCGGGCGTAGCCGTCGGCCACCTCGACGATGTCGCCTGGGTCCCCGAGCTTGTCGACGGACTTCTGGAGGATGACCTTCATCGGGCCGAGTAGGGGAGCAACGCCATCTCCCGGGCGTTCTTGACGGCCGCGGCGACGTCCCGCTGGTGCTGCGCGCAGTTGCCGCTCACGCGGCGCGCGCGGATCTTGCCTCGCTCGGACACGAACTTCCGCAGCGTCGCCACGTCCTTGTAGTCCACGTACTCGATCCGCTCCTTGCAGAAGATGCAGACCTTTCGTTTGGCCTTCTTCTGCCAGGCCTTGTCGTCCTTCTCCTTCTTGGCGGGTCGCTTCTTCGTCTTAGGGGGCATCCAGCGGAGTCTCCTCGTCTGCCATCGAAGCGCCAACCGTCGCCGGCGCGGACCAGTCGCCCGAGGAGCGACTCTGCCGCTCGACCTTCGCGGTCGCCCACCGCAGGCTGGGTCCGATCTCGTCGGCCTCGATCTCGACGACCGTCCGCTTGTCGCCCTCCTGCGTCTCCCACGAGCGCATCTGGAGACGACCCGCCACGAGGACGCGAGTGCCCCGGGTGAGGGACTCGGCCACGTTCTCGGCCAAGGTGCGCCAGCCGTTCACGGTGAAGTACGACGTGTCGCCGTCCTTCCAGTTGCCCGCCTCGTCCTTGTACCGGCGGTTCACGGCCACGCGGAACTTCACCACGGCCGCGCCGTTCGGCGTGTACCGCAGCTCCGGGTCGTCCGTGAGGTTCCCGACGATGATGATCTGGTTGTCGCTCGCCACTTCCATCACCTTCCGATCGCGAACCGCTCCCCGGGTGATGGCGTCCGCCCGGGAAGGGGGAAGGTCCTCCTAGGCCGCCGCTCCCTTCACGACGACCTTGAACCGAAGCACCTCGTCCGCGAGGTGCAACGTGCGCTCGAGCTCGGTGATCGCCGTGGGCTCCGCCGTGAAGTCGACCACGACGTAGTACCCCTCCTGCTGCTTGGCGATCTCGAACGCGAGCCGCTTGCGCCCCCACCGGTCGATGTTGCCGACGGCACCGCCGTCTGCGGACACGACCTTGGTGATGCGCTCGGCCGCCTGCCCGATGACCGACTCGTCGGCCTCGGCGGGCAGGATGAGCATGACTTCGTACTGCCTCAGCTCCCCACCTCCTCTGGTCTGGACGGCCCCCCGCAAGGGGGAGCAGGATGCTGGGTAGGCCCCCAGAGTGTACCGGCTGCTGTGAGGCCCGACCCTAGCACCCGGTTCCGACACCGGGAGCGGCCCCGGAGCCCGGCCGTCCACCGTTGCAGCGCTGCGCGCTAGACTCGGCGGACACAGCCGTGCACTCAGCGAAGGAGGCGCGAGCATGACGGTCACGATCCACGAGCTCCGCACGTGGAAGGCGGAGTGCAAGCGCTTCGCGATGCTCACCGCGTACGACTTCCCGACGGCGCAGATCCTCGACGAGGCTGGCATCCCGGTCCTGCTGGTCGGAGACTCCCTCGCGAACAACGTCCTCGGCTACGAGACGACCCTGCCGGTCACGATGGAGGAGATGCTGCATCACACCCGCGCCGTCGTACGGGGCGCGACCAACGCCATGGTGGTCGGCGACATGCCGTTCCTGTCCTACCAGGTCTCGGTCGAGGAGGGCATCCGCAACGCCGGGCGGTTCCTGAAGGAGGGCGGCGCGCACGCCGTGAAGCTCGAGGGACCGCAGATCGAGCTCACCGGCAAGCTCGTCGAGCTCGGGATCCCGGTGATGGGGCACATCGGCTTGACGCCGCAATCGGTCCACGGGATGGGCGGCTACAAGGTCCAGGGCCGAGGCGAGGAGGCCGCGCGGACGCTCCTGGACCAGGCGCACGCGATCGAGAAGGCCGGGGCGTTCTCGATCGTCCTCGAGGGCGTCCCCGCGGAGCTCGGCCGTCGGATCACCGAGAGCACGCAGATCCCGACGATCGGGATCGGCGCGGGGCCGCACTGCGATGGCCAGGTGCTGGTGATCAACGACCTGCTCGGGCTGAGCCCGCGCCTGCCGAAGCTCGCGAAGTCCTACGCGGACCTGCGCGCCCAGATCGCGGAGGCGGCCCGGGCGTACGCGAAGGACGTCGCCGACGGCGTCTTCCCGGACGAGGCCCACACGTACCAATGAAGTTCACCCTCCCGGACGCTCAGGGTGTGGCACCGAGCGGCCGAAACGGAGGGTGACGACACACGAACGGCGGGCGATGTCCGCCCGACGCCCCGGACGGCGGCCGACGGGCCGCCGCGCGGGAAGGTGATGTGGGGCCGCCACCCCCTCGGCGGCCCCGCTTCACGTCCGGACGCGGCCGCTCGCCCCCGACGGGCGATCCCCTCCGGTCGCCGACCGATGCGACAATCCCGCCGGTGAGCGAGCAGGCGCGTCGCCGGGTCGGCCTGGGTGTGGTCCTCGCGTGCCTCGCGGCGACGCTCGCGGTCGGACTGGCGGTCAAGGCTCCGTGCGCGAGCGGCGACTGGGCGGACGGCCGGCAGTACGAGCGCCTGTGCTACACGGACATCGTTCCGCTGCTCGGGACCGAGCAGCTCACGGGGAACCGCCTGCCCTACCTGGACCCGTGCGTGGACAGCGACGGCCAGTGCGACGAGTACCCGGTCCTGTCGATGTACACGATGCGCGCAGCGGCCTGGGTCTCGAACGGCGTGACGGCGTTCTTCACCGCGAACGTGGTGTTCCTGGCCCTCGCCGCGTTCGCGACCGTCGTGTGCCTGTACCTGCTGGTCGGCCCACGAGCGCTGTACTTCGCGCTGGCGCCGACGCTCGCGATCTACGGCTTCATGAACTGGGACCTCATCGCGGTCGCACTCGCCACGGCCGCGACGCTCGCGTACGCACGGCGCCGTGACGTGGTGTCGGGGGTGCTGCTCGGGCTGGGGGCCGCGGCGAAACTGTACCCCGCGCTGCTCGTCGTCCCGTTCGTCGCCGGCAGGTTCCGCGAGCGTGAGCCGGACGCCGGCATCCACCTGGCGTGGGCCTCGATCGGCACGTGGGTGGCGGTGAACCTACCGTTCGCCGTGGCCGCGCCGGGGTCGTGGTGGCGGTTCTTCGCGTTCAACTCGGAACGGCCGGCAGACTGGGACAGCCTGTGGTTCATCTCGTGCCATCGGATCACCGGCGAGTTGTACTGCCAACCGACGGGGCTCATCAACGCCGCCTCGCTGGCGTTGTTCCTCGGCTCGACCGGCTTCGTCTGGTGGCTCAAGCGGGCGCGCGAGCCGGACTTCGCGCGCTGGACCTTGGGGCTGCCGATCCTCGTACTGTTCCTGCTCACGAACAAGGTGTACTCGCCCCAGTACGGGCTGTGGCTCCTACCGTGGTTCGCGCTCGTGCTGCCGTCGCCGGGGCTGTTCGTGGCGTTCTCCGTCGCCGACACGGCGGTGTTCGTCACGCGGTTCTCGTGGTTCGGCGAGTTCGCCGGCTTCGGCGGCCTGCCGATCGATGCGTTCGAGGTCGCGGTGGTGGTCCGAGCGCTCGTCCTGTTCTGGTGCCTGGCCGAGTGGGTCCGCCGGCCCCAGCCCGACCTGCGGCCGGCCCCCGCCGCCGAGCCGGTGCCGACGTGACGCCCTCGCTCCGGAGCGCCTTCTGCTACGCCCTGAAGGTGTTCGTCGGCGTTCGGGTCGGGCTGTTCGTGATCGGACTGCTGTCGCCGGGGCTGTTCCCGCCGATCGACCCGGTCTCGGTGCCGGGGTGGCCCGCCCGGCCGCTCCCGGACCCCGGGTGGCACAACCTGTTCACCGCGTGGGAGCGCTTCGACGCCCTGTGGTACCTGCGGATCGCCGACGAGGGGTACCGGGCCGGCGACGGGAGCGCGGCGTTCTTCCCCCTGTACCCGCTCTTCACGCGCTTCGTGTCGGTGATCCTCGGCGGGCGCCCGTTCGCCGCGGCTCTCCTCGTGTCGAACGCCGCGCTCCTGGCGGCGCTCACCCTCCTGTACGACCTCACCCGCGTCGAGATCTCGGACGCCGCCGCACGCACCACGGTCGTGCTGCTGTGCGTGTTCCCCACGTCGTTCTTCCTGTTCGCGCCGTACAGCGAGTCCCTGTTCCTGCTCCTGGCCGTCGCCGCGCTCTGGGCGGCCCGGCGCGACCGGTGGTGGCTCGCGGCCGTCGCGGGCTTCGGCGCGGCGCTCACGCGGAACATCGGGGTGGTCGTCGCGCTCGCCCTGCTCGCCGAGGCGATCCAGCGACGCGCCGAGGGCGACCGCCGGTTCGTCGGCGGGCTCGCCGCCGTGGCGGCCACCGGCGCCGGCACGCTCGCCTACCTGCTCTTCTGGCAGGTGAAGGCGGATGACTGGCTCGCGCCGATCCACCAGCAGGCGAACTGGGAGCGCGTGTTCTCCTGGCCGTGGACGACGCTCGTCGACGGGACGCGCAGCGCGTTCGAGTACGTCGGCGCCACGAACGGGCCCTACTGGCTGATCGACTGGCTGCTCGTGCTGCCCGTGCTCGCGGCCTCGGTCATCGCCCTGCTCCGCTATCGATGGGCCTATCGCGTGTACCTGTGGGCTGGGCTGCTGGTTCCGCTCTCGTACGTGTTCCCGGATCGCCCCCTGATGTCGATGCCCCGGTTCGTGCTGCCGCTGTTCCCGGCCTTCTGGGCGATGGCCGAGCTCCTGCACCGGTGGCGCGTCCCCACCTGGGTGGTGGCCGCGATCGGCGCCGCCGGGCTGGGGCTGCTCGCGCCGCTGTTCGTCAACTGGTACTACATCTTCTGACGCCCGGGCGCCGACATATAGGATGTTCCCGCGAAGCGCCGACCGACCAAGGGAGCGACCGGTGACGATCCGAGTAGCCATCGCGGACGACCATTCGCTGGTGCGCCAGGGCCTCCGGCGCTACCTGGACATGGCCGAGGGCATCGAGGTCGTCGGCGAGGCCGCCAACGGCAAGGAGCTCCTCGATCTGGTGGGGGCCGAGTCTCCCGACATCGCCCTCGTCGATATCCGGATGCCCGAGATGGACGGCCTCGAGGCCGCACGCCTGATCCGGGACCAGCACCCGAAGGTCGGCGTGATCATGCTCACCGCGTACGACGATCGGCAGTTCGTCGTCGAGGCCGTGCGCTCGGGCGCTCGCGGGTACGTGCTGAAGGCCCGCGACGCCGAGCACCTGATCCAGACGGTCCGCCTGGTCGCCGGCGGCAACATGGTGATCGACCCCCAGCTCGTCGTGGCCCTCGCCGAGGAGCTCAGCCAGGCGAAGGAGCGCGACCGCAAGGCCGAGACCCTCACCGCCCGCGAGATCGAGGTCCTCCAGCTCCTCGCCTTCGGGCACACGAACCGCGACATCGCCGAGCGCCTGTACATCTCGCCCGACACCGTCAAGACGCATCTCGAGCACATCTTCGAGAAGCTCGGCGCCTCCGACCGCACGGCGGCGGTGGCCGAGGCGCTGCGGCGCCGACTGATCGAGTAGCCGGACGCTCTAGCCCTCGCGGATCGATCCGCGTCCTCCGACCGGCCTACGACGGTCCTGGCCCCGAGACACCCCGGCCGGGTGATGGAGTCCCCCGCCGCGCTCGTTCATGATGAAGGTTCCATGGCCACCACGCACGAGCGACTGCATGCCCCCTTGGTTCCGTTCCTGCTGGTACTGGCCGGCGTCGGCGCGGTCGCCGTGTACGCGCTCCGCAGCGACGCGCTGCGGACCACGGAGGGGCTCGCCTCGGCGATCCTGGCGGGGTCCGCGCTCCTCGGTATGGTCGCCGTCCTGAGCCGGCTCCGGTACCGGGACGCATGGCGCTCGACCCCGTGGGTGGCGCTGGCCCTGTTCGGCCTGGCAGCCGTCGCCGCGATCTTCTGGTTCCACGACGTCGGGGAGCCCTCGGCCCGCCCGGGGCCGTACGACGCCGCCTTCCTGCTGGTGTGCTTCCTGTTCCTCGTCCCCGCCGCGGTCGAGTACCGGGAGCACCTGCCGACGCCGGATCGCCGGGAGATCGTCACGGACGTTGCGCTCCTGTCGGTCTCGCTCGGCACCGCGCTCTATCTCTTCGTCCGGCCTGTGGGCGCAGGGACGCCGGAGACCGTCTCGAGCGCGGTGGCCGCGATCGTCGTGGCCTCCTCGGTCGGCGCGTACGTCGCGCTCGCGCTGTGGTTGCCGACGACCGCGCACGTCGGGCAGCTCGTGGCGGTCGGGGCGCTCGGCACCGGTGTGCTGCTGTTCGCCGAGCGCTGGGTCGAGGGCGCGTACCAGCGGGGCGACCCCACGGCCGCCCTGCCCGTGACGCTCGCGCCGCTCCTGCTCGCGATGCTCGTGAACGTGCTCCCCCGCCACGGCGCGCCGGACTACATCGGCCGACCGACCCGCTACGGACGCGCGGCGCTCACGACGCTATCGGTCGCGATGGCGTGCTCCGCACTCGCGCTCGTCGCATGGGCCGAGACCACGGGACGGCTCGAGACCGGCCACGGGTCGGTGATGATCGGCGTGCTTGCGGCGGCCGTCGCGCTGCGGATCCTCGTGAACCAGGTGCGGGGCACGAACGCCACCCGTGAGGCCGAGGAGGCGCTCGACCAGAAGGAGGTCGCGCTCCGCGAGACCGACCGGGCCCTCGCCCGTCTGCGCCGCGCGAACGAGACCCTCCGCGAGTCGGAGGAGCGCCTGCGCACCGTGTTCGAGTCCGCGGTCGACGGCATCGTCGAGCTCGACCACAAGGACATCATCGTGCGGGCGAACGAGGCCTTCTGCGGGATGATCGACCTGCCGCAGGCGGTCGTCGAGGGCCAGCGGTGGTCGGCCCTCGCGGCCTCGATCGACGCCGACGAGTCGTTCGGCACGCTGCCGCATACCGGTCAGGGCACGCTGCGGCGCGAGGGCAACCCTCTGTACGTGGAGTCGCGCACCTCCGAGGTCCCGAGCGATCCGCCGCGACGCCTGCTGCTGGTGCGGGACGTGACCGCCTCGCGCGTGGCCGACCAGACGATCCGCTCGCTCTTCAAGTTCCTGCAGGACCGCGACGAGGACCGGACCCGGATCATGCGCCGGACGAACGCGGCGATCGAGAGCGAGCGCAACCGTATCGCGCGGGACCTGCACGACGGGCCCGTGCAGGGCGTCTCGGCCGCGTCGCTCTCGCTCGAGGCGGTGCTACTGATGCTGAAGGCCGGCGAGCTCGAGGAGGGGATCGAGATCCTCGCGAAGGTCCGCAAGGAGCTCTCGGAGGAGGCGGACAACCTCCGGCGCCTGATGTCCGGCCTGCGGCCGCCGCTGCTCGAGGAGCGCGGCCTGATCCCCGCGCTGCGTGAGACGCTCGCCAAGTACGGACGCGACAACCACATCCAGACCGAGTTCACGGGAGCCGGCAACGCCGAGATCCCGCAGGACCTCGAGACGCTCGCCTACCGCATCGTCCAGGAGGCACTGTCGAACTCGGGCAAGCATGCGCACGCGACCCGGATCGGGCTCTCGGTGGAGGCCATCGGCGGCCAGCTCCGGATCGAGGTCACGGACAACGGCGTGGGGTTCGACTCGGCCAAGGCGCGCGAGTACCTTCAGATGGGTCGCGTCGGCCTGGCCTCGATGCGCGAGCGCGTCGAGCTCGCGAACGGCACGTTCATGGTCCACTCCACGCCCGGGCGCGGTACGACCGTGATGGCCAGCCTGCCGCTCGACGCCGTGCCGGCTCCGCGGGAGTTCTCCGTCAGCGAGGCGTAGCCCCCGCAGGCACGCGGGGCGACTCAGCTGGTGTCGTCCGGGACGATCCGGGCGCCGCCGGTCGGGCCGGTCGGCGCGGTGGGGCCCGTCGGGCCGGTGGGCGCCGTGGGCCCGGTCGGGGCCGTCGGCGCCGTGGGGCCGGTCGGGGCCGTCGGACCGGTCGGCGCCGTGGGGCCCGTCGGGCCCGTGGGCTCGGTCTCGACCGGCGCGGGAGAGGTCGGTCCCCGCGTGTAGCCCTGGAACGAGGGCTGCGGGAAGTCCACGACCTTCATGCCGCGCATCGCCTCGATCATGAAGTCGTGCCAGATGAGCGCGGGGATCGTCCCGCCATATACGGCCGAGTACCCGTGGATGTTCGTCAACGCGACGCGTCCCTCCGGGTAGCCGACCCACACGCACGCCGCGATCTGCGGCGTGTACCCGCAGAACCAGGCATCCGCGTACTCCTGCGTGGTTCCGGTCTTGCCGGCGACCGGCCGGCCGATGTTCGCGTTCGTCCCCGTCCCGCCGGTGACCACGGTCTGCAGTGCGTACGTCACGAGGTCGGCGTCGTTCTCGTCCAGGACCTGCCTGCCCCGCTGGTCCAGCCGGAAGTCCACGTCGCCGCCCGGGCCCCCGACCTCCTGGAGCGGCGTGGCCCGATGACGCCACCCACGTGCGGCGAGCGTCGCGTAGGCATCGGTCATCTCGAGCGGCGTGACGTCCTGGGTGCCGAGGGTGATCGAGCACACCGGCTCGAGCGGCGATCCGATCCCCATCCGGTGCGCCACGTCGACGACGTCCTCGGGGTTCACCTGCGTGACGAGCTGCGCGTAGACCGTGTTCACCGAGTGCGCCGTCGCCTGCGTCAGCGTGAACGTGCCGGCCTCCGAGTCGCTCGCGTTGCCGACCGTCCACGGCTCCCCGTTCGTGTAGCACTCCCGGTCGGGGATCCGGATCTGGGCCGGACCGTTCCATCGGGAGTCGAGGTCGACGCGGTCCTCCATCGCGGCCGTGAGCGTGAAGACCTTGAAGGCCGAGCCCGCCTGTCGCCCGGTCCCGCCGTCGCCCGAGGCGAGGTTCACCTGGGACCGCTGCCAGTTGCGGCCGCCGACCATCGCGAGGACCCCGCCGGTCTTCGTGTCGATGGCCACCACAGCGGCCTCGGGATCGTCGGGATCCGGGAGCCGCGCCGCCACGGCGTCCTCGGCGTAGCCCTGCATCTCGGCGTCGAGCGTCGTCGTCACCTGGAGCCCGCCGCCGAAGACGGCGGCTTCGCCGTAGCGGTCGATCAGAGCGCGGCGCGTGTAGTCGAGGAAGTAGCCGGTCTTGCGCGGGAAGTCGTCGGCGTTCTCGAGGGGGTCGACCTTGACCTCCTTGGCCTTCAGCACCTCGGCTCGCTCGCTCTCGAGGTAGCCGTCGGCGACCATGCGGTCCAGGACGTAGTTCCGGCGGGTCATCGCGTCGGCCGGGTACTCGATCGGGTCGAACAGGCTCGGGCTCGGGATCACACCGGCGAGGGTGGCCGACTCCAGGAGCGTGAGCTCGCCGACGTCCTTGTTCCAGTACGTCTGGGCGGCGGCCTGGACACCGTACGCGCCGTGCCCGAAGTACACCGTGTTCAGATAGGTCGCGAGGATCTCGTCCTTCGTGAACTCGCGCTCGACCTTCATCGCCAGGAGCGACTCGCGGACCTTCTGGCCGAAGGTCCGCGGGGGGACGGTGTAGACCTGCTGCCCGGTCTTCGGATCCTCCTCGTACGTCCCCGCGTAGACGTTCTTCACCACCTGCTGCGTGATCGTCGAGCCGCCCTGGACCGTCTCGCGGGCAACCAGGTCGGTCCACGCGGCGCGCACGATCCCGATCGGGTCGATGCCGGGGTGCTGGAAGAACTCCTGGTCCTCGGCCGCGACGACCGCGTTGCGCAGGTCGGTCGGGATCTGGTCGATCGGGACGATCGTCCGGTCGACGCCCGCGTGGAGCGTGGTCAGGAGCTTGCCGTCGCGGTCGTACACGTACGTCGTCTGCAGCGGCGGCGGCGTCGAGGGCAGCTCGAGTTGCGTGTAGAGGTAGTACAGGGTGGCCAGCACGCCGAGGACGCCGACGAGGGGCACGGCGACGAACGCCCACCACCACTTCCGGAAGAAGCCCTTGATCCCGGGCCGGTGCTTCCGGTTCGTGCGGGGAGCGTGCTTGCGGCCCTTCGAGGGCCCGCGGGCAGGCGTATTGACCGCCACGGTGCTGTCGATGGTATCCAACCGGCGGAGCTTCTCCCGGGAACGACGTGCGCAAACGTCTTTGGGTTCCCGAGCTGAGCGGACGGCGGTGGATCAGACTGCCCGGGCCACGAAGGCCTCGGACAGGTGGTTCCACTGGCACCCGGTGCAGACCTCGACGACGTAGCACCAGGCGCCGGGGCGGTCGGCGGCCATCGACAGGCCCACGTCGAGCGGCCAAACGCGGCCGTTCGCCTCGCGCAGCCCGTCGCCGTAGACGTAGGTGACCAGGCGAAGCTTGGCCTTCGAGCAGACCGGGCAGTCGCGGCGCGTCTCTTCGCCGACGTGCTTGGCCGCCCGCATCAGTTCCGGGTG
>DASTPT010000111.1:0-25211 GCA_035762085.1 Actinomycetota bacterium | reverse complement strand
ACGCCCGCGGTGAAGGCGTCCCCGCACGGACGAGGCGTCGATCCCGAGAACCCGGCCGGCCTCCTCGGCTCCGAGGCCGAGCCATTCGACGAGGATCAACGCCTCCCGTTGCCCCCGGGGGAGCTGCGAGAGCGCCCACCGGACGTCGTGGCTCGTCGCCACCTCACCACTGAGATCCTCGTCGGGGATCGCCGCGAACACCCGGCGAGCTCGCACGAGGAGCGCGCGGAGGCGGCTGCGGTGGAGGTTCAGCGCCGTCCGGTACACGTAGCCTGCGGGGGAGTCCATGGTGCCGACGCGATCCCACCGCTCGTACGCGCGCAGGAGGGCTTCCTGGGCGAGGTCGTCCGCCTCGTATCGGTCGCCCGTCAACAGGTACAGGGCCTGGAAGAGCCGTTCGTGCTCGGCGAGGAAGAACTCCTCGAACGCCGCCGCCTCGGCCACCCCGGGCAGGGAGCTCACGCTCTCCGACTCGATCATCACGCGTCATGAACGCGCGGGGCGGGCATCGCGTTCGGGTCCTCTCCTCCTCGCAGCGGGCCGGATGCGAGCGAGGGTCTCCTCGACCCCCTCCACGGGCGCCAGCATCCTCCATGAACGTCCCGGAGGCCAGAGCCGCTGCGGCCGAACGCCGGCGGTGAGGGAGTCACCATGTGAAGGCCTCGGCGGCTCGCCCCCGCACACGAGATCCCCCACGCGTCCGCGTCGCGGGCGCGACCTGGTTGGGAACTACCTCTGGGACGGATGAGGCCTGTTGTTCATCACGACGGGTACGCGTTGCATCGCCATGCGCTGGATCGCGTCGAGTTCGGCCGATTCGAGGGCCTGCACGGCCTCAGAGCGCAGCGACGCGTCGGCGTCCAGTTCGACGAGGGAACCGACGAGCCCATCCTCACCGCGGTCACGCAACCGGCGGATGACGCCGGCTCGGACATCCGAGGGCGACGTCAGGAAGCGAAGGAGGGCACGGCGTACATCCTGTGGGAGTTGGGCCATCGCGCATCTCCCCCCTGGGCAGCTTCGACCGAGATCGGGACCCTGTCCATCCTCCGAGAAGGGGTCACCGGTCGGCCGACATCCGTGATGCAGGTGGCGTCATGCGGCTGCTCCATCCTCACCCAGGATCCGTCACGGTTCCTGGTGCTCACCGCCGATCCCCACCGGGCACGATCGGAGCAGGGGCTCACGCCGGTCAGCCGCGTGGATGAGGTCGACGAGCTCGACATGGAGCTCGGCGGCGCGCGCGGTCTGTCCGCCGGCTGCCGCCGCCGCCTGACGGCGGAGGGTGTCGGTCTGCCGTCGCAGGAGCGAGTGGAACTCGCTGAACCGGATGCGCTGGCCCTGCCTCTTCGGCAGGGGGAGCGCACGCAGCTTCGCAAGCACGCGCTCCGAGTAGCGGATCGTCGCCGTGTTCCACGCCTCCCGGTCGTCCGTGGAGCTGAGTCCGGCCGTCGCCGAGCGGAGCCTCAGCGTTGCGGTGTCGCAGATCTGGGCGGCCTCGGCGATGTACTCGGCCGAGGAGCGAAGGGTGTCGTGACCGACCGAGGACTCGCCCCGGGCCCGGACATCGGTGACCGGAGTGACGTCCGTCACGAGCGTCCCCCGATCTGCCCTCGAGACCCCACCGAGAGCCGCGGCGTGGTCGGGCGCGTGACGACGGACGAGCCAGTCGCCGATGCCGGCGGTCACGACCAGACCGGCGAGGACGAGCACCGCCACCCACCGCGCGCCGGTGACGGCGGTCGGCGTGGACGAAGGACCGCGCTCGTCGTGATCGGGCGGCCCGGTGGACGGGCCGCCGGTTCCGTCCCGTACACGCCGCGTGGACGCGCGCCGGTAGAGAGCGACCCCACACCTGGGACAGACGGCCCCGACTCCACTCCCGGTCCAGTCACACCGGAGGCAGACCCACTCGTTCACGGCAGCAACCTCAAGCGGAACGTCGCCCCCCCACCGCACGATGCCGCGGCGCGGGCAGGTGTCGAGCCCCGAGTATGAACCCATCGGCTCGTGCCCGCGCACGCGCAGGTCCTCCGATCTCGCCATACCATGACAGCGGCTCACATCGGATCCGACGCCACGATCGAGTTCGCCGATGCCACCTCGGAGCACCCCCAAGAAGGTCCGCGTTCGCGTGAACGGCGCGGCGCACGGGATGTTCATCAGCGGCGAGAGCCCCGGGAAGCCGATCCTGCTGTTCGTCCACGGCGGGCCCGGGATGCCGGAGTACTGGCTCACGCGGCGATACCCGTTCCCCGTCGACGAGCTCTTCACCGTCGTGTGGTGGGAACAGCGAGGGGCGGGGCTCTCGTTCGAGCCCAGCATCCGCCCCGAGGAGATGACCTCGGAGCGATCCGTCGCCGACACCCTGGCCGTCTCGAACCGCGTACGTGATCGATACGACGCGGAGAGGATCTACCTGATGGCGCACTCCTGGGGGAGCTACATCGGCCTGCAGGCGGCGGCGCGGTCACCCGAGCTGTACCGCGCCTACATCGGGGTCGCTCAGATCACGCATCAGATCGAGTCGGAGGCGCTCGCCTACGAGTACGTGCTTCAGCGGTACCGAGAGATGGGGAGGACCAGGATGGTGCGAAGGCTCGAGGCGTCGCCCGTCACCGCGGCCACGATCCCGCTGCCGGGCTCCTACGATGCGGTGCGCGACCGTGTGATGCATCGGCTCGGGGTGGGCACGACCAGGGACATGCGATCGGTGGTCACCGGACTGTTCCTCCCGTCGCTGCGATCGCCCGAGTACACACCGCGCGAGAAGGTGAACCTGTGGCGAGGGAAGATCTTCTCGCGTGCGGCACTGCGGGACGAGATGCTGGCGACGGATCTCACGAAGCGGATCCCCGCGTTGCGTCTTCCCGCGTACTTCCTCCACGGGCGACACGACTACACGGTTGCCTACGAGCTCTCCAGGGCGTACGTGCGACAACTGGCGGCACCCCTCAAGGGCTTCTACACGTTCGACCACTCCGCGCACAGCCCCATGTTCGAGGAACCGGACAGGACCCTGAGGATCCTCCGCGACGACGTGCTGCGCGGCCGGAACGACCTCGCCGATGCGGAGATCGGTAGAGCCGGACGACCGGGCGAGCCGAGCTGACCCGGCCGGACCGCTCAAGCGCGCGACTGCGACCAGCGGCGCCCGGTTCCCGCCCGAAACCGGCGAGGAGCGACACCCGGGCCCGTCCCCCAGCTCGCGGCGCCGAACGACCGACCGGGTGTGGGCCGACCCTCGCCGGCACGTCGTGCGCGGCGTACGTCGATCCGCGTACGGAAGGTCCGAGGAACTCGGTCTACCGTCCCGGGGCGCGCTCCGGCTACGCTCGAGGCGGCGAACCGCCCTCGGGCGGGAAGGGAGACGGACGGATGGTGTCGATCATCGGAGCAGTGCTCCCCACGCTGGCTCGACTCCGCCGGGACGACGGAGCGGTGGCCACGGAGTACGGCCTCATCCTGTTCCTCGTGGCGATGGCGATCATCGCCGCGATCGCGGCGTTCGGGCTGGTCCTGGTCGACATGCTCGGGACCGGGGCGGGCGAGGTCGAGAGCGTCACCGGCGGCTGACGCCGCGCGTCACGCGAGCGCGGCGCAGAGCCCGCCGAAGTTCCCCGTCATCAGGTCGTGCCGACCGCCGGAGTGCACGACGTCCCCGTCGGCGTCCACCACCACGTTCCCGACGTCGATCAGCACGATGCCCGCGCCCGGGAAGTTCATGTGCACGAACAGCCCGACGGTGGCGGTCGTGCCGGCCTTCACCCGCTCCACGACCATGTAGTGGTCGACCCCACGAGCCGTCTTGCCGTTCGCCGGGTTCGTCGCCGTCCCGACGTCCGAGCCCCGCATCTGCACCCGCACGACGTCGCCGTGCCGGTCGAAGAACGTGGTGATCTCGAGGCGCCCGACGAAGCGGACCTCGATCGGGAACGCGCACGTCTCGTCGTCGGTGAACGCGTCGTCGAACGCCACCCACGACCGCTCGGGCGGCAGGGCGGCGGCCGCCGGCGCGAGCGCGACACCCACGACGAGCAGCACCAACGCGAGCGTGGAGACCGTCGAGATCCGCTTGATCATCGGTATGTCCTTCCCTCGGTTGCGTGATGGGACCATCCCAGGGCAGCACAGATCGCCGCGGAGCACATCGTACGAACGGCGTACCCGAGCCCGCGGCCGACCCTCTCCGGACGGCCCTGTTACAGTCGCCTGCGTGAACGGATCGAGAGGCATCGGCCTCGGGGTCGCGGCGGCGATCATCGCCCTCCTGGTCCTCATGCCGGCCCTCATCGTCGTGCTGTTCTACACGTTCGCGAACGTGCACGCGGTCGTGACCGGCCCGGACTTCTCCTCGGACACGATGAACGTGCCGGCGTTCCTGGCGGGACTGGCCGTCACGGTCGCGGCCGTCGTCGTCCTCATGGCCGTCGTCGTCGGGTTCATCGGACGGAGCCTGTCGCCGAAGCGCCGGCGCGAGGACGAGCCGTTCGACGTCCATCTCGCCGAGGTCCCCGAGCCCTAAGCGCTCGGCCGTACCGTGCGCTAGCCTCCACAGCCGTGTCGACGCTGCGGCAGGACCCCACGACCCGCCAGTGGTCGATCCTCGCGCCGCGGAGGAGCGAGCGCCCCCACGACCCGGTCGTGGTCCCGCGGGTGGAGCTCCCGCGGCACCAGGACTCGTGCCCGTTCTGTCCCGGCAACGAGGACCAGACGCCGCCCGAGATCGCCCGCCTCCCCGAGGCTTCCGACTGGCGCGTGCGGGTGGTTCCGAACATGTACGGGGCGCTCGTCGGGGACGGCCCGGTCCGGCGGACCGGCTCGCCGATGTTCCGCGAGATGCCGGGCATCGGCAGCCACGAGGTCGTGATCGAGTCCCCGCGCCACGACGCGCGCCTGGACGAGATGTCCCAGCAGGAGGTCGCCGAGGTCGTCCGCGTGTGGCGCTCGCGCTACCGCGACCTGATCGGGCGCCCTGAGATCCGAGCCGTCGTCGTTTTCAAGAACTTCGGCGCGCTCGCCGGGACGTCGCTCGCGCATCCGCACTCGCAGGTCGTGGCGACCCCCGTGTACCTCCCGCGGCTCCTCCGGCGGCTCGACGTCGCGACCCGCCACTACGACGACCACGGCGTCTGCGTGTACGACGATGTGATCGCCGCCGAGCGCGACGCGGCGCTGCGGATCGTGGACGAGTGCGGGCGCTTCCTGTCGTTCGAGCCCTTCGCCTCGGGCTCGCCGTACGAGACGTGGGTGCTCCCGACGTTCCATCAGGGATCGTTCGGCGACCTCGCCGACGAGGACGTGGACGACCTCGCCTGTGCGCTCGTCCGGACGCTCAGCGCGATCCGGCGGGCGTGCGGCGATCCCGACTTCAACCTCGTCGTCTACTCGGCGCCGGCGAACGGCCACACCGACGAGGTCTTCCACTGGCACATCAAGATCGTCCCCAGGATCTCGACGCCCGCCGGATTCGAGATCGGCTCGGCGATGAGCATCAACAGCGTCCCGCCCGAGGACGCCGCGGCCGTCCTTCGGGACTCGCAGCGGCGGTGAGGCTCAGCAGCGGTTGTCGACCCACACGGGAGCGTGGCCGATCGGGACATCCAGCCGCCGCGCGGTGCGCTTGAGCTTGCGGCGGTAGGTGCGCATCTCGCGGCGGTTCCAGTCGGCGTGCGTGCGGCACCGCCAGTCCTCGTAGCGCTCGCGGTGGTAGGGGCTCCGCAGGATCTCGGCGTGACCGATCACGTTGCCCCACGAGATCCCGTAGCGGGCCATCAGCCACGCGGTGAGGCGGAGCGAGGCCCGGATCATCGGCCGGTTGCGCAGGATGTCGCCCGCCCTGGTGCCGACGTGCTCGATGCCGATCGACGTCCAGTTCATCCCGATCGCGTGTCGGCACCGGGTCCCCAGGTTCACCAGCTGGTAGATCGTCCCGTCGGTGTCGATCAGGAACTGCGCGCACACCCCAGGCCTCTCGCCCAGGTGTCGGGCGTTCGACGCGAAGTGGTTCCAGGCCGGGTCGAACGACGTCCCGTCGGTGTAGTGCTGGACGATCACCTGCGGCCCGACGAGCTCCCACGTCCGCTCGCCGTAGTGACGCTCGGAGTACGCGGCCGTCTGCCGCTTGCGCTTCGCGCCGAACGGGATCCTCTTCCACTCGATCCCGGGCTTGACGTCGGCCGGGTCCGGCGTCTGCGCCAGCGCCGGTGCCTCGGGCGCCAGCAGCGCGAGGGCCAGGGCGACGACCAGCGGCCGCACGATCCCCCGCCCGCTCACGCGCCCCGCAACCTGGCGAGCGTGCGCGCGCGGCCCAGGAGCTCGAGCGACTCGGGAAGCGGCGGCGAGACGTTCGAGCCGGTCACGGCGGCCCGGACCGGCTGCCAGCCCTTCGTGCGGTTCAGCCCGGCGCCCGCCGCGAGCTCGTCGAGCGCGGCCCCGATCGGCCCGGCGCTCCACGGCTCGACGGCCTCGAGGGCCGTCGCCGCCGAGCCCAGGTAGCCGTCGGGCGCCTTCGCGAGAACCTGGGCCGCCTTCTCGTTCGGCACCACGTCGTCGGTGAACAGGAACCGCAGCAGCTCGACCGAGTCGGTCAGCGTCTTCATCCGCTCCCTCACGAGCGGCATCGCACGGCGGACCAGCACCGGCTCCGGCGACAGGCCGGCGGTGGTCAGGAAGTGCAGGCACCGGGCCGCGAGCTCGTCGTCCTCGAGCCCCTGGATGTAGTGGTTGTTCATCCACTCGAGCTTCTGCGTGTCGAACATCGCCGGGTTGCGCGAGACGCGCGAGATGTCGAAGCGCTCGACCAGCTCGTCGGTCGTGAAGAAGTCCTCCTCCCCCCACGACCAGCCGAGCAGCGCGAGGTAGTTCACGAGCGCCTCGGGGAGGAACCCCCGCTCGCGGAAGGCCTCGACCGAGGTCGAGCCGTGGCGCTTCGACAGCGGCTGGCGATCGGGGCCCACGATCATCGGGTGGTGCGCGTACGCCGGGAACGTCGTCGCGCCGAGCGCCTCCATCAGCGCCACCTGGCGGGGCGTCGAGGCCAGCAGGTCCTCGCCCCGGATGATGTGTGTCATCCCCATCAGCATGTCGTCGGTGCCGGCGGCGAGCAGGTACGTCGGCGTGCCGTCCGAGCGCATCAGCACGAAGTCCCGCAGCGAGCCCGCGGCGAACCGCACCTCGCCCTTCAGCAGGTCCTCGACGACGAACTCGCGCTCGGGCATCCAGAAGCGGAGGGCCGACGGCCGGCCCTCGGCCTCGAACGCCGCGATCTCCTCGCGCGTGCGCGACCGGCAGCGCCCGTCGTACCCGGGCGGCTCGCCGCGCGCGAGCGCCTCCTGCCGCCGCTGCTCGAGCTCCTCGGGAGTGCAGTAACAGCGGTAGGCGCGGCCGTCCTCGATCAGGCGGCCGGCGTGCTCGCGGTAGATGTCCATCCGTTCCGACTGCCGATAGGGCGCGTGCGGGCCCCCGACGTCCGGGCCCTCGTCCCACTCGATGCCGAGCCACCGGAGCGACTCCATCACCAGGTGGAACGCCTCCTCGGAGACGCGACTGGCGTCGGTGTCCTCGACCCGCAGCACGAACGCCCCGCCGTGGTGCCGCGCCGTGAGCCACGAGTACAGCGCGGTGCGCGCGTTCCCGACGTGGATCGCGCCCGAGGGCGCGGGGGCGAACCGGCAGCGGACCTCGGTCACGGGACCTCCACGGTGTTCGAGAGCACGCCGAGCCCCTCGATCTCGACCTCGACCCGGTCGCCCGGCCCGAGCGGGCCCACGCCCTCGGGGGTGCCGGTCATCACGACGTCGCCCGGGAGCAGGGTCATGAACGACGTGACGTGCTGGATCAGCGTCGCGACGCCGAAGACCATCTCGGCGGTGCTGGCGAACTGCCGGGTCTCGCCGTTCACCCGGGTCTCGATCCGGACGTCCCCGGGGTCGAGCACGGTCTCGATCCACGGCCCGAGCGGGCAGGACCCGTCGAAGCCCTTCGCACGCGTCCACTGGCCGTCGCGCTTCTGCAGGTCTCGGAGCGTCACGTCGTTCCCGCAGGTGTAGCCCAGGACGTACTTGCCCGCCTCCTCCACGCGGACGTTCCGCGCCAGCCGGCCGATCACCGCCACGAGCTCGCCCTCGTAGTCGACACGCCGGCTGATCGACGGCAGTGGGATCACGTCGCCGGGCCCGATCACCGCCGTCGAGGGCTTCAGGAACACCATCGGCTCCTCGGGGACCTGGCCGCCGAACTCCGCCGCGTGCGCCTCGTAGTTCCTGGCGACCGCGACGACCTTCGAGGGCAGGACCGGCGCGAGCAGCCGCACGTCGTCCAGCGGCACCTCCTCACCCGTGGGCAGGGGGTCCTCGAAGAACGTCCCCCTCAGCGCGCGCACGATCCCGTCGTCGAGCGCCCCGTGCGCGATGCGGTCACCGAAGCGGAAGCGGATGAGCCTCATGCGGCCCCGAGGCTACCGCATCGCCCCACGCTGCCGAGGGGGGCGGGCTCGGGGCCCGCCCCCCTCGGTCGACGTCTAGTGGGCCGCCCCCGGCTGCACCGACAGCGTTCCCTCCATGCCGGCCTCGCGGTGGCCGGGGATCGAGCAGTAGAACGTGTAGGTCCCGGCAGTGGCGTCGAAGCTCTCCTTCACCGTCTCGTTCGCGCCGAACGCGAACTGCACGTCCAGCTCGTCGATCGTGAAGTCGTGCTCGAACGCGTCCAAGTTCGCGATCTCGACCTCCACCTCGCCCTCGGGCACCTCGATCTCGGCGGGCGTGAAGCCGGTGATCGCGGCCTCGATCGAGACCGGGCCCTCGTGCTGCTGTCCGTCGGGGCCCTCGGACTCCACGACCGCGGGGGTCGAGCCGAACTCGAGCACGCCGGCCGTGAACGGGTCGCCGTACGCCGGATACTCGGCCGGCGCGGGCGGCGCGTCGGGCGTGATCTGCAGGACGCCGAGCGCCCCGAGCCCCGTGTACGCGAACGAGTGCGTCACGAACGGGTACATCCCCTCGTCCGGGATCCGCAGCTCGAACATCGCGCCGGCGCCCGGCGGAACGTTGTACGTCTGCAGGCCGTTCAGGACCGACGTCGGGTTGCCGTCGGCATACACGTGGTCGAACAGCGCCCCGATCACGTGGAACGCCGTCGTGAGCGTCGGGCCGGCGTTCATCACCCAGATCCGCACCAGCTCGTTCGGCCGCGCCTGGAGCGGCATGGTGGCGTAGCGGTTCGCCATCCCGTCGAACACGACGTGGCTGGGCTCGGCCGCCTCCATCGCCGCGACGTCGCCCTCGAGCAGGCCCTCGGCGTTCGGCCGGTGGCCCGCGTAGAACTCGCTCGCGGTCAACACGAACTCGCGGGCGGGCTCGAGTCCCTCGGGCTCGACGACGATCGCGCCGTACATCCCGTTCGAGATGTGGTGCAGCACCGGGGGGACGCCGCAGTGGTACATGAACACGCCGGGGAACCGGGCGACCCAGTCGAACGTGAGCGTCTCCCCCGGCGCGACCGGCTGGTAGTCGCGGTCCCACGGCGTCTGTGCGGCGTGGAAGTCGATCGAGTGCGACAGGTTCTCGCTCGAGTCGTTCGTCAGGGTGAACCGCACGGTGTCGCCGACGTTCACGCGGATCACCGGGCCTGGGGCCGTCCCGTTGAAGGTCCAGACCCGATACTCGACCCCCTCCCCGATCGTCTGGGTGGTCTCCTCGGCGACCAGATCCACCTCGACGATGTTCCCGGTACCCTCGCCCTCGATCCGGTACGACTCCGCCTCGCCGGCGGGCGCGGTCTCCGCCGCCCCGTCCTCCCGAGCGCTGAGCGGCCCGATCCACGTCAGGCCCACGATCAGCAGGGCCACCTGCACGAACACTCCCGCGAGTACGAACCTTCTCATCGGCCTGACCCTCTCCTCCCGGGCATCGCTCTACGTTTAGTCCGATACTCATCGTAAGAACGCCCCGCGGAAGCCCCCTGCCCAAAGGTCCCGCTCCCAGGGGGCCGTTCGGCCCGGGGTACGTGCACTCCTCAACGATGTTCCAGATGGGCGTGACGTCTACCTGCGAGGATGCGGGCGCCGTCAGCGCGGAGCGGCTCGTTTGTTGCAGGTGCGGATCGGGCCCGACTCAGCCCTCGAGGACGCTGCCCTCGCCCCAGGTGACGCCCACCGAGCGCCAGTACCCTGCGATCGTCTCCCGCGGCGCGAGGCTCTCCAGCTCCTCGACCGGCGACTCGCCGAACGCGAGCTCGGCCTCCCCCGTCCACGCGGGCGAGCCCTCCCAGTCGAAGCTGCGCATCGTCACAAGCTCGTCCATCGAGGCCGGGGCCCCCTCCACGATCGACGGGAACGACCGGTGGTGGAGCATCGGCAGCGCGTTCACGAACCCGTTCGTCTCGGACGGGCCGGTGATCGTGAGGCGGGCCTCGGCGATCCGGCGGTCGTGCACCGCGACGCTCGCGCCGAACCGGCCGCCGGGCTCGAGCCGGGGTCCCGCCTTCCCGTACGCGACCGGCCGGGTGATCCAGATCGACCCGAGCTTCTTCGGGTACCCCTGGTGCCAGCCGCGCGCGAGCGCGAAGTCCTTGTCCACCCAGATCGCGATGCAGCGCGAGTAGTGCTGGTCCCGGAACCGGCACCGGACGACCACGAAGCACTCCTTGTACTGCGAGCGGACCGGGTCGAGCAGCTCCTCGAACGTATCCGAGCAGGACTGCCAGTCGGCGAAGATCACGGCGACCGCGTCGGGGTCCTCCTCGGCCGGCTCGAGCGGCGGGGGCAGCCAGCGGGCGACCGCGCCCGGCCGCGCTCGGTACTCGATCGTCAGCAGGTCGCCCGAGTAGTGCCACGGCGGGCCGGGCACGATCGAGGCGCGGCCCTCGGGCGAGTGCGGCGGTAGGAAGCCCCTCAGCTCGGCCATCGGGGCATACTACCCCTCGACCTCGGACCGACCGGAGGAGCGATGGAGTCCCGCCGGATCCTCATGGACAGCCTGCCCACCACCGTGGTCCGCGAGGGCGACGTCCTGGTCGCGACGGACGGTCGCAAGGCCCGCGTCGACGAGGCCGAGCACCTGCCGCCCTGCAAGCCGACGAAGATCATCTGCGTCCACCTCAACTACCGGAGCCGCGTCGAGGAGTTCGGCGCCACGCTCGGGCCGGCGCCGACGTACTTCCACAAGCCGGTCAGCGCGCTGACCGCCCACGGCGGCGACGTGGTGCGCCCCCCCGGCTGCCGGTTCCTCAACTACGAGGGCGAGATCGCGATCGTGATCGGCACCCCATGCAAGGGCATCGCGCCCTCGGACGCGGCCGGCGTCATCGGCGGCTACACGATCGCGAACGACTTCGGCCTGCACGACTTCCGAGACACGGACGCCGGGTCGATGCTCCGGGTGAAGGGCTCGGACACCCTGTGCCCGCTGGGGCCGGGCCTCGTCGACGACTGGGACTTCCACGGAAAGCGGATACGCACGCTCGTGAACGGCGAGGTCAGGCAGGAAGGCTCGACCGACGAGATGGTCTGGGACATGCAGTACCTGGTCGCCGACCTGGCCCGCACCATCTCGCTGGCGCCGGGCGACGTGATCCTGTCGGGGACGCCCGCGAACTCGCGTCCGGTCGAGCCCGGCGACCTCGTCGAGGTCGAGGTCGAGGGGCTCGGGACGCTGCGGAACACCGTCGTCGAGGGCGACCTAGCGGTCCGGGCCGACGTCGGCGCGCAGCCGAGCGCCTCGGAGGAGGTCGTCTCGACGGCGCTCGGCGGCGACTGGGAGTTCCGAGGCATCCGGCCGCCCCGACGGGACTGAGCCCCGGGTTCCCGCGGTTCCGGGACCTCGACTATCCTCGGCGGGCACGTTCGGTCGGGCACGGACGGGGAGGAGAGACGTCGCATGGAAACCGAGGGCAAGCGCCTGCGCCTGCTGTGGTCTGACCTCCACGGGATCGAGCGCGGCAAGTACCTGTACGGCGACTGGGCCGAGCGCGGCAAGGCGAACTTCTGCCTGTCGACGTACCCCCTCACCTTCGACCGCGAGATCGTGCAGATCCCCGGGCTGGCCTTCGACGTGGGCCTGCCCGACCTCGAGGCCATCCTCGACACGACGACCGTCCGGCCCGGCTGGGAGCCGAACACGGTCGTGGGGATCGGCGACACGTTCCACCGGCACGTCCCCGTCCCGGTCGACCCGCGGCACGCGCTCCGCATGGCGATCGAGCCCTGGCTCCAGATGGGCCTGATCCCGCAACTCGCCTTCGAGTTCGAGTTCTACCTCCTCGCCCCCGACGGGGACGGCGGGTGGCGCTCGATCCACACGCCGGCCTCGCGTGTGTACGGCACCGGCATGGCCGTGGACCCCGACGGCGTGGTCAACGACATCGTCGACACGGCCGCGGCGTGCCGGCTGGACATCGAGGCCTGGTGCACCGAGTTCGACGACGCCCAGTTCGAGATCAACATCCGGTACCAGGATGCGATCCCCGCGGCCGACGACGCGTTCCTGTTCCGGGTGCTCGCGCACGAGGTCGCCGCGCGGCACGGACACCGGGCCACGTTCATCGGCCGGCCCTTCCCCGACCGCGGCGGCAACGGCCTCCACGTGAACATCAGCTTCCGGGACGCGAACGGCGAGAACGCCCTGTACGACCCGTCGAGCGCGGACCAGCTCTCGACGCTCGCGCACCGGTGCATGGCGGGCATGCTCGCGCACCACGAGGGGACGGCCGCGATCTGCGCCCCGACGGTCAACGCCTACAAGCGCCTGCAGCCCGACATGATGAACGGCTACTGGGCGAACTGGGGGTACGACGACCGGACCGTCGCGATCCGCATCGCCCCCGACCGCGGCCCGGCCACGCGCCTGGAGAACCGCGTCCCCGACGGCGCGTCGAACCCGTACCTCGCCGCCGCCGCACTCCTGCACGCGTGCCGACTGGGTGTCGAGGGCGAGATGGACGACCCGGACCCCCAGCCCGTCGGCGCGGACCCCGTAGCCGAGGCGCACATCCCCGCGAACCTGTCGGACGCGCTCGACGCGCTCGAGCGTGACGAGGAGATCGTTCGGGCGCTCGGCCCGCAGCTCGTGACCGCGTTCAGGATGCTCAAGCGGGCCGAGTGGGACCGGTACGTGGTGGCGGTCGAGGACCCCTCGACGGGCGAGCCCACACCCTGGGAGCTCGAGTACTACACGCCGTTCTTCTGAGTGCGGCCACGGCGGACGGTCCCCCGTCCGGGGGAGCGCAGACCGCGCCCTTCGTCGCATCGAGTTCCACGCCGCCCGCGGCCGATACCTGCTCAGAGGGAACGCGCTCGTCCGCACGAGGAAGGGGTTCGCCGTGCGAAGGTCGGCCTGGATCCGCATCGCGGCGCTCGGCGCGTCGCTCGTCGTCGTCCTGGCCGGCATGTCGGGAGCGGGCGCCGGCGCGGGCGACATCACGGAATGGCCAACCGTCCCCGGCGGATCGCCCACCGGCATCGCGGTGGGACCCGACGGCGCGCTGTGGTTCGCCGAGCGCGGCGCCGACCGCATCGGCAGGATCACGACGAACGGCGACCTGGTCGAGTTCGCGCTGCCCGCCGATGGCGGCGGCGGACCGATCGGGATCGCGCTCGGCCCCGACGACGCGATGTGGTTCACGGAGCAGGTGACCGACTCGATCGGGCGCATCGACGCGTACGGCACGATCACCGAGTACGGCGGTCTCACCAGCGGCGCGATGCCGACGGGGATCGCCCTCGGCCCCGACGGCGCGATGTGGTTCACGGAGCACGGCGCCAACCAGATCGGCAGGATCCAGGGCGGCTCCGTGACGGAGTACGCGATCCCGAGCAACAACAGCACGCCGACCGACATCGCGCTCGGACCCGACGGCGCGATGTGGTTCACCCAGACGCGGGTGTCGAAGATCGGGCGGATCGAGACGGCGGACGGCGGCGTCGTGGAGTACGCGTTGCCCGGCGGCAGCCTTCCGAACGGCATCGTTGCGGGCCCCGACGGCAACCTGTGGTTCACTGCCCCCGGGACGAACAGCGTCGGCAGCATCACGACGTCCGGGACGGTGAGCATGCTGCCGATCCCGACGCCGAGCAGCGACCCGGTCGGGATCACGGTCGGGCCCGACGGCGCGGTCTGGTTCGCCGAGCGCGCCGCCGGCAAGATCGCGAGGATCGCCTCCGACGGCACGATCACCGAGTTCGCGCCGCCGACCGAGTGGAGCGGACCGCACGACCTCACGGCCGGTCCGGACGGCAACGTGTGGTTCACGCAGTCGTCGATCTCGGCGGTCGCCCGCCTCGAGCTGGCCGGTCCGGACACCGAGGCGCCCACCGTGGAGATCGGGCGGCCGGCCCACGGCGGTGCCTACCTGGTGGGCCAGACGGTCCACGCCTCGTACGGTTGCGCCGACACCGGTGGCTCGGGCATCGCGTCGTGCGCGGGGACGGTCCCGGACGGAGACACCCTCGACACGTCCTCACCCGGCGTCCGGCACTTCCAGGTGACGGCGACCGACGGCGCGGGCAACGCGACCACGGTCGTGCACGACTACCTGGTGTTCGCCTCGTGGGACGGCCGGCTGCTGCTGCCACCGGACGAGACGGCACTCCGCGCCGGTCAGCCCGCGGGCCTGCGATTCGACATCGGCGGGGACCTGGGCGAGATCCTCGCGCCGGGCGCGCCGTACGCCGAGCCCGTCGACTGTGGCACGGGCATCTCGTCGGCCCCGGTGGTGACCACCGCCGAGTCGGTGGGCCCGGACTTCCGGGTGGTGAACGGCGAGTACCGGTTCCGCTGGCGGACCGAGCGCTCGTGGGCCGGGAGCTGCTACGCCTTGGTCCTGCCGTTCTCGATCGACGGCGGGGCGACGATCCGCCTGCTCGCGCGGTTCGTCTGAGCACCCGCCGTCCGCCCCCACCGAGACGGGACCCGTGGCCCGGACGCCGGCGGCCGATCCCCGGCACGATGGGCCGAGACGGGTCCATCGACGCCGAACGGGGGCGAGGCCATGAAGGTGCTGCTGGTGGGGGTCGGCGGCGTGGGCGAGGCCATCGCCCTCATCGCGAAGGACCGACCGTTCCTCGAGCGGATCGTCCTCGCGGACTTCTGCCTGGAGCGCGCCCACGAGGTGCAGCGACGGCTCGGCGGCGACGACGACCGATTCCCCGTCGAGTGGGTGGACGCCGCGGACGACGAGCAGGTCGTGCGGCTCGCCCACCGGCACGGCGTCGACCTCGTGATGAACGCGGTCGCTCCGAACTTCAACGAGCCCGTCTTCGAGGCCGCCTTCCAGGTCGGCGTCCCGTACATGGACATGGCCCTCACCCTGTCCCGTCGTCATCATGAGGACCCGTACCACCTGCCCGACCTGAAGCTCGGCGACTACCAGTTCGAGCGTGCGGCCCGGTGGGAGGGCAAGGGACTCCTGGCGCTCGTCGGCATGGGCGCCGATCCCGGGATGTCCAACGTGTTCGCGGCGTACGCGAGGAAGCACCTGTTCGACCAGATCGAGGAGATCGGCGTCCGGGACGGCGGGAACATCCAGATCGAGGGGTACCCGTTCGCCGCCGACTTCTCCACGTGGACGACGATCGAGGAGTGCCTGAACCCGCCCGTGGTGTATGAGCGTGCCAGAGGCTGGTTCACCACCGAGACCTTCAGCGATCCTGAGGTGTTCGAGTTCCCCGAGGGCATCGGTCCCGTCCAGTGCGTGAACGTCGAGCACGAGGAGGTGCTGATGCTCCCGCGCTGGTTCGACGTCGACCGCGTGACGTTCAAGTACGGCCTTGGCGAGACGTTCATCCAGATCCTGAAGACGATCGAGCTGCTCGGCCTGGACTCGAAGGTCCCGGTTGACGTCCAGGGCGTGAAGGTGGCGCCCCGCGACGTCCTCGCGGCCGTCCTGCCTGACCCCGCCCACCTGGGCGACCGGATGCACGGGAAGACGTGCGTCGGGACGTGGGTCCGCGGTGAGAAGGACGGCCGGCCCCGCGAGGTCTACCTGTACCAGGTCACCGACAACCAGGACTCGATGAGGCGGTTCGGCGTCCAGGCCGTCGTGTGGCAGACGGCCGTGAACGCCGTGATCGCGATGGAGCTCCTCGCCGAGGGCGTCTGGAGCGGCGCGGGCGTGCTCGGGCCCGAGGCGTTCGACCCCGATCCGTTCGTCGAGCGCATGCCGGCGTTCGGGTTCCCGTGGGGCATGCGCGAGATGACCCCCAAGACCTGAGGTCCAACCCCCACCGGACCTCACCGACGGGGCGCGCCCACCAGGGCGCGCCCCGTCCTCGTTGCCCGTCACGGTCGTTCGGTGCCAAACTACGCCCTCGCACACGCGGAGGAGGGCACGGCGACGTGAGCGTCGTGACGACGGACACACACCTGGCCGGGATCGACCTGGCGGACCCGGACCGCTACGTCGAGCGGATCCCGTTCGAGTGGTTCCACGAACTCCGGAGACGCGCGCCGGTGGTATGGCACGAGGAGGCGCCGCCGAACTCCGGGTTCTGGGCCGTCACGCGGTACGACGACCTCGTCACCGTCCACATGGACTGGCAGACCTACTCCTCGGAGACGGGGGCGGTGGCGCTCGAGGAGCTCGACGAGCGCCAGCTCGAGATCCGCAAGACCATGCTCGAGACCGACCCGCCCCGCCATCGGGAGCTGCGCAACATCTGCAACAAGCGGTTCTCGGCGCGGGCGGTCGGCCGATACGAGGACTTCATCCGGGACGTCGCGCGAGGGGTGCTCGACCGGGCGTTGCCGCAGGGCGAGTTCGACTTCGTCACGCAGGTCGCGCGCGAGCTACCGATCCGGTTCCTCTGCGCGATCTTCGAGGTTCCGCAGGAGGACGCGCCGCAGCTGATCGCGTGGGGCGACCGGATGATCGGCAACCAGGACCCGGACTTCGCCGACGTGGTCGTCGACCGCGGGGACACCGAGGAGTTCCGGTACCTGCCGTTCCGCTCCCCCGCCGCGCTCGAGGTCTTCGCCTACGCCGACCGGATGCGGGACGAGCGGCTCAGCGAGCCGCAGGATGACGTGATCACCGCGCTCACGGTGGCCCAGTCCGAGGGAGTCCTGAACGAGCACGAGTTCCACAACTACTTCTCGCTGCTGATGATCGCCGGCAACGAGACGACCCGGCACACGATCAGCCACGGGGTCCAGGCCCTGGTCGAGCACCCGGATCAGATGGAGCTCCTGCGCCGCGATCCCTCGATCCTGCCGATCGCCGTCGAGGAGATCCTGCGCTGGGCGACGCCGGTGATGCATTTCCGGCGCACCGCCACCCGGGACACCGAGCTCCGCGGCCAGAGGATCCGGGCGGGCGACAAGGTGGTCACCTGGTACGTCAGCGCGAACCGCGACGAGACCGTCTTCCCGGACCCGTACCGCTTCGACCTCCTCCGCGAGCCGAACGAGCACGTCACGTTCGGCCCCGGCGGCCCGCACTTCTGCCTGGGCGCGCACCTCGCGCGGCTCGAGACGCGCATCCTGCTCGAGGAGCTGATCCCGCGAGTGCGCTCGATCGAGATCGTCGGGCCGGTCGAGCGGATGCGCTCGAACTTCGTGAACGGGATCAAGCGGATGCCGGTCCGCGTGGAGCCGGCCTAGCCCCCACCGTTCCGCGCGTCCGGGTCTCCGACCGAGCGGAGCATCGACCGCAGCATCGCGGCAAGGGCCACCTGCTCCTCGGGACCGAGGTGCGCCGTGACGGCGACCTCCTCCGCGTTGAACCGGGGGAACAGCTCTTCGATCCGCCGGAGCCCCTGCCGCGTGAGCGAGACCCGGACCATCCGGCCGTCCTCCGTGTTCCGCCGGCGGCGGACGAGCTTCCGCCGCTCGAGCGTCGTGACGACGCCTGACGAGGTCGGGCGGCTGATCCCGACGGCGGCGGCCAGGTCGCGGGACTCCATCTCGCCCCACACCCACAGGACCCACAGGACGACGAACGACGTCCACGACAGCCGATCCTTCGCCAGGACCTCTCGCTCCATGTGCCGGCGGATCGCGGCCGAGGCGCGGAACAGGTTCGAGACCGCAGCCATCGCCCGGAAGTCGAGCGGGAGCTCGCCGAGCTGCTCGAGCACCTTGCGCTCGGCGGGGAGCAGGTCGTCGCTCGCGCGCATCGAGCGCATCCTACCGGTGGTCGACCCGCGCTCGGGAGCTACTCGCAGTCGGCGTAGACGTAGTCCTGGCCGGGCCCGCCCGAGCAGTCGTCGCGCTTCGGGCCGCCGTACAGGCGATCGTTGCCGCTCCCGCCGCGGATCGTGTCCCTCCCGCCCTCGCCCGAGATCTGGTCGTTGTCGGCGTTGCCGAGGAGCCGGTCGTTGCCGCCACCGCCGACCAACCAGTCCCGGCCGCGGCCGCCGAGGAGGACGTCCGTCCCCGCGCCGCCCGTCAGGTAGGTGATCCCCGTGAACCCCCGAGCGTCCCACCTGACCCCGCTGCCCTCGCTCGTGATGACGACCTTCGTGACGCTCGAGAACGACAGGATGCCCAGGTCGGACTGCAACGTGGTTGCGCCGAGAACGACGTCACCCGTCGTCCGGAGGTTGACTTCGTCCAGGCCCGAGTCCCCGACGAACTCGTCGTCTCCCTCGGAGACGTAGAACCGGTCGGTCTCGCCCGCGCCGTTGAACACGTCGTTCAGGGGCGAGCCCCAGTAGGCGTCGAGCCCTGGACCGCCGTTCACCTCGATCGACGGCAGCGAAGTGAAGTCGACCGCCGTGACCTCCCGCAGATCGATCCAGTCGCCGCCGGCTTGCGCCTTGACGACGATCTGGTCGATCGAGGAGCACGGCGTTGGGTCGACGTCCGCGTACGTGACCCGGACGTCGCCGCCATCGCACGTGATCTCCAGGAAGTCGATCTTGTCCGTCCCCGTGACGGTGAGCTTGCCGCCGTTGACGTACACCGTGACGCCCGCAGCCCCGGCGGGGGCCGCGGACACGCTGGCGGCGATGATCACGAGCACGACGACGAAGCCCATGCGCGTGCGCATGCGACCACGGTAGCGACCGCGTTTCCGCAGGTCTTCCGCCGTTCGGCTACATCCAGAAGCTCTTCGGGGGGTCCTCCATCGTGAGGACCTCGCGTCGGACGGACCACGACGAAAGGTCCGCCGCGGCGTGACCCTCGAAGACGAGCTCGACGAGCGAGCGGCCGAACGCGCTCGCGAACTTCATCGCGTGCGCCGCCCCCTGGCCGACCGCCACGTGCTCGTGCCCGGGTACCAGGTCGATCACGAAGTCCCGGTCGGGCGTCATCGTGTACAGGCACGTCCTCCGCGTCTGGTACGAGCCGAAGCCCCCGGGCAGGTGGTCCTGCATGAACGCGTCGAGTCGCGCCGAGTACGCGGCGTCCGGCTCGAACGACCGTGTGTCGCCCGTGACCTGTGCGCCGCCGACGTCCTGGCCGATCTTCGTGCCCTGCCCGTCGAACGCCGGCAGCCCGTAGAACGACGGGACGCCCTGCCAGATCCAGACGGGGAAGCGCTCGGGCGCGAAGGCGTCGGCGTCGCGGGAGGCGTAGTAGTGCACCTGCTCCTGCGTGACCGTGAGGTCGATCGGGCGCCAGAGCTGGGCGAGCAGCTCGTTCGTCCACGCGTCGGCGGCCAGGATCACGCGCTCGGCTCGGTAGGTGCCGGCCTCGGTCTGCAGCTCGTACAGCCCGCCGACCTCGTGGATCGTCAGCACGCGCGCGCGATCCACGAGCATCGCGCCGGCCCGCACGGCGAGCCGCCGGTGCGTGGCGTTCGCGGCGGCCGCGGCGACGATCCCCGTGTCGTCCTGGACCATCGCCCGGATGTCGGGCGTGACCACCCACTGCGGCCAGCGCCGCATCAGCTCGTCCGCGCCGATCCACTCGTACGGCACGCCGACCTCGTCGAGCGACGTCGTGTAGTCGTCCATCCAGCCGTACGCGCTCTCCGGGTACAGGTCGACGCCGCCCGTCTTCACGATCAGCCGCTCGCCGGCGTCCACCTCGACCTCGGCCCAGGCTCGGTACGCGTCCTGGGCGAACCGCACGTACGCCGGCGTGTGGTAGCTCAGCCGGATCAGCCGCGAGTGGTCCTGCGACGCGCCGCGTTCGTGCCCGAGCTCGAACCGCTCCAGGCCGAGGACGTCGGCCCCGACCCGGCGGGACGCCCAGTAGGTGGCCGCCGAGCCGATACCGCCGAGCCCGACGACGGCCACCTGGAACTCGCGTCGGAGCGTCACTCAGACCTCGGTCTCGGTGTGGGCGTGGTACTCGTAGCCGGACATCGGTTTGCCGGTCGGGCTCTTCCACCCTCGCTCGGCGACCGACACCTTCCCGATCGCCTTGCCCATCGCGCGCACGTGCTCGGCGACCGAGCCGCAGCACGAGCCGATCACGTTCAACCCGGCGTCCCGCGCCTGCACCGCGAACGCCGCCATCTCCCCGCGCGAGAGCTGCATCGGCGACAGCGCGTACGGGAAGTTCGGCCACGCGGTGAAGTCGGGCCGGTCCGCGGTCGTGCGGTAGGCGACGGGCTGCGCCGCTACGTACGCGTCGGTCGCCGCACGCATCTGCACGGCGATCGGTAGCTGCTGCTCGGGTCCGTTGAGGCAGTTCACGCCGACGATGTCCGCTCCGGCGTCGGCGAGCTTCCGCGCGCACGCGCCCGGGTCGTCGCCCTCGTACGCTCGCGGTTCGGGCTGCTCGAAGGACATCGTGACCATCACGGGCAGGCCCGTCGCCTTCGCGCGCTCGACGAACAGGAGCGCCTCGCCCAGGTACGAGAACGTCTCGCCCACCCAGAGGTCCACGCCGCCCGCGTCGAGCATGTCCTGCAGCTGCCGGTCGAACAGCGCGCGGACGTGATCTGCGCTCGAGGGGTCGGCGGGGTCGTACGCCCACGTCAGCGACAGGTCTCCGGCCACGAGCGCGTCCCCCTCGTCGGCCACCGCGCGGGCGACGAGCACGGCGTTGCGGTTGATCTCGTCGACGCTGTCCCTCAGGCCGACGGTCTCGAGCTTGTCGTCGCTCGCGTAGAACGTCATCGTCGTGAGGAACTCGGCGCCGGCGCGCAGGAACTCCCGGTGGAGCTGCTCGAGGGCGTCGGGATGCTCGATCGCGACCTCGGGCGTGAACGGCCCGGCCTGGACGTACCCCCGCTTCTCCAGCTCGAGCAGGTACCCGCCGTCGCCGAGCACCGGCCCCTCGGCGAGACGATCGAGGATGCCCTTCGTCATGTCGCCCGACACCCCTTCCCTGACGTGAGGTGACGGAGTCTACGGAGCGCCGCGGGCGCGAGCGTCGCCACCCGCGTGACCGCCGGTCACGGAACCAGCGACCTCAGGCACCGAATCGGTCGATCAGCACCCCGTGCCTCAGGCCGCGGTCGCTGACCGTCAGGCGCTCCTGCCGGAGCTTCTCCATCGCCGTGCGGACGATGCACGCACCCGCGAGGATGACCTCCGCTCGCTTCGGCTGAAGACCGACGATCGCGCGTCGCGCCTCGGCCGTGCGGGACCGGTAGAGCTCGATCTGCCGGTCGACCTCCGCACGGTCCAGGACGGCCCCTTGGACGACTTCCGGGTCGTACGTAGCCAGCTCGTGCTTCACGGCCATGAGGTTCGTGATGGCGCCGCCCATCCCGACCAGCGCATCGGGCGCCGGACGGCCATCCAGGCGCGACAGGTCGTCGGAGATCGCTGCGAGCGCATCCCGGAGCGTCTCGGCGGACACCTCGGCGTCGAGGCCGAAGCGCTCGGTGTAGCGGACGGCGCCGACGTCGACGCTGAAGCGCTCGTCGACCCTGGAGCCGCGGCCGAACGTGAACTGGCTGCTCCCGCCGCCGGTGTCGAAGACCACGAGGGCGCCCTCGCCGAGCCCGAGGCCCGTCTGCACGGCTAGGTAGGCGAGCCGGCTCTCCTCCTCGCCGGGGATCACCTCGACGGAGACGCCGGCAACGGACCGGATGGCCGCCAGCACGTCGTCCCGGTTCGCGGCGATCCGCAACCCGGCGGTACCGACCGCGTCGATGGCGACCACGTCGTGCCGCTTCGCCTCCCGTACCATCCCGCCGATCGCCGCGACGGTCCGCTCGAGGGGCTCGGCCGAGATCTCGCCCCGCCCCTCGAGCCCCTCACCGAGCCGCGTGAGCTCGGCACGATCGACGATCGTCGTCCAACTCCCGTCGTCGCCGCGCTGGCCGACGTGGAACTTGACGGAGTTGGTGCCGACGTCGATGACCGCGTAGCGCGGGCGTCTCCCCTCGACGAGCCGGGAGAGACCGACGGGGTAGCTCGTGTTGATGTAGCCGCCGAGACCGACGGCCCGGACCGCAGAGACGACCGCGGACGCGTCCTCGGACTCGATCGCGATCGTCCTCGTGGATCCTCCGTTCGCCACGACGTCGGTGAGCTCGGCCATGCATCCCTCGATCGTGTAGCGCGCCCGCCGCTTGTGGACTCGCACGACCCGCACGCCGCCGCTCGGCTCGACGAGCTCGGCAACGAACCGATCGAGCGGATACGTCTGGCCGGCTCGCGGGGATGCCAGGTCCAGCGCCTCGCACACGCGTGTCGCGTCCTCGGGTGGGAGCGGGAACGCCGCCTTCATCACGGGCTCCCATCGCTCCAGACCGTCCGCGTCGATCTCCCGCAGGACCTTGATGTCCATGAGGTCGTCCCGGACCTTGACGTTGTGCTCGGTTCCGGCCAGGAGGTACAGCTCGTCGCTCTCCTGCACCTGGGTCGGCGCCGCGGCGGCGAACGCGTTCTCCGCCCGGCCGAATCCGGCGCCGAACGTCCGCCACTCCCACCGCGGGATGACGCCCTGCATGACCCTCACGTCCCCTGCGGCTGTTCGACCTGCGGCCGCTCGGCAGCCACCTGCTCCTGCTGGGCCGCCGCGGCCAGGAGCTCCCGCGAGAAGTACCCGAGGGCGGTCTTCGTCTTCGTCGCCTGTCGGCCGGAGAGATCGACCCCCCTCGCCTGCAGGTAGGCGCGCGCCTCGGCGCCGACCTGGAACGCCTCGCCCGGCGGGCACTTCGTCGACAGCTCGAGGATGCGGGTCCCGTCGGGGTACGACCACAGCTCGGCCACCACCTTGCGGCCGAGGTCGGGTGCCCGGTACTTGAGCTTCACCAGGTTGACCGGCCCGAGCACCGACAGGTCGTCGAGGGCGAGTCCATCGGGAGCGTGCTCTTCGTAGAACTGCCGCTGTCGCTTCGAGAAGAGCTTGCGGATCGGCCGCTCGCCGCGCGCGGCACGAAGAACATCCTCGTTCGTCGACCGACCCTTGAAGGACGCCGAGCACACGTATCCGCCGGGCATCGCGTCGACCTCGACGCCGAACCACGGATCCGCGCGCTGGTCCTTGCTCAGGTTCCCTGGATCCACCGGCCGCAGCTTGACGACCGTGTCCGCCTCGGCGCCCTGGATCCGGCGAGCCCGTACGACGACGCCCGCCGCGTCGAGTCGAAGGTCCGGCGTGTCGAAGAAGAACACCTGCCGGATCCGAGCGTCGAGTGGATCGATCCCGAGCGCAGCCGCCGTCCCGTACCGTTGGCTCTCGGGAACCGTCACCTTCAGCTCGACGGTGTCCGCCCCTTTCATCAGGCTCAGCACCTCGCCCAGCTGCTCCGGCGAGAACATTCCACCTGCGCGCATCGATCCCTCCGATCGTGCTCGATCCTCCAAGGGTCGCCCGAGGACCAGGGCGCCGTCGTCACCCCATCGGGATGAAGCTACGCCTGCGTGATCGCCTTCGCGAACGACTCGAAGTTGTCGACGTACCGCCGGGCGTCCTCGTCGCTGTGCGCCACCGAGAGCGTCCAGCTCTCCCACTTCGCCCACGGCGACTTGAACACACCGCGGTTGAGCTGCCACAGCCACGCGGCGTAGCTCACGCGCTCGTCGATGTCGATCGCGTCGCGGTACTCGCGCGTGCGCTCGGCCTTCCAGTTCACGCCGCCCTTGGCGCCGAGCGTCGTGATCGTGGCCGGCAGCGCGTACCGGTCGATCACGTCCTGGACGCCGCCGCGGATGATCTGGTGCAGCTCGTCGAAGCGTGCGTAGGCCTCCTTCGTGAGGACCTCGGTGAGCGCGGCTCTGGAGGCCGCCAGCGTGAGCGGGTTGCCGTTGAAGGTGCCGACCTGTTCGACCTTGCCGCGCACGACGAGGCCCATGATCTCCTCGACGCCGCCGATCGCACCGCACGGCAGGCCGCCGCCGATCGCCTTCGCGAAGCACGCGAGATCCGGCGTCACGCCGAACGCCTCGATCGCGCCGCCCCACGCGACGGTGGCGCCGGTCTTCACCTCGTCGAACGCGAGGTACGCGCCGTTCTCGTGGCAGATCTCCTTGATCGACGCCAGGTACCCGGGCTCGGGAAGCGTGACGCCGAGGTTCGTCATGCAGGGCTCGACGATCATCCCGGCGATCCGATCGGGGAACTCCTCGAACACGCGCTTCACGGCCTCGGCGTCGTTGAACGGCACGACCCGCGTCAGCTCGACGTACGACTGCGGCAGCCCCGGCGTCTGCGCGACCGAGTTGGGTCGCTCGTGCGGACCCCACTCGCCCGGGCCCGGGTAGACGGAGACCATCAGCGCGTCATGGTGGCCGTGGTAGATCCCCTCGCACTTCAGGAGCATGTCGCGGCCGGTGGCGGCGCGCATCAGGCGGGACGCGTCGAGCGTGGCCTCGGTGCCCGAGTTGCCGAACCGCCAGTACGGCAGGCCCGTCCGCTCGGCCAGGTTCTCGGCCACGATCAGGGCGTCCTCGGTCGGCTGGGCGAAGTGCGTGCCGAGCTCGACGCGGCGCTGCACCGCCTCGACGACCTTCGGGTGCGCGTGGCCGACGACCATCACGCCGTAGCCGTTGTGGTAGTCGACGAACTCGTTGCCGTCCAGGTCCCACACCGTCGAGCCCTTGCCGTGGCTCACGTAGATCGGGTGAGGCGGCGCCGTCTGCCAGGACGAGGACACACCCCCCGGCAGGCGGCGACTCGCCTCCTCCCGGTACGCGATCGATCGCGGCTGCTTCTCCGCGAGCGCCCGCTCCTGTTGGCGGACGATCTCGTCGACGCGCTCCAGGTCGATCTCGACACGGTCCTTGGCGGCCATCCGAACGCTCCTCGGGTCGACGGGGGCTCAGTCTAGCCCGCGAGCCTCTCGCGCTGGCCGTCGACGGTCCGGTTCGCCGTGCCGATCCGTGGCCGGTCGGCGACTACCCCGCCGTGACGTCTGCCGCGAAC
>DASTPT010000110.1:0-11947 GCA_035762085.1 Actinomycetota bacterium | reverse complement strand
GTCGTTCTTCGGCCATCCGGTTCGAGAGCGCGCGGAGGAGTTGCTCGCGATCCTGCAGTTCCTTGTGCGCCTCCTCGAGAGCCTTGCTCCGGAAGAACATCTGCCGCGCGAGAAGCAGGGGGATGACGAACACCGGCACGGTCCAGAATCCGAGCTCTTCGTAGAACTTCGCGAGGAAGAGGCCGAAGAAGGCCAAGCCCAGGTAACTGATGAGGAATTCGCTCAGTTTGCCAACCCGTAAGTCGCGAATCACCCGGTACGGATGCATCCCTGTGTTGAGGCTCACAGCGATGGTGACAATCCCGCTATTGATCACGTAGTCGACGATCGCCGCAAGTAGCGCAGCTGGGACGAGTACCCAAGTTGGTGACTGCTTCAGGTCTGCGAGCGCGTGGAACACGGCACTAGCGGCCAAGACGGAAAGCGCAACCTGACTTCTGTTGAACATCGCGCGCAGTAATGAGACCTCTCCCTTGAACTCCCGGGGGTCAGATGCGCCCGCAAAGGCAGTGATCGCCGCCGCGGGAGGTGCGTATACAAACGCGACCACCATCAAGAGAGGGAACCCCACACTGACCTGGAGCCCATGCCAAGCGGGGACCGGCATGATCTCTACCGCGGCTATCGTGATGGCCCATAGAATGAGCCACGCGTCTCCGCTCGGATCCCGCGCGAACAGCACAGCAATAAGGCTGATGGTTGGGAGCGTGACGAGAAGCTCGAAGACTCTCAGCCCGAGCTTGTTGTCGGGAGCCTTCGCCTCCCGCGACTCAAGGGATTGACCCACTCCATCCTCCACGCACCTATCTTGCACGCCAATCGCCTGGGTGGAAACCACCGTTCGTCATTCGCCTACATCAGTCGGCGTAGGCCGTTTCCCCTCTTGTCGGTCGAATGGGGGTCCCCCGATAGTGACGGTGTCATCCGCCACAGGTGGATGGTGAACCTAAGAAGAGTGATTCTCGCCAGTTGGGAGGAGGTGCGGAATGACGGTCGTCAAGCGGCTCGCTGTGGCTCTTGGCTCGCTGCTCGCCCTGGCGGTGGCTGGCGGCGCCCACTGGCGCTTCTGAACTCAAGACGCCGCGATTACGATGATCGCGTTCGCGACCGACTAAATCCCGGTCTTCCCGGGCCGGGATTTAGTTTCGGCCATTCTTCTCCCCCACGTCGAGAGGGAGCCGGGTAACGATACGTGTACCTGCTCCGGGAGAGGACTCGATGTGCAGAATCCCTCCCATCAACTCGACGCGCTCTCTCATCATGACGAGTCCGAAATGGGAGTTGCCGTCAACAGCCGATGGAACGAAGCCACACCCATCGTCCTCGACGATCAACCGCACAGCGCCTTCATAGACCCCAGCGACGACTCGGATCTTCGACGCGCCCGCGTGACGCACCGAGTTGTTCAGAGCCTCTCGCACCACCTGGTAGGCCAAGAGCTGCGTCAAAGGGGAACCGCCGAGTTCCTCAATCTCCAACTTGAACGACGCAGGCGTCAGCGATTGAAGGTGTTGAACGAGCAGCCGTAGCGTCCCCTCGAAACCGGTAGAGCCCAGAGGTGACTTCCGAAGCCCGTTGATGAGATTGCGGACGGCGCTCTTGGCGGACTCCACAGCTTCGAGTAGCGCCGGCACGTCTTCTTCGAGTTCAAGCAGTCGACCTCCTGCAAGCTCTTGACGCAGAACCTGGCCCATCAGGTGGACGTTGAAAAGGGAAGGGAGGACTTCGTCGTGGAGGCCAGCGGCAACCGCAAGTCTTTCATCCCGCCGTTCATCGACAACGCGACTGGAGACAACTCGAAGGGCCTCCGACTGCGCTAGAAGTCGGCTATCAGCGAGCTCCAACTGCCGGCTTCGCTCAAAGGCCTGTCGTGCCACAGCAACCGGCAGGGCGAACGCCGCGAGCCCCCAAACGCCGCTGCCGACATAGACCTGCGCGAGGACCAGACTCAATAGGCCATAGGCCAAGTATGTGAACACGAATGAACGAGGTGGCCCGACCGTCAGGGTCCGGAGCACACGGCTGGCGGGAACTTGATCATGAAGCGCCTTTGCGGTCACAACCAGGCTGTAGTTCAGGATGCAGTCGGCACCCAGGGCCAGCAAGGCCGCAAGACCGGCCTCCGGCCAGTCTTTCACGGTCCCAGCAGCAGCTGAAAAGGCAACCGCAGCAATCATGACGCTTAGCGAAACCTGCGCTCGGTTGTAGAGGGCCCGGAGTATCGTGATCTCTCGACGGAACTCTCGGACATCAGCGTACGCGACGAATGCTATGGCGCCTGCAACACCGGGGCCGAACAGAAACCCACCAGCCAGAAGCAGCGGAAGATCGAGTCCCAGCTGCGGACCGGTGTTGGACGACACAGAGGCAAGGCCGACAACCGCCGTCGCGATGAGCCAGACTGCGAGTTCCCAGCCCGTATCGGCCAAGACGGCCCGGTCCTTCCACAACGCAGCTGCGATGAGGCCTACGGCAAGCGCGATTGCCAGGCTCGCGAATGCCATGAGCGTGGTCGGGGTGTCTCCGGGCGTGCGGGAGCGACGGGGAAGCTCACGAGCGGTGGCCACCGTCGACGCGGACATCGTCCCCCCACCTCGGCGCGCTGCGGCATCCTAAGGAGACGTCACCGCTTCGTGCAACATCGACAAAACCGTCGAGGGAAGGGCAGTTACCATCGGGCTCGGATGAGGCCACGGATCCTGGTCGTCGAGGACGAAGAAGTGATCTCCGAGCCCCTCGCCGAGTACCTGGAGCGCGACGGGTTCGACACCGAGGTCACCGGGACGCTCGCCGAGGCGCGATCGGCGCTCGAGCGCTCGGCGCCGGACGTCATCCTGCTCGACGTGATGCTGCCGGACGGCGACGGGCGGGATCTCGCGCGCGAGGTCCGGAAGACTTCGGATATCCCGATCATCATGGTCACGGCGCGGAGCGAGGAGATCGACCGCGTCCTTGGCCTCGAGCTGGGGGCCGACGACTATGTCGTGAAGCCGTTCTCGGCCCGGGAGCTCGCCGCGCGGATCCGCGCCATCATGCGTCGCGGCCATCCCACCCGACGTCGGGAGCAGATCGAGATCGGGGAGCTGGTGCTGGACCCGGCCTCCCGCACGCTGACGAAGGCCGGCGGAACCGTCGAGCTGGCGGCGCGCGAGTTCGACCTGCTCCACATGCTCATGGCGAACGCCGGCCAGGTCGTCCGCCGCGAGGACATCATGGACGAGGTCTGGGACCCACACTGGTTCGGACCGACGAAGACGCTCGATGTCCACATCTCGTGGCTCCGCAAGAAGATCGAGGACGACGCCGCGCACCCGAGGTTCATCACCACCGTGCGGGGCGTCGGTTTCCGGTTCATCTCGCCCGACGAGGCCGCCGCCGAGTAGGAGGCCGACACGAAGGTCCGGACCAGGCTCGTCGTCGCGTTCGCGTACATCCTCGTGGTCGTGTTCATCGCGCTCGGCGTCCCGCTCGCGATCAACCTGAACGAGCGCGCGACGCTCGAGCTCGAGACCGAGGCGCTGATCCAGGCCCAGGGCATCGCGGCGCGCATCGGCGCCGAGAACATGCAGCCGCAGAACCGTGGCGTCCTCGAGGATCTCGTACGGGGATGGTCGATCCAGGTCGGCGGGCGCGTCATCGTCGTCGACGCGACGGGCATCCTGATCGCCGACTCCGAGGGCCCCCGCAACCTCGGCGACAACTATGCGAACGGTGCCCGCCCCGAGATCGACGCGGCGCTCTCGGGACGACCCGACTCACAGATCCGGTTCTCCGAGGAACTCGGGATCGACCTCCTCGCCACCGGCGTACCCATCCAGGACGAGCAGCAGCTCGCTGGTGCCGTGCGCATCACGAAGCCGATGTCCGAGGTTCAGAGCCAGACGCGGCGCGCGACGCTCGGACTCCTCGCGGTGGCGCTCGCGGGCCTGGCGTCGGGACTGCTCCTCGCCTGGGCGCTCGCGAGCTCGTTCGCGCGCCCCCTCCGTCGGCTCGCCGACACGTCCGCGCGCCTGGGCGGCGGCGATCTCTCGGCGCGCACGGAGCGCGTGGGCGGCGCCGAGGAGATCCAGCAGCTCGGGCGCTCCTTCGACGAGATGGCCGATCGCCTCGAGCGCACCGTGCGCGCTCAGCGAGAGTTCGTGGCGAACGCCTCGCATCAGCTCCGCACGCCGCTCACGGGCATGAAGCTCCGGCTCGAGTCGGCGCTCGACGACGCCGAGGATCCGGAGCTCCGAAAGCAGCTCGAGGCCGCCGACCGCGAGGTCGACCGGCTGGCCGAGATCGTGGACCGGCTCCTGGTCATGGCCCGACAGATCGAGGAGGGTCAGCCGACGAGCGTCGACCTCGACGACGCGGTGTCCCGCGCCGTCGCCCGGTGGGAGGAGCGGGCCGCACAGCGCGGGGCGTCGCTCCACGCGCGGGGCGAGGGCGGCGACGCCCAGGCGAACCCGACCGACGTCGACCAGATCCTGGACAACCTCCTCGACAACGCGATCGCGTACGCGCCGGGCGAGATCGTGCTCGAGACCGCTCGGGAGGACGGCCGCTTCGTCGTCGCCATCGAGGACCGCGGTCCAGGCATCGCGGCCGAGGAGCGGGAGCGCGTGACCGAACGCTTCTACCGCGGCCGGGGCGCGCCGACCGGAGGCTCGGGCCTGGGCCTCGCGATCGCCCGCGAGCTGGCGGAGAAGTGGGGCGGATCGCTCGAGGTCCGCACCCCCGACGTCGGCACCCGGGTCGAGCTCCGGCTGCGCGCCGCGCGCCATTGAGCTTTACCTGCTCTTAGCACGCTCGGGCCTACGCTCTGGCGCATGAAGCGGGTACTCGTCGCGATCGGGCTCGGGGTCGTGGGTGTGGCGTTCGCGCTCGGCCTGACGGTCGGCGCGCTCGCCGTGGCCGGCCCCGACGTCGGAGAGCCCCCCACCGTCCCAGTGCTCGATCGGGCTGGGAACCCGTCGAGCACCCCTTCGCCGTCCATGTCGGACCAGGAGAAGGGCGGGAACGGGGACGACGACCGGTCGAACGGTCAGGGCGCCGGCCCTCGATCGCCCAAGCCCACCCAGTCCCCGTCCTCGACCTCTTTCGACGACCGGTCGGGCGACGACTCCGGGTCCGAGGACCACGGGACTGGCTCTGATGATGACTCCGGGTCAGAGGACCACGAGTCCGACTCGGATCACGAAGGGCCCGACGACGACTGACCCGGATTTCGACGCTCGCCCAGAGCGCCGACCCGGACGACGACCAGGACCGAGTCCGACCGCTTCCCCCGCGGCGCCCGTCACCACCCTCTCCCACCCGGTGACGGGCGTCGCCATCCCAGGGGTTAGATCGACGAGATGCATCGAACCGTCCCGGTCTGGGTAACGAACGGATGGCGAAAACACGGAGGGGAGTACCCCACGCGGCGGCACCGCCATCCCGGCGAGAGCCCGGTGCCGCCGGCCCAAGGGCCGGGAAGACCTCCGACGCTGACCAAGCCGGTCTCGACCGGCCTGACGTCGGAGGAGGAACAGAGTGGACCTGTGGGTTTGGGGGGCGTTCGTCGGACTGATCCTGTCGCTGCTCGCGCTGGACCTGTTCGTGTTCCATCGCGAGGCGCACGAGGTCTCGTTCCGCGAGGCGACGAAGTTCAGCATCTTCTGGATCGCGTTGGGGCTTGCGTTCGGTGGTCTGATCTTCGTCTGGCTCGGCCCGAGGGCCGGAGGCGAGTACCTCGCCGGGTACCTGATCGAGAAGAGCCTGGCCGTCGACAACATCTTCGTCTTCGCGCTGATCTTCGGGTACTTCGCGGTTCCGGCCAAGTACCAGCACCGCGTGCTGTTCTGGGGAGTCGTTGGCGCCCTGGTGTTCCGCGCCGCGTTCATCGCCGGCGGGGCCGCGCTCCTGGAGAACTTCCACTGGATGATCTACGTCTTCGGCGGGTTCCTGGTGTTCACGGGGATCCGGATGGCTCGGCACCGCAACGAGGAGATGCACCCCGAGCGCAACCCGGCGCTCCGGATCTTCCGGCGCGTGATCCCGACGACCGACGGCTATCACGGTCAGCGGTTCGTCGTGCGTCACGCCGGCGCGCTGATGGCCACCCCCTTGATGGCGGTGCTCGTGCTGGTGGAGACGACCGACATCATCTTCGCGGTCGACTCGATCCCGGCGATCTTCGCGGTAACGAGCGACCCGTTCCTGGTCTTCACCTCGAACGCCTTCGCGATCCTGGGCCTTCGGGCCCTCTACTTCATGCTCGCCGGGATGATCGAGCGGTTCGTGTACCTGAAGGTCGGGCTCGCGGCCGTGTTGGTCTTCGTGGGCGCGAAGATGCTCCTGAGCGACGTGGTGAAGGTCCCGATCTGGGCCTCGCTCCTGGCGATCGCCACGATGATCGGGGTCTCGATCGTGGTCTCGCTCCGGGCGACGGCGGATCGCGAGCCTGGGCTGCCCAGGCCCGCCGCGGCCGACGGGGCCGACGGCGGCGCGCAGGACGACGAGGACGACCAGGACGAGGATGCCATCCCGACCGGCGCCGTAGGATGAACGTCCGATGGGTTCGGTAGCGCGGTGGGTGTGGTTCCCCTTCGACGTCACGATCCGGTTCATGCTCCGCAATGGGAAGCGGATCGCGATCACGATCGTCGGGATCGTGCTCGTCCTCGGCGGGCTCGTGCTCATGGTGCTGCCGGGGCCGGGCATCGTCCTGCTGATCGCCGGTCTCGCCGTGCTCGCGACCGAGTACGTGTGGGCCCAGCGCATGCTGAACTTCGCGAGGCAGAAGGCGTCGCAGGCCAAGGACAGGGTGCTCCGCAGGAGCGGGGGCGCCGCCGCGCCGACGCCGCCAGCCGAGCCGCCGGAGGTCGGACCCGAGGACTAGGCTGGGCGCTCGTGGGCGACATCCTCATCGGAACCTCGAGCTGGACCGACCCGACCCTCGTCAAGGAGGGCAACTTCTACCCACCCGGCGTGAATACCGCCGAGGCGCGGCTGCGGTACTACGCCGAGCGGTTCCCGCTCGTCGAGGTGGACTCGAGCTACTACTTCCCGCCCTCGGAGCGGAACGCCGTGCTCTGGATCGAGCGCACGCCCCCGCATTTCACGTTCAACATCAAGGCGTACTCGCTGCTCACGAACCACCCGACGAAGATCGAGTCGATCTACAAGGACCTCCAGGACGAGCTCCCGGCCGAGCTCCGGGACAAGCGGAACGTCTACCGCGAGCAGCTGCCGGACGCCGTCGTCGAGGAGGTCTGGCAGCGCTTCCACGACGCGCTCATGCCGCTGCACTCGGCTGGCAAGCTGGGCACGGTGCTCTTCCAGTTCCCGCAGTGGTTCGTGATCGGCCGCAAGAGCAAGGACTACATCCTGGAGTGCGCCGACCGTCTGAAGGACTTCCGCATCGCCGTCGAGTTCCGCCACAAGACCTGGCTCGAGGAGCGCAACGTCGAGGAGACGCTCTCGTTCCTGGAGGAGCACGATCTGCCGTTCGTGTGCGTGGACATGCCGCAGGGATTCGACTCCAGCCTGCCACCGATCGCCGCCACCACCGCGAAGGACCTTTCGATGGTCCGTTTCCACGGCCGGAACACGGAGACCTGGAACATGAAGTCGGAGACCGCGACGCCGCGCTTCCGCTACGAGTACTCGCGCGACGAGCTGGCCGAGTGGGTGCCGAGGATCCGCAAGATCGCGGCCGAGACGCGCGAGACGCACGTCCTCATGAACAACTGCTACCGGGACTTCGCGGTGAACAACGCGCGAGACCTGGGCGACCTGCTCGAGGAATGAAGACGTCCGGCCCAGGCCCGCGGGCAAGCCCGCGTGGAAGGGAGGGTAGCCTGGGCCGGACGATCATCGATCCGGTACCGGGCATACCGGCTCCGGATACCCCCTCGACTCTAGCAGTGTCTCGGTCCGCCAGGGAGCCAGAACCGCAGGTCCTTCGACCCCCCGCAACTCCCGGACGTAGCGGCGGACGTAGTCGCCGTGGGGGTCGAACCGCCGCGCCTGCCGGACGGGGTTGAAGGTCCTCGAGCGTCGAGGGTCGGTGCCGGTGCCGGCGACCCATTGCCAGCCGCCGGCGTTGCTCGCCGGATCGCCGTCCACCAGGTATCGCGAGAAGTGCTCCGCTCCCTCCTGCCACGGAACACCCAGCCGCCGCGTGAGGAACGACGCAGCGACCATCCGCACGCGGTTGTGGATCCACCCCTCTCGCCGGAGCTGCCGCATGCCGGCGTCGACGAGCGGCAGACCGGTCAGGCCGTCCTTCCACAGCTTCAGCGCATGCTCGGGCTCGAGGGACGTCGGCTCGAGCGCCGGGCCTTCCCGCAGATCCCGCCATGCGAGGCTCGGGCGGTGCCACAGCAGCTGCCCGAAGAAGTCGCGCCAGGCGAGCTGGCGCACGAGGCCGTCGGCTCCCGGGATGCGGGAGGTACGGTACGCGGCCTCGTTGGCCGAGACGAACCCGAACCGCAGGTACGGCGACAGCCGCGAGGTCGCGTCGGCGGCCGGGTCGTTGCGGACGTCGTCGTAGCGGGCCACGCCCGTGCGGAGGAACGTCTCCAGACGCCGTCGAGCGGCGCGCTCCCCGCCCGCCGGGAGGTCGAGCGCGTCGACGACGATCGACCGGGGGTCCGGGAGCGGGTCGGACGCGAGGCCGTCCGGAACGCGGACGCTCGTCGGCGCGCTCAGGACCGAGCGGCGCGGCGCCGCGGCCCATGCGCGGTGGTACGGGGTGAAGGCGACGTACGCCTCGCGTCCGGCCGGGGCCACGTCGCCGGGCTCCACGATCGCGTTGCCGGGGAGCAGGCGGAGCTCGATGCCGTCGGCCGCGAGCCCCCCCGCCAGCCGACGCTCTCGACTCCGAGCGGTCGCCGAAATGTCGGCGGTCGCGAGCACGAGATCGACGCCCAGCTCGCGCGCGACCTGGGTCGCGGTCGTCGCCACGTCGCCATGACGGAGCACGAGCCGCCCCCCTCGCTCGGAGAGCGACCGGTGGAGGTCGTGCAGGCCCTCGACGAGGAAGCGCGAGCGGTTGGGCGAGACCCTGAGCAGCGTCGGGTCGAGCACGAACAGCGGCACGACCTCGTCCGACGACCGCACGGCCTCCGTCAGGACCGGATGGTCGTGGACCCGCAGATCACGCGTGAACAGGACGAGCGTGCGCATATCCCCAGCGTAGGAGCGGTGTGCCCCCATGGGGCGGCCGAACCTCTGCAAACCCGGTCCGAAGCGTGAGGCCCTCGACCGTCGAGTGGTGTGAGGGAAGGCCGAAGGAGTTTCCCCCGATGGCCGCCTCCGGGGGGCGCGGCCTCTGCCAGGTCACCCCTCGGGGGTTACGGACGCGGTCGGCGTCGGGGTCGTCGTGACCGTGAGGGGTGGGACGAGGCTCACCGACGGCGATGGCGTCAGCACGAGCTCGCCGTAGTCCTGGCTGATCACGTGGCGGGACACGGTCAGGCTCCCGGTGTCGGGGAACTGCTCGATCAGGTCGTAGGCCACCAGCTCGGTCTCGGCGCCGCGCGAGAAGTAGAGCACCTCGGCGGAGAACGGCGTGTCCAGACCTCGGAACACGCCGGCGCCCGAGCCGCCGGTCGTGCCGAGCCGCAGGAACAGCGTGCCGTCCAGCACCCGCGCGGTCGACTCGTGGAAGTGCCCCGAGATCACGAGCGGCACCGTGCCCGCGACGGCTTCGGCCATCCGGTCATCATGCACCGCAACGATGTCGGGAGGTTCGTCGAGGGACTCGAGATCCTCGGCGATCTCCGCTCCGGCCGCGCGCGACTCCTCCTCGTACGCCTCCGCGTCCACCTCCTCGCCGCGCGCCGGTGTGTACAGGGGGTGGCCCAGCCCGTAGACGGTGAGCCCGTCGATCTGCTCGGTGCTGCCATCGAGCACGAGCGCGTTCGGCACTGCGGCGATGTCCAACTGGAGGCTCAGCGGGTCGTGACTCCCGCGGACGAACACGTACGGACGCCCGAATCCGGGGATCTTCGTCGCGATGAGGTTCTCGATCGGCGTGCCGAACGACGTCGTGTCGCCCGTGTCGATCACGATGTCGACGTCGAACGAGTCTGCGATGTCTCGGGCGAAGTCCATGCCGAGCGGGGACGCGTGGACGTCCGTGATGTGCAGGACACGCGAGACGTCGTCACCCGAGAGCGGCTGGGCCTGGATCGACGTGTACGCGCGGGTGGCGCCGAGGATCAGCGTTTGCAGGCCCGCCCGGAAGTCCTCGATCCGGTCGGTGGCCTCGCGGACCGGCCCGATGAGTTTCGCGGCGGTGCCGAGCGAGCCGGTGTAGGTCGGCTCCGTGAAGGCTGCCGGACGGTAGGTCCGCCACGCGAGGACCTCGGCCGCGCCGACCACGACGAGCGCGGTCAGGCCCGCCGCGAGCACCTGCTGCCACCGGGACCTGAAGACCAGGAGCGCGAGCACCAGCGCGCCGAGCGTCGAGACCGCGACCAGACGGACGCCGAGCCGGCGGACCTCGTCCAGGGCGTCGATCTGCACCTGGTCCGCGAGGCCCTCGACGCCGATGCGACCGACGACCTCGGTGAGCCGCTCCACACCGACGTCCTCGAGCGATGCCGAGAACCGCAGCGGCGCCCAGTGGGTGTCGGCGATCAGATGACCGAACGGCGGGAGTCCGATCTCGGTCTCGCCGGACCCGAACCCGGCCGCGACCTCGACCCGGAACGGACCCATGCGGACGTCCTGGCGGCCGAGCAGCAGCGCGCCGAGCCACGCACCGACCAGCCCTACCACGATCGCCAGCGCGAATCGGGCGGCCGTCGTGACCCGCTCGTCCCGATGGATCGCCATGTCGCCCACTCTAGCCACCGGTCCCGTACCCCCGGTCCGGGTCGCCCGCTGGGGTACGCTCGACGCGTGTTCGGTCGACCCTGGCGGATCGTCACGATCCGCGGCATCCCGGTGTTCGTCGACCCGTCGTGGGTCTGGATCGCCGTGCTCCTCACCTACAGCCTGTGGGCGCAGCTCGAGCAGCGGTACGCCTCGCTCACGTCCGGCTCGGCGTTCGCGTACGCGGTGCTCGGGGCCGCGCTCTTCTTCGGTGCCGTTTTCCTGCACGAGGGGGCGCACGCCGTCGCGGCCCGGCTCTACGACATCGAGGTCCACGGCGTGACGCTCGTGTTCTTCGGCGGGTTCACGAGCGCTCGATCGGATCGCAAGGGGCCAGGCGCCGCGTTCGTGATCGCGGGGGTCGGGCCGGCCACGAGCCTCGCGCTCGGGGCGCTGTTCTGGTGGCTCTCGGCCCTTACCGAGCCGGCGTCCTCCATCGATCGGTCGGTCCTGTCCGGGCTGCTCGGCTACATCGGCCTGGTGAACCTGTTCATGGCGGCGTTCAACGTTCTCCCGGGCCTGCCGCTCGACGGCGGCCGGATGCTCCAATCCGTCGTGTGGAAGCTGACCAGGCGCTACGAGCGAGGCACGAGGGTGGCCGCGTGGACGGGCATGGCGCTCGGCGCCCTCCTGATCGGGTGGGCGTTGTATCTCGTGGTGCGGAGCGAGAACCTCTCGGAGAGCCTCGGGGGGGCCGTGTGGCTCGGCATCATCGGTCTGTTCATCTACCAGGGGGCGCGGGCACAGGACAGGCACGCCGGTATCGCAGGGCGGCTCTCGGGCGCGACGGTCGCCGATGCGATGGACCCCCCGCCGCCGGCCGTCCCCGCGGACATGACGCTCTCCGAGGCGCTGGACCGATTCCTGCGCGGCCACGAGGAGGAGGCGTTCCCCGTCCTCGAGGACGGAGGGCGGGTGATCGGCATGGTGTCGTTCTCCTCGGCTCGCGAGATCGGCGCCGAGGACCCGCTCCGCCCCGTCCGCGACGCCGTCATCCCACTGACCCAGGTCATCCTGGCGCACCCGGACGACCCGCTCGAGGAGGTCTCGGCCAAGCTGGGCACCGGTCGTGCCGCGCTCGTGCTGCGCGAGGGCC
>DASTPT010000109.1:0-18319 GCA_035762085.1 Actinomycetota bacterium | reverse complement strand
CGCGGGCCGACACGCCGCTCAGGGCGTCGGGAGCAGGAGGTTGTCGATCAGCCGGACGTGGCCGAACCGGGCGGCGACCAGTGCCCGCGAGGCTCGCTCGACCGTCACGACCTCCTCGAAGGTCTCGTCGTCGACGACGGTCACGTAGTCCAACCGGGCCTCGGGCGTGGCGCCGATCTCGCGGGCCATGACCGCGACGAGCCTCGCCGCCTCGCGCTCGCCACCCTTCGCGAGCTCGGCGGCCTCGGACAGGGCCAGGAACAGGCAGCCGGCGGCCTCGCGCTGCTCGGTCGAGAGGCGGCGGTTGCGCGAGGACATCGCCAGGCCGTCGGGCTCGCGGACGGTCGGACAGGGCACGACGTCGATCGGGAAGGACAGGTCCCTGACCATCTCGCGAACGACCGCGATCTGCTGGGCGTCCTTCTCGCCGAGGTACGCGCGCGCACGCCCGACGGCATGGAACAGCTTCGCGACGACGGTCGCCACACCCCGGAAGTGCCCGGGCCGGCTGGCGCCCTCCAGGCGCTCACCGAGCGGGCCGGGGTCGACCGTCACGCCGGGGTCGCCGGCGGGATAGATCTCCTCCACGCTCGGCACGAACGCCACGTCCGCGCCCAGCGTCTCGGCCTCGCCGAGATCCCGCTCCTCGTCGCGGGGGTAGGCCGCCAGGTCCGCAGGGTCCTCGAACTGCGTCGGGTTCACGAAGATCGAGACCACGACCAGGTCGCACTCCTCGCGCGCCCGCCGGATCAGCGACGCGTGGCCCGCGTGGAGCGCGCCCATCGTGGGGACCAGGCCGACGGTCCTGCCGCCGGCCCTGGCGGTCTCGCACGCCGAGAGCGTGCCGGCGAGCGTCCGGATCACCTCCACCGCGCGAGCACCTCCTCGACCGCGATGCGTCCCTGCCGCGGGAGCCGCCCCGACCGGCTCGCCAGGCCGAGCGCAAGGTCCGCCAGCGCCACGTAGGCCGCCACGGCCTCCGGCGCGTGCTCGCCGAGCGCCCGGAGGTTGCGCTCGACGGTCCCGGCGTCGCCCCGGACGGCGGGGCCGGTGAGGGCGGCGGCGGGGCCCACGGCTTCCACGTTCTCCAGCGTGGCGAGCTGGAGCGGCCCGAGCGCCGCTCGGGGATCCGGGACCCCGGCGACGGCCTCCAGATCCTCGGCCAGCGCGCCGAGCGCGACGACGTAGTTCGAGGCGAACACCGCGGCCGCGTGGTACAGCGGCTTCATCCCGTCCTCCAGGACGAACGGCCGCCCCCCGACGTCCGCGGCCAGGCCCATCCCGAGCTCGAGGGTCTCCGGCTCGCGGGCCGTGACGGCGAACGCGCTCCCCGGGATCCGGGCGAGCGCGGCCTCCACGTCGGGGCAGGTCTGGAGCGGGTGGAGGGACAGGACGTTCGCGCCGGCGGCCTCGGCCGTTCCGAGCGCCTCGAGACCGGTCGCCCCGCTCAGGTGCGCGACCGTGTGACCCTGCCCGAGCGCGCCCGCGCGGGCGAGCGTCGTGCAGACGGGCTCGATCGCCGCGTCGGAGGTCCCGAGGAGCACGACGGACGCCGTGCGCGCCGCGTCCTCGTTGGCGAGCACGGGGACGCCGGGCAGGTACCGGGCCGCCCGATCGCGGGTGGCGTCTCCGCCCGACACGGCTCGGATCCGGTGGCCCGCGCTGCCGAGCAGCACCGCCATCGCCGTCCCGACCCGTCCCGCACCGACCACCGCGACGTCCATCGCGACCGAGTATCCCGCGTCAGTCGACCCGCGGCGGCGGCGCGAAGAGCCGAACGCCCAGCATCACGCCCGGCCGGAGCCGCATCGACGCCAGATGCCGGCCGTCCGGCAGCATGGGGTCGGTCGTGAGCTCGGCCAGGGGGACGAGCACGAAGCCGCGCTCGTGCATCCGCGGGTGCGGCACGACGAGATCGGGCTCGTCGATCGTCCGGTCGCCGTACGTGAGGACGTCGACGTCGATCGGGCGAGGGCCCCAGCGCTCCGTCCGCACGCGCCCCATCGTGGCCTCGACCCCCTGGCACGCCCGGAGCAGATCGTGCGGGGTCAGCTCCGTGCGGACCTCGACGACGACGTTCAGGTAGTCGGCCTGTCGGGGTCCGCCCACCGGTTCGGTCTCGTAGACGCGGCTGCACCGGACAACCGTCACGCCGGGCGCCTGGGCCAGCAGGTCGACCGCCCGCTGCAGGTTCGCGAGCCGGTCTCCGAGGTTCGCTCCGAGCCCGAGGTACGCCGTGACCATCGGCGTTCGGACGCTCAGCCCTCGGCGTCCGCCGTGAACGCCGCCGCGACCCCCTGGACGTCGCTCGAGCGCGCGGCGGCCGGCTTGTGCACGATCGCGGTCGCCGAGGAGACCCCGTCGAGCGCGCGGACCGCCCGAGCGACCTCTGCCGCGAGCGATTCGAGCAGGTCGAACGACGTCCCCTCGACCGTCTCCCGCGCCGAACGGATGATCCCGCGGTAGTCGGCCGTCCGGTCCAGCGCGTCCCCGCCGACTTCGACCTGGACGTCGAGGTCGACGACGAAGTCCTGCGGCTCGTCCTTCTCGCCCGGCTTCGCCCCGTGCCGGCCGGTCGCCCCGATACCGGTCAGGAACAGTCTGGTGCTCACGTCTCCTCCTCCCGTGAGGGTGACTGGGGTGGCTCGTCGGTCGCTCTCTCGGGCGGCCGTGGCGCGAGCTCGACGGGGACCGGGCCGCCACCGTGCGCGTGGGGGGTGCCCAGGTACCGCGACCGCAGGTACTCGAAGACGAGCGGGGCCACGGTCTCGGCGGCATCCTCCAGCAGGAAGTGGCCGCACCCCGGGAGCAGCGCGATCGAGGCCATCGGCAGCGCGTCGCCCAGCCGCTCGGCGAGGGCCGGCGGGTGGAAGGCGTCCTCCTCGCCCCAGAGCACGAGCGCGGGGATCTCCAGGCGCTCCATGTCCCGCTCGCGACCGGCGAGCCCCTGCCCGTCCAGCGCCAGGAGCCATCGGACGAACGCGGCGTCGCCCTCCTCGCCATCGAACGGCCGGCGGTACTCGGCGAGGTCCCCGGCGGTGAGCCGGCCCTCCTTGCGGACCCCCGCCTCGAAGGCGCCCTCCACGAGCGCCGTCGCGATGCGGCCGCCGATCGAGACCCGCTGCTGCGCGTCCCGCACCCACGCGCTCGGCCAGGCGTCGAACACGACGCTGTCGATGAGCACCACGGCCCCCACACCGCCCTCGAGCGCGAGGAGCTGGGCGACGCCGCCGCCGACCCCGTGCCCGACGGCCGCGACCTCGGTCACGTCGAGGCCGTCCAGGAGCGCTCGGACGGCGCGCGCCTGCGCGGCGAGCCTCAGGTCGGCGTCCGCCGGCTTGTCCGAGTCCCCGGCGCCGAGCAGGTCGACGACCAGCACGCGCATCCACGGCTCGAGGAGCGGCGCGACGTGACGCCAGAGGTATCCCGAGGCCGGGAACCCGTGGAGGAGCACGACCGTTGGGTCATCGGCGTCGCCGAGGTCACGGTACGCGAGCTCCCCGCCCGGGGCGCGGAAGCGCCGGAGGTCCTCCGCGCTCACGCCTCGGCCCGCACGATGGCATCGACCACCCGTGCGACGCGAACGATCTGCCGGACGTCGTGCACGCGGACGATGTTCGCGCCGCGCCCGATCAGCCACGCGACGGCGCCGGCCGTGCCCTCGACGCGCTGGTCCTCGGGCAGGTCCAGGATCGCCCCGATGAACCGCTTCCGCGAGGGCCCGACGAGGATCGGCCGGCCCAGGTCCCGCAGGGCGTCGATCCGGCGGATCAGGGCAAGGTTGTGCTCGAGGTTCTTGCCGAACCCGATCCCCGGGTCGATCGCGAGCGCCTCGGGGCGGATCCCCGCCCACTCGGCGGCCTCGATGCGGCCGTTGAGGTACTCGTGCACCTCCGCCACGACGTCCTCGTAGTGCGGGTTGTCCTGCATCGTCTTCGGGTCGCCGAGCATGTGCATCAGGACCATGCCGGCGTCGGCCTGGCGCACGACCTCGAACATCCCCTCCGAGCGCCCCCCGGACACGTCGTTCACGATGCACGCGCCGGCGGCGAGGGCCGCCTCCGCCACCTCCGGCTTGCGCGTGTCGATCGAGATCGCGAGCCCCGGGTGGGCGGCGGCCAGACGCTCGATCACCGGGATCACGCGGGCGCGCTCCTCGTCGGGCGAGATGGGCTCGGCGTGCGGTCTCGTCGACTCGCCGCCGACGTCGACGATGTCCGCGCCGTCCTCGACGAGCTGCAGCCCGTGGGCGACCGCGGCGTCCGGATCGAGGAAGCGTCCGCCGTCCGAGAACGAGTCGGGCGTCACGTTCAGCACGCCCATGACGAGCGTCCGCTCGGCGCAGTCGAGCACCCGCCCGCCCGCGTGCCAATGCAGCTCGTCGGCCATCGGGACCATCGTAGTCCGGTGGGCCGGAGGCCGGGGCGGCCGTCCCCCGCGCTACCTGCCGATGAGGCTGATGGCCTCCTGGCGCGTCCGCTCATCGGAGCGGAACAGGCCTCGGACCGCCGAGGTCACGGTCCTCGAGCCCGGCTTCTTCACGCCGCGCATCGTCATGCACAGGTGCTCGGCCTCGATCACGACGAACACGCCGCGAGGCTCGAGCGTCGTGTCGATCACGTCGGCGATCTGGGTGGTGAGACGCTCCTGCACCTGGAGGCGCTTCGCGAGGATGTCCACGACCCGGGCGACCTTCGAGAGACCGGTGATCCGACCGTCCTTGTTCGGGATGTAGGCGACGTGGGCGCGCCCGTTGAAGGGCAGCATGTGGTGCTCGCACAGCGCGGTGAGCGGGATGTCCTTCACCATGATCATCTCGTCGAAGTCCGCGCCGGGCACGACGGTCACGATCGGCGTGGGATCGACGCCGATGCCGCCCAGGATCTCCTCGTACATCTCCGCCACCCGCCTGGGCGTGTCCTTCACGCCCTCGCGGTCGGGATCCTCGCCGATACCCTCGAGCAGGAGTCGGACGGCCCGTTCGACCTTGTCGCGGTCGACGGTCATGCGGCCACCAGCCGCTCGAGGGTCGCGGGCAGGGACGCGAGGTCGGTGAGCTCCGCAGCGCGCGGCAGGTCCGAGGTCTCGGCCAGTCGGTTGATCCACACCGCGGTGAGCCGGAGCTCGCGACACGGCGCGATGTCGTGGAACAGCGACGCCGCGACGTGCACGTGCCGATCACGCTGCACACCGCTCAGCTCGAAGAAGCGCTCCCAATGGCCGTGCGCCGGCTTGTACGAGCCGGCCTCCGCCGCCGTCACACGCAGGTCCACGGGGACGCCGATCGACTCGAGCGACGCGTCGAGCAGATCGGGGTCCGTGTTCGACAGGATCGCCAGGCGCCAACCGTGGTCCCGGAGCTGGTCGAGGGCGCCGGGGACCTCGGGGAACGGCGGCCAGGTCGGGAGCGAGTCCGCGAGGGCGGGGCGGTCCTCGTCGTCGAGCTCGAGCCCCTCGCGGTGGGCGACACGCTCGAGCGACTCGGCCAGGACCTGTCGGTACGGGATCGAGCGGCCGCGCGTCACCTCGGGCTCGACCTCGTGGTACGAGGACAGGAGCAGCTCGGCGTCGTGCTCCGGCCAGATGTCCTCGAGCGTCTGCCGGATCCCGCCCATCCAGTCGATGAGCGTGCCGTAGCAGTCGAAGGTCGCCCAGCGCTCGGTCACGGCGGACAGCCTATCCGACGGGCTTCGGCGGAATCGTGCCGGTTGCGCCCGGCCCGTCCTGCGTCCGCACGGCGCGACGGCTGATCGCCAGGCCGGCGCCGCGAACGGCGATGTCTCGCTGGGGGCGCTTCGGGATCGACGCGAGGAAGGCCTCGACCTCCTCGCGCTCCATCGTCTCGCGGTCGACGAGGATCTGGGCCAGCTCGTCGAGCTTCGGGCGGAACTCCTGCAGGATCTCGAGGGCCTCGTCGTGGGCGTCGTCGATCAGCCGGCGCACCTCCGTGTCGATCTCGAACGCCACCTGATCCGAGTAGTCGGGCTGCGCCGTGTAGTCGCGGCCGAGGAACACCTCGTGCTGCTTCTGGCCCAGCGTGAGCGGGCCGATGATGTCCGACATCCCGTACTCGGTGACCATCTGGCGCGCGACCTTCGTGGCGCGCTCGATGTCGTTCGCGGCGCCCGTCGTGATGTCGCCGACGATCAGCTCCTCCGCCACGCGGCCGCCGAGCAGCATCGCGAGCTCGTCGATGAGCTCCTCGCGCGTGGCCAGGAACTTGTCCTGCTCGGGCAGCGTGAGCGTGTAGCCGAGGGCCCGGCCGCGTGGGATCACGCTGATCTTGTGGACCGGGTCCGTGTTGGGGAGGACGTGTGCCACGAGCGCGTGACCGCCCTCGTGGTACGCGATCATCCGCTTCTCGCGCTCGCTCATCGCGCGCGTCTTGCGCTCGGGGCCGGCCATCACGCGGTCGATGGCCTCCTCGATCTCCTTCATGCCGATGGCCTTCTTGCTCCATCGGGCGGCCAGGAGCGCCGCCTCGTTGATCACGTTCGACAGGTCGGCGCCGGTGAACCCGGGCGTGCGCCTCGCGATCACGTCCAGATCGACACCCTCGTCCCAGGGCTTGCCGCGCGCGTGGACCCGCAGGATCGCCTTTCGGCCCTCCAGGTCGGGACGGTCCACCGTGACGTGCCGGTCGAAGCGCCCGGGCCGCAGCAGAGCCGGGTCCAGGATGTCGGGCCGGTTCGTGGCCGCCATCAGGATGACCGCCGTGCGCTGGTCGAAACCGTCCATCTCGACGAGCAGCTGGTTCAGCGTCTGCTCCCGCTCGTCGTGGCCGCCCCCCAGGCCTGCGCCGCGGTGCCGGCCGACGGCGTCGATCTCGTCGATGAACACGATCGCCGGCGCGTTCTGCTTGGCCTGCTCGAACAGGTCGCGCACGCGCGCCGCGCCGACGCCGACGAACATCTCGACGAAGTCCGAGCCGCTGATCGAGTAGAAGGGGACCCCGGCCTCGCCGGCGACCGCCCGCGCGAGCAGGGTCTTCCCGGCTCCGGGCGGTCCGAACAGCAGCACGCCCCGCGGGATCTTCGCGCCCATCGCCTGGAACTTCGCCGGGTTCTGCAGGTACTCCTTGACCTCCTGCAGCTCCTCGATCGCCTCGTCGACCCCCGCGACGTCCGCGAACGAGGTCTTCGGCTGGTCCTTGGTGACCTGCTTCGCGCGCGCCTTGCCGAACTGCATCACACGTCCGCCGCCGCCCTGCGACTGGTTCATGATCCAGATGAACGCCCCGACGATCAGGATCACCGGGATCAGCTGGAGCAGGAACCCGAGGAACGGGGAGCCGTTCTGGGGGTCGGCGTCGACCTCGACGCCCTGCTGCAGCATCTCCTTCGTGAGCGACTCCTGGATCGCGAGCGGGTAGCCGGTCGTGTAGCGGGTGCCGTCGGTCAGCTCGCCCTCGATCCGCTGATCGCCCTCGAGGAACGTCGCGGACTGGACCTGGTCCTGGTCGAGCGCCTGCTGGAAGTCGCTGAACCCGATCTCCTCCGCCGGACGCTCGCGGTTCGCGAGCGCGACGAACAGCCAGATCCCGACCAGCACGATCAGCAGGTAGGGGGCCGGGCCACGCAGGAGCCGGCGGAAGGGGGATTCTGGCGTGGCCAGCGGGACTCCTTTCGGCCCTCCGACGTGCGGGGTTGCTTCGATCGCCCAGGATGCGCGAGCGCGCACCAGGCCCTCGGCGATGCTAGCACAGCACCCGAACCCGATAGGGGGCCGAAGGCGTCAGCGGACGTCGCGGTAGGCCTCGGGACGGAGCGTCCCGATGTAGGGCAGGTTCCGGTACTTCTCGGCGAAGTCGAGGCCGTAGCCGACCACGAAGTCCGGCGGGATCTCGAAGCCGCAGTAGCGCACGTCGATCTCGACCCGCTGGATGCCGGTCTTCTTGAGGAGCGCGCACACCTCCAGGCTGGCCGGGCGGCGCCCCCGGAGGTTCTTCAGCAGGTAGTTGAGCGTCAGCCCGGAGTCGACGATGTCCTCGACGAGCAGCACGTCCCGCCCCTCGAGGTCGTGGTCCAGGTCCTTGAGGATCCGCACGACGCCGGAGGTCTTCGTCGCGGCCCCGTACGAGGCGACCGCCATGAAGTCCATCTCGACCGGGAGCCGGATGTAGCGCGAGAGGTCGGCCATGAGGATGAACGCGCCTTTGAGCACGCCGACGAGCAACAGGTCGCGGCCGTCGTAGTCCTCGGTGATCTGATCACCGAGCTGCCGGAGCATCTGCTGGATCTCCGGCTCCGTGATGAGGACCCGCTCGATGTTCCGTTCGAGCACCGCGACCGACGGATGAACGGAGATCTCGCTGAGCTCGGACAGTGCGCGCCGGCCTTCCATCTCGCCCCCCTTCACACCCGGCTCTCGGGGGAAGTGCGAGAGAGCTCAACATACTCCGGGTCGCGCTCCGCCTTCAAACCCTGCGAGAGGTGGCGGCGGCGGCCCGGGCGGCCGGCGACCAGATCGAGCACCGCGTCGATATCCTCCCGCGCCGACAGCGCGTTGCAGCGCAGGAGCGCCAGACGAACCACCCGAGAGGCGACCGCCCTCGGCAGCGCGGCGAGCCGGGTCGCGCGCAGGTCGACGCCGTCGGGCGTCTCCTCGACGACGTCGTCGAACGCCTCGAGCGCGCGGCGCGCGAGCTCCTCGGCGTCGTCACGCAGCAACGCGGCGGTCTGTGCGAGCGGCCCTCGGACCGGGCGCCGGAGGGCGCGCTCGAGCGCCGGGATCCCGCGGAGCCGGAGCGCGTTGCGGAGGAAGCGGGGGTCGGCGTTCGTCGGGTCCGTCCGGGGGCGCAGATGGAGGGCGCGGCAGAAGGCCTCGACCTCGGCGCGGGTCACCTCGAGCAGCGGGCGGACGAACGGCCCCGCCATCGGCTTCATGCCGCTCACGGCCTCGAGCCCTCGGCCGGTGAGGACGGCGAGCAGGACGGTCTCGGCCTGGTCGTCGAGCGTGTGAGCGAGCGCCACGCGGCCGGCGCCCACCTCGCGCCGGACCTCGTCGAACGCCCGATGGCGCTGCGCGCGGGCCCAGGCCTCGACCGACTCGCCCCGCCGGGGGCGACCGTCGGCCACGCGGAGGTGGAACGGCACGCGCAGCCGGTCGCACTGCCGGCGGACGTACGCGGCGTCGGCGTCCGATCCCTCGCGCAGGCGGTGGTCGAGGTGGACCACCTCCAGGCGGACCTTGAGCAGCCGCCGGAGCGCGTGGAGCGCGTGGAGCAGGCACACCGAGTCCGGCCCGCCCGAGACCCCGACCAGCACCGTCTGGCCGGGGAGCATCAGCTCGTGGCCGCGGACGCTCGCCGTGACCCGCTCGAGCACGCGGGCAACGGCGGGCGGGCGGGCCATCAGGCCTCCGCGACCCTCGCGATCCAACGCTCGGGCGCCGCGATCTCGTCGATCGAGGGCAGGTTCGCGTCCCGCTCCCAGACGCGGTTGAGACCCTCGACGCCGACCCGGCCGACGACGCCGCGGACGAACGCCTCGCCGGCGTCGTACTGGCGCACCTTCTGATCGAAGCCGATCGCGCGCTGGAGCCCCTTCTCCATCCCGCCGACCTGCCGACGCTGTTTCAGGCTCCGCCGCATCCGGGCCAGATCGTGGATCGTCTTCGAGCCGACCTCGTTCATCACCCACGAGGCGTGGCCCTCGAGGAGCGACATCGTCGCCTGCATCCGCTTGAACAGCTCGCGCTGCTCGGGCGTGAGCAGCAGCATGATCCCGTTCACGCCCCTGGGGGACGTGCCGCCGCGGAGCTCCTCCACGGCGCGGCGGAGCTGCTCGACCAGCTGGCGCGCATCCACCTGGACCGTGCCGAGGTACTCGTCGATCCGGCCCTTCAGGTAGGGCTTCAGCCACGGCGTCGCGCCGAACTGGAGCCGGTGGGTCGTCTCGTGCAGAGCGATCCACAGTCGGAAATCGCGCGGCTCGAGCGCGAACCGGCGCTCGGCCTCGATCACGTTCGGGCCGACGAAGTAGATCAGGCCCTCGTCGTCCGGCGGCAGGAACGCGTCGTACTGCCCCAGCACCTTCTTCGACACGTAGCCGAGGAGCCCGCCGATCTGGACGCCGAAGGTCTTGCGCCGGATCGGCGATCGCGTGGAGCCCTCGGGGACGAGGCGCAGGGCGAGGGGCTCGAGCAGGCGCTGGAGGCCCTCGAGGTTCGCACCCACCCACTCGCCGCGCGACATGACCCACGGACGCGAGCGGTCGCCCTCGGCGCGCAGGGACGTGAGGTCGGTGACGAGCGACTCGGCGCGCGGGACGAGCTCGGCGAGGTCCTCGCGGAGGCGTGCGCGTTCGGCGGGCGCGGTCTGCGGGCCCGGACCGCCGAGCCGTCGGCCGGTGTCGCGGGCGGTCTGCCAGTCGACGAGGGCCGCTGCCCGCGATCCCATCGACCAGTCGACCCGGGTGGCCCCCATCGTGGGGGGCGCTAGGCCCCCGCCTTCTTCCTGGCGGCGATCATCGCGGCGCGCCGAGCCTGACCCTCGGCGACGCGACGAGCGGTGCCCTTCTCGAGCAGCTCGGCGAGGACACGCTCGAACGTCTCCTGGTCGAGCGCCACCTCCTTCCGCTCACCGCTCGGCGCCGGAGCGGCAGGTGCGCCGGGCTCCGTGGCGACGGGACCCGCCGCGCTCGCGGCGCCTTCCGCGGCTGCGCCGCCTCCGCCGTCGCCCGCTGCCGCTTCTGCGGGCGCCGGAGCGGGCGCTGGTGCCGGGGTCGGGGCGGGCGCGGGGGCCGGGGCGGGTGCCGGGGCGGCCGCAGGAGCGGGCGCTGGGGTTGCGGCGGCCGCGGTGGGGGCGGGTGTGGAGGCGACCGCGGCCGCGGGGGCCGGGACGACGACCGGTGCGCCCGTGATGTTGACCGGGCGGCGTGGGGCCTCGCGGCCAGGCTGGATCCGAGGGGCCTTGACGGCCCTGGGCCCGCCCTCCTCGCGCTGGAACCGGGGCGCGTACCGCATGTAGCGGAAGACGATGCCGGCCGCCACGATCACACCGAGCGCGACGAGTGCGATCGCGATCCAGTAGATCCACCCGCCGTCGTTCCGCACGGCTTCGGCGTTCGGGCTCACGATGACCTGCGCGACGGCGTCCGACGTGCTCGCGACGACCGCGGACGTTACCGTCGCGGCGAGCACGAAGGTCTTCGCGGCAAAGGGTCGGCGACGCATCGGCGCGGATTCTAGCAAGGTCGGTCGGAGCGTCCGCACGGCTCGCTCGGTGGCGTGACCGACCGACGATCGTCGCTGGCTCCGGGGTGGCATGGCCTATGCTTCGACGACGCGGACCAACGGCGCGATCCGGAACCCGTACACCGTGCTCGCCCTCGTGGGCGCCTTGTTCCTCGTCGCCCAGCTGACGGTGTTCTCCCACCAACGCGCGGCCTCGTGGGACGAGGCGTTGTACCTGTCGCAGGTGAACCCCGAGATCCCCGCGCTCCGCTTCACCGCCTCCCGCGCCCGCGGCATCGTGCTCCTCGTCGCTCCGCTCTCGCTCGCCGGGGTCGGCATCGGGACGATCCGTGTCTCCCTCACCATCGCCTCCTCGGCGATGTTGATCATCGCCTACGCCTGTTGGGTCCCCCTGCTGAGGGCGATCGCCGCTCTCGCCGCGGCGCTGTTCGCCACGACGTGGGTCGCCCTGTTCTACGGAGGGGAGGTGATGCCGAACCTGTGGTCCGCGCTGCTCGTCACCGCCACGCTCGGGACCGCGCTCCGCCCGTCCACCAGGGGACGGTCGCTCCTCGCGGCGGGGTTCCTCGCCGCCGCTGCACTCGTTCGTCCGCTCGACGCCGTGGCGGCGACCATCGTGATCGCGGTGATCCTCGGCCGACGCGGGGATCGGCGTGCGGCGACGTCCATGGTCGGCGGGTGTCTCCTCGGGGTCCTCCCGTGGGTCCTCGAGATGTCGGTGCGGTTCGGCGGACCGATCCAGGCGATCGCCACCGCGACCGAGGTCGCGCACGTGCGCATCGGGGTGTGGGAGAACGTCGTCCGGCATCTCGACATGACGGACGGGCCGACGACCGGCACCGCCGCGCAGCCGTCGCCCGCCCTCATCGGGGTGGTCTGGTGGCTGGCGCTCGGCGTGGTGTGCACGCTCTCCGCCGTCGCGCCCTCGAATGGCGCGCGTCGGGCCGCAGCACGAGCCGCGATCGCCGCCGGGCTGGCGCTCGCGACGCCCTACCTGTTCGCGGTGTCTGGAGCGGCACCACGGTTCCTGCTGCCAGCCTATGCGCTGCTCGCGGTCCCCACGGCGATCGGTCTCGGCGCCGTCTGGAGTTGGAGACGTTCCTTGGCTCCGGTCCTCGTCGCGGCCGCCGTGCTGTGGATCGCGTGGAACGTACGCGTCGCGGACCGCGTCGAGGAGGGGATCGGCCGGAACCGGAGCACCAGCGCACAGGTCGGTCGTGCCCTGCGGACCTTGGTCGGGGGAGACGCGTGCGCGCTCCTGAGCTCCGACAACTTCGCCCAGATCGCGTTCGCGTCGCGGTGCGAGGGTCTGCCGCTGGACGCGGATCCGGAGTTCACCTGGCTCGCCGCCCACGGACGGGACGGTGCCCGCTTCGTCCTGCTCCGCGGCGGCCAGACGCTCGGCGGCGCGGGCAGGGAGCTGCGCTACCTGATGAGGCTGGATCCCGACTGGCGCGTGTACGCGATGGGCTGAGCGCGGTTCCGATGGAGCGACGAGTTCCGTTGTGGAGCCGGGTGTGTGGAGCCGGGGAGGGGACTCGAACCCCTGACCTGCGGTTTACGAAACCGCTGCTCTGCCGACTGAGCTACCCCGGCGCGCCAGCGAGTGTAGCGAACGGGCGGATCGGCTCTCGGGGTGCTGCCACCCGAGCGGTCGTCGTGCGCGCCCCATTGCCGTTGCGGTCCCGCTCCCGCACACTGCGAGGCCATGGCGAAGGAGATGAGCCCCGGGGCGAACGGCATCGGGCGGGTCATGGTGGCCACCGACGGCTCGCCGACGGCCGCCCGAGCGGTCGACTGGGCGGTGGCGTTCGCCGAGCGTTACGGCTCGGAGCTGCATCTGGTCCAGGTGATCCTGCCCTCGAGTCCGGCCACCACCGAGTTCGGCGCGGCCGAGGGCACCCGCGCGCGCGCCGCCGCCGACGAGCTGCAGGCCGATGCCGTGCGGCTGGCCGGCGAGCGCGGCCGCGCGCACGTCGTGATCGACGACGACCCGGCGATGGCGATCGTCCACGCCGCCGAGGAGCACGCGATCGACGTTCTGGTGGTCGGCAACGCCGGCATGGCGGGGCGCAAGGAGTTCCTGCTCGGCAACGTGCCGAACCGGATCAGCCACAACGCTCGGTGCACCGTGATCATCGTGAACACGGCGGACGAAGACGGACACACCGCGGTCCGCGACCCGCGCTCGGTCACCGTGATCCGGAGCTCGGCCGTCGAGGTGGAGACCGAGCCTCGGCTGATGGCGCGCGGCTCGAAGATCGCCGCGGTCTTCGCGAAGTACGGGTTGAAGGAGCTGTTCGGTCGGCCGGACGAGGACGGGGAGGTCGGCCGGCGGCGGCAGGCCAAGCGGCTGCGGAGCGCGCTCGAGGAGCTCGGACCGACGTTCGCGAAACTCGGGCAGATCCTCTCGACCCGGCCGGACCTGCTGCCGCCGGAGTTCATCGAGGAGCTCGCGACGCTCCAGGACCACGTCCCGCCGCTCACCGAGGAGCAGGTCGTGAAGGTCATGGAGCAGGAGCTCGGCGTGCCGTGGGAGGACGTGTTCGACCGCATCGACCCGCGGCCGCTCGCGGCCGGAACGGTCGCCGAGGTCCACCGCGCGCGGCTCGCGAACGGCGAGCCCGTCGTCGTGAAGGTCCAGCGCCCCGACGCCCGCGAGCAGATCGAGCAAGACTTGGCCCTGCTCGAGGTCTTCGCGGAGAAGGTCGGCGATCGGCCCGGCCTCCGGCAGGTGATCGACATGGAGGCCGTGTTCGAGCACCTGTCCGACTCCCTCCACCGGGAGCTCGACTTCCGGCAGGAGGCCGCACACATGCGGCAGATGACCGAGATCCTGGAGCCGTTCCCTCGCTTGGCGGTGCCCGACGTGTACGGGGACTATTCGACGTCGCGGCTGCTCGTCATGAGCGACGTGCAGGGCGGCCCGATCACCGACGCCCCCGAGGGCCCGGCCCGCCGGGAGGCCGCGAAGCAGCTTCTCGAGTCCTTCTACAAGCAGATCCTCGTCGACGGCTTCTTCCACGCCGATCCGCACCCAGGCAACCTGATGTGGCAGCCGTCGAGCCAGCGTGTCTACTTCCTGGACCTCGGCATGATCGGCGAGGTCGGCCCGGACATGCGGGAGCACATGATGCTCCTCCTGATGGCGTTCTGGCAGCAGGACGTCGGGTTCCTCACCGACGTCACGCTCATGCTCGCCGGCGCGATCGACCGCAGCGACCTGGACACCCAGGCCTTCTCGGCCGAGATCGGCGCGCTGATGGCGAAGTACCACGGCGCCTCCCTGAAGGACATCCAGCTCGGCCCGGTCCTCCAGGAGATGACCGAGATCGCGGTCCGCCACAGCGTGCCGCTGCCGGCCTCGCTCACGCTGACCGGCAAGGCGCTCGCGCAGATGCAGCTCGCCGCCGCGCAGCTCGACCCCGAGCTGGACCCGTTCGACGTCGCCGGCCGGTTCCTGATGCGGAGCCTGATCACCGGGATGGGCGCCAAGCTCGACCCGAAGACGCTCTTCTACCAGTCGCAGCGGCTCAAGGTCCGCTTCCTGCGCGTGGTCGAGGCCGTCGAGCGCCTGATCGGCGCCCGGCCCGGGCAGAAGCTCGAGGTCAACTTTCGGGCCACGAACCTGGAGGACACGATCCGTCGCGCGGGGCGGCGGCTCGCGCTCGGCCTGACCGCCGGCGCCGCGGTCCTCGCGAGCGGCCTCACTGCGCTGTCGACACGGGTGGAGTCCTGGGTGCCGGTGTCGTTCGGCGTCGTCGGCGCCCTGCTCACGCTCGGGATGCTCTACGACATCCTGCGGCGCCGGACCTGACGCGGTCGGCTCACCCGCCGAGCGGGCCCTCGACCTCGCCGCCTTTGAAGGTCCCGGTCGGCGGCTCGACCACCGCGATCGGCCGGGTGACCCCCTTGCGGACCGAGCGGAGGACGGCCTTCTCGAGCACGAACGCCATGACGCCCATCGCGACGCCCACCATCCAGCGCTCGAGACGGCGGAAGGTGGATCGTCTGGCCACGGCCCGACCCTACCCCGGATGCCGGATGCCCGGAGACCGACGGGTCCCCAGCTCCGTGAGGGTCACCAGGCCGAGCCCCCACAGCAGCGTGAGGACGGCCCACGGCGTGTCGACGGTCCCGAGGTGATCGGGGTACGCGAGCGACGCCGCCCCGTAGAGGACTGCGCCGATCCCGGTCGCCCACCCGATCGCCCGTGAGCCGCCGCCGCCGGTCGCGGTCGCGAGCGCCCCGGCTGCGAGCAGCAGGCCCATCACCGCCATGCCGCTGTAGTGGTGGAGCTCGGCGTGGGGGTCGAGCGCCGGGATGCCGTTCCGCTGCAGCGCCGCCTGGTCCACCCCGTACACGAGCGCGACGACCAGCGCCACGACGGCGATCGCGAGCAGCGGCGACCACGCCGGACGAACCCTGGTGGTGTCGCCACGGTCGGGATGGAGCAGGTACAGGGCCACGGCGAACACGATGCCCACGAACCAGAAGCCCGTCACGACGTCGCCCGCCAGGAGTCCGGCGCCCAGGGAGAGCACGGCGCTCACGGCCACGGCGCGGAACGCAGCGCCCGAGTCCTCGGGACGCGCGGCCATCGCGATCCCCGCGGCGCCGAAGACCATCCCGAAGCCGGCCAGGCCCGAGAGGTTGTGGACGAGGTGGATGTCCTGGCTCTCGACCGTGTACGAGCCGAGCACGAAGACCGCGCTCGGGACGAAGGCGATCACGCCGAGGAACCCCGCCACGATCCGGAACGCGCGGGTCTTTGCGCGCGACGAACGAACGGCTCCCCCCACCCTCGACATGATCAGCTCCTCTCTCCCGGTTGACGCTCGGGGTCGGGGGCGCCCGCAGGCGCTCGCACGGGCACCCGCCCCATCAGGGCCGTCCCGACGCCGACGGAGGACCGGACCTCGAGCGCCCCATCGAGCGCGGCCAGCCGGTCGGCGATCCCCTGCAGGCCGGTCCCATATCCCGTCTCGGCGAGGTCGAATCCGCGTCCGTCGTCCTCGACGCGGAACGTGAGCCAGCCCCCCTCCTCGCGCAGACGGATCTCCGCCGCGGTCGCGTCCGAGTACTTCGCGACGTTCTGGAGCCCCTCAAGGACGGAGAAGTAGACAGCCGCCTCGACCTCCTGCGCGTACCGCCCGACGCCGTCCGGCAGGACGCGGACGGGGATCGGCGACCTGCGGGCCTGCGCGTCGAGCGCCGCGGGCAGCCCCTTGTCCGCGAGCAGCGGCGGGTAGATCCCGCGGGCGAGGTCCCGGAGGTCCTCGAGCGCGTGCGTCGTCTCCTCCTGCAACTGCTCGAGCATCCCCGCGGTGCGCTCGCCGTCGGTCGGCGCGAGCGCCTGCGCCAACCGGAGCTTGACGCTGAGCGCGACGAGCTGCTGCTGTGCTCCGTCGTGGATGTTCCGCTCCAGCCTGCGACGCTCCTCGTCCTGCGCGGTCACGAGGCGCTTCTGGGCCGCCCGCAGGTCGTCCAGCCGCGCCCGGAGCTCCTCGGTGAGCCGGACGTTGCTGAGCACGAGCCCCGCGTGCCCGGCCAGGTCTCGAACGAGCTGCTCCTTCGGCGGGTCCATGGGGTCGTTCGCCGGCATCGCGACCGAGAGCGCCCCGAGCGACTCGCCCGTATGCAGGACGTCCACCATGAGGTCGTCCACCCGGTCGTCCGATGCGTCCGAGGGCCATCTCGCCACGACGCGAAGCGCCTCACCAACGCGCAGCCACACACACGCGCGCGCCGCCCCCACGCCCTCCCCGAGCACCCGGGCGATCCGTGGCAACACATCGTCGGCGGAGTACGTCCCCGCGAGCTGGTCGCCGAACGAGGTCAACAGCTCGTACGGGGTGGCGCGCTTCCCGTAGACCACGCGGTCGGCGAACCGGTGCGCCCGCCGTCGCAGAGGCTGGAACACGAGCGCGACCACGGCGGCCGCCGCCGCCGACAGCACGGGGCTCCCACGCGACCCGACGAGCGCACCGACACCTATCACGAGCGCCACGTAGACGGCTGCGATGAACGTCGCGAGCACGGCGAAGACGACGGTCTTGCGGATCACCACGTCGATGTCGTAGAGGCGATACCGGAGCACCGCGATCCCGATCGTGATCGGGATCAGCAAGAAGCTCATCGCGCCGATCGACTCCAACCAGCTCTGCAACGCCGAGTCGGGTTCGAGACCGAACGCGTTGGGAACGAACGCCAGCAGGTAGACGGTCGCGATCACGCCGGCGGCCCAGGCCAGCCAGCGGAGCTGTTGGCGCTGGACCGGGTCCCTCGCGCGTCGGAGCCGGCGGATCACGGCGACCGCTCCGCCGGCCACGGTGAGCGGCGCGAACGCCACCAAGGCGAAGACCCCCGTGTCGAGAGTCCCGAGTGCCTCGATACCGAGCGGGTTCTCGACGGTCGGGTACCCGAGCTCCGCGAAGGTCCCGGGGGTGAGCATGATCATGAGCGCGAGCAGGACGAGCCCGATCCCGCACGTCCAGGCGAACCAACGCCACCGCGGGGACGGGAGGTGCCCATCGGGGAAGAGCAGCAGCAGGAAGCCGCTGATCCCGATGAAGGGAACCCAGACAGGGCCGCCGAGCGCGAGCATGACCGCGCCCACGGAGCTCGCTGGATCATCCGAGAGCAGGAGGTGCCCGATCGAGTCGAACGGCAGGGCGAAACCGATGCCCATCGAGAGCATCAGCCACCCGAGGTTCGTCCGTGGCCTCCGGTGCAGGATCAGCACGCCGGTGAGCGGGAAGGCGAACACGAGCACGGTGAACACGGCATCGCCCTTGCCGGTCACGAACTCCATCCAGATCCCGACGAGGGCACCGGTCAGCGCGAGCCCGAAGATCGTCCACGCGAGCGCGCGCAGTCGGCGGTCGCGACGCTCGCTGTCCACGGTGTCACCGCCGGACACGGAATACCTCCACCGGCTCTTCTCGCCCCTTGACCGTCCGGGCGCCGATCGGCTCGTTCCCGATCGTGTCCGCCGCCTCGACGGTCGACGCGCTCGCCAGGATCTCCCCGCCCGCTGCCTCCGCTTGCAGGCGGCTCGCCACGTTGACCGCGTCGCCCACCACGGTGTACTCGAGCCGGCCGCCGCCGCCGACGGCGCCGG